>JALLOF010000042.1 GCA_027717595.1 Nitrospinae bacterium AH_259_B05_G02_I21 | reverse complement strand
GGCTACGGCGCCCCGGCGGGAGCGTGGGCGGCAATCTCTTGGGCCGTCAGCAGCTCCAGGGCCGCCAAGTACAGCAGCCGAGCCATGCGCTCGAGCTTCTCTTCGTCGATGTTCGCAATGGTGTCCTTGGCCGTCCTCTTACGGGATGAGCTGCTTGAGGTCGCTTCGGACGATGGCGCTGGCCTCAAAGTCGCGCTTGAGCTCCCGGCTGATTTTCGGCCAGGTCTCTTTCGGCACGACGATGTTGACAGCGTACCAGTCTCCCGCCTCGGTTATGGTGGGGTGCTGCGAGTAGAGGTGGTGGGACTCAAGGTATGCCATGAGTTCCTCGAAGCGGGCCTTGGGCACGTTGAACTTGACGTCGTTATACTTCCGGGCCGTGACCACTCCAAGCAGATGATCGGAGATGTCGCGGGCTTTCTCGGCCTTCCAGGCGTCGCGCTCGAGGGTGGCCCCACCGTAGAGCCCCGCGGTGGAAGTCATAAGCTGGTCGATCTCTTTCAAGCCGTAGGCCCGCAACGTTGAGCCGGTCTGCGTGTTATCGACCACGAGAGCGGCCCCCTTGGCGATGTAGCCCTCCGTCACACCGTCGGAGTTAATCACCTGCACCTGCTCGTTCTCCCCCTCGGTGATGCCACGCACTAGGACGAGCGGGGCCTTCTGGCCGAAGCGCTCCTGGTAGCCGGGGTTCTTGAGGAAGTGCGACCGGGTGAGGTTGAGGTACTCGGTGTAACAGATGATGGGGCTCGCCCGCTCGGCCTCGGCCTGGAAAAACGCGGTCAGGTCGTCGGCCGGGTGCTCCCTGGGGGCGGCCGCCACCAGGCGGGCCCCCCCGTACTCCAGGTCGGCCAGGAAGGTGATGTCGGAGGCGCGATCGAGGGTCTCCTCGCGAACCCAGTCCGCCCCGATGACGGCGATGTCCAGCAGGCCCCTGGACAGTTCGCTCGGCGCACTTTGGGGCCGGGTCAGATAGAGATCTATCTCCGGGTCGTTGGCTATGCGCAGGCCCCGGTCCGACTCCCGGGTAGGGGTATAGCCCTTGATCTCGTAGCCGGCATCGAGAAAGAGGCTCTCGGTGTTGCCCCGCCCCGGCGTGTTGAGGCTTCCTTTGGGAAGCCCGAGCTTGATTCGTCTCATCTCACCCTCTCGAACCCAGATGTACGGTCCACATCGGTTGTCTTGATAATACAGGGGGCGAGAAAAATCAAGGGCGCAACAGAGCGCTCGAGCGGGCGGGCCCGCATTGACGAGCGGCGAGGCATCTCAGGATGAGAGGACGTCCGAAGGGGTGCGGCCTTCCAGCACGTCCGGTACGGCCTCGGTGAGAAAAGCCTCGAGCATCTGTAGACTCGATGCGCTGTCGGGAGAGGCGAGACACGCCTGAGCCAGCGCCTGGCAGTCCGCGAGCCTCACGGCCCTGACCACTTCCTTGACCGCCAGGACCGCCGAGGGGAGCATGCTGAGGATGCGGCATCCGAGCCCCAACAGGAGCGGCACGTAGAGCGGCTCACCCGCTATCTCCCCACACAGCGAGACCTCCTTGCCCGCGGCCTCGCCCGCCTGCACGATGCGCTGCAACGTCCCGACGACCGCCGGGTGGAGGGGATCGTAGAGGTTCGCGACCTTCCGGTTGCCCCGGTCCACCGCCAACAGATACTGGATCAGGTCATTGGTGCCGATTGAGATAAAGTCGACCCGATCGAACAGCGCCTCGATCACCGCCACCGCCCCAGGGACCTCGAGCATCACCCCGACGGGCACCTCCGGGTCGTAGGGGAGGCCTTCTCGCTTTAGGTGCTCCCTGGCCCCGTCGAGGTGGGCCAGTGCCTGGTCCAGCTCGCCCGGGGTGGAAATCATGGGAAAGAGGATGCGGACCGGATAGTCGGCCGCCGCCCGGAGGATGGCACGAAGCTGGGGATCGAAGAGGTCGGGCCGATCGAGCGAGACGCGGATGGAGCGCCAGCCGAGGAATGGGTTGACCTCCTCGATGGGAAAGTACGGCAAGGCCTTATCACCACCAACATCGAGTGTCCGGATGGTCACCTGGCGTCCGAAGCGGCTGCAGGTGTGGCGATAGACCTCCAGCTGTTCCTCTTCTGTGGGAAAGTCCGGGCGAATCGCAAAGGAGTATTCGGTCCGGTAGAGGCCGATGATTTCGGCCCCCTGGCGTAGCGCCTCTTCCACGCCGTGCATCAGCCCGACGTTCGCCCCCAGGCACACCGCGTGGCCGTCGAGGGTCTCGGCCGGCAGGTCCCGCAAGGAGGCGAGCTGGTCCGAGCGGTCCTGGAGCCAGGCCTTTCGGCGCTCCAACTCCTGGCGAATCTCCTCGGTCGGGCGGCAATAGACGATCCCGTGGGAGCCGTCCACAATGACCTCCTCTCCCTCGACGAAGAGATCCTTCATCGGCCCCACCCCCGTCACCACCGGAATCCCAAAGGACTTCGCCAGGATGACGGTGTGGGAGGTCGTATGGCCCGCCCCAAGGATAATTCCCTTGACCAGGGCCTTATCGAGACCGATGAAGTCCGACGGCGTCATGGCGTCGGCGACGATCACCGCCTCGGGAAGATCCTCGGGGACCGGTTCGGTCTCCTCTCCGACGAGATGGGCCACGAGCCGTCGGCCGACATCCTCCACATCCACGGCCCGCTCGCGCAGGTAGGGATCGTTGATGTCGCGAAAGTTCTCGACATAGATCTGAACCGCTCGCCGCACAGCCGTCGGCGCATCCCACCCCTGGTCGATTTCATCTTCGATCCGTTGCCGAAACCATTGGTCCTGCAAGATAAGGAGGTGGGTGTGGAAGATGGCCCCCTCGGCTTCCGAGAGGCGCTGGGTCACCATCTTCTCGATATGCGTCAGATCGAGGAATGAGGCTTCAACGGCCTCCTGCAGGTCCGCCCGCTCCAGGTTGGGGTCCGCCGCCCGCCGCTCGCGGACTGGGCCGAATCGGCCCGCCACGCCGAGGAAGTGGACCTTGCCGGCCCCGATCCCGACGGCGGCGGGAATCCCCCGGTGCACCATCACGTCCAAGGGCACGGCCGGCGGCGGAGGTTTTTCGGCCTGCTCGAGGTGAATCTGGT
Organism: Nitrospinae bacterium AH_259_B05_G02_I21; assembly: GCA_027717595.1. Lineage (GTDB taxonomy): Bacteria > JADFOP01 > JADFOP01 > JADFOP01 > JADFOP01 > JADFOP01. Next base: position 9,947 of record JALLOF010000042.1, on the reverse strand, counting down.
CGAGTAGCTGAGCATGGACGATGACGCCCGAGAGCTGGCCGGCGATTGCCTTGAGCATCTTGATCTCATCTTGGCCGAAGGGCCCAGCCTCGATGCGCTGAACGGTGAGCACCCCGAGGGTATCGCCCCGATGCTGGAGCGGCACCCCAAGGAAGGAGCGGTAGCGCTCCTCGCGGGTCTCGGGAAAGTACTTGTAGCGCGGGTGGCTGGGTGCGTCCCCGACGGCGATCGCCTCGCCCTCTTCGACGACGAGGCCGGTCAGGCCCTCCTCCACGGTCATGGTCACCGACTCGACCGCTTCGGCCTCGAGGCCGACGGTGGCTTTGAGCCGAAGCAGATCGACCTCCAGGAGGTAGACCGAGCAGACCTCGGTGCCCATCCGGTCCGCCACGAGATGGACGATCTGGTCCAACAGCTCCCGCAGCGTGTGGGACCGGGCGATGATCTCGCTGATGATCTCCAGGGTGGTGAGCTTTTCGCGGGCCATAAGCCTTCTCGGTGGCGGGATGGGGGTCCGGCCATCTTAGCTCAACGCACCGCCCGAATCCAGCCTCGCCCATAAAGGGTTCATTGACAAGGCCATAGGCCCGGCCCTAGAATGCCCGGCGTGGATACGATCGAGGTCACGGCTGCGCTGATCCGTCGCGACGGCGCTTTGCTCATCGCCCAGCGCCCGCCCGGAGCCCACCTTGCGGGCCTCTGGGAGTTCCCCGGCGGCAAGCGGGAGGCGGGCGAGACGCTGGAGGCCTGTCTGGCGCGCGAGTGCGCCGAAGAGCTGGGGGTGACCGTCCGGGTGGGAGCCTTGGTCCGGGTCGTGGAGCACTCCTACCCCGACCGACACCTCACCCTCCACTTCTTCGAATGCACCCTCATCGACGGCGAGCCAGCCCCGCTCGGCTGCCAGGCCGTCCGATGGGTGGCCCCCGAGGAGCTTTCGGCATACCAGTTCCCACCCGCCGACGCCCGCCTCATCGAGGACTTGACGTCCTAGGTCTTGAGGCGGAGGCGGCGACGGGCCCGTCGCCTGAGGATTACTGCTTGGTCCCGAAGGTGACGAGGGTGAGGTCGTCGTGCTGGGCGTGGCCGCCGACGAAGGTCTCGACCGCCTCGAGGACCCGTTTGCATACGTCCGAGGGGGACCCGACCTCCTCCGCCAAGAGCGCTTCGAGCCGCTCCATGCCGAAGAAGTCCCCGCTGGCGGCCTGGGCCTCCACCACGCCGTCGGTGTAGAGCGCCACCACGTGACCCGCCCTGAGCGTGTAGAGCGAGGCCGCATACGGGATGCCCGCAACGACGCCGAGAGGCGGGCCCACATCAGCGTCGAGGGCCAGAGGTGCCCCCCCCCCATGAGGGGCAGACCAGCGGCGGCAGGTGGCCCGCGTTGGCCACCGCCATCCGGCCCGTGGCCGGCTCAAGGAACGCACACACCAGGGTAACGAACATCCCCCGCTGCGCCCTGGCGGCCAGCTGGTTGTTCAGCATCCCGAGCACGCCCCCCGGCTCTTCGAGGCGAAGGACCAAGTGGCGAATCTCGCTCACGAGCCGGGCCATGTAGAGGGCCGCCGAGACCCCTTTGCCCGATACGTCGCCGATGACGACGGCGTACCGGCCGTCTGGGAAGGCGATCACATCGTAGAAGTCCCCGCCGACCTCCTGGGCCGAGGTGCACGAGGCGGCGAATTCGACCTGCTCGTCCCGAGGGAGGTCCTGGGGCAGGAAGCTGCGCTGGATGGCCTGGGCGAAGGCGAGGTCCCGCTCCAGGCGCTCCTGCTTGAGCCGGTCGGCGTGGAGGCGGGCATTCTCGACTGCGATCGCCACCTGCGCGTTGAGCAGCCGGAAGAGCTCCAAGTCTTCATCGGTGAAGGGCTCGCCGTCGAGCTTGTTGATGAGTTGGCTGACCCCTATCAGGCGGTCGTGGACCGTGAGCGGCACGCAAAGGATCGAGCGCGTCCGGTAGCCGGTGGCCTCGTCGTAGCTCCTATCGAAGCGCTCGTCGGCGTAAGCATCGGTAATGAGGGCCGGCTCGCCGGTGTCCGCCACCCAACCGGCCACCCCCTGGCCCACAGGCAGGCGCCGCTCTTTAATTTGGTCGCCGACATCGCTCAAGGCGACCCGGAAGACCAGTTGGCCCGCGTCCTCATCCAGGAGCATTAGGCTGCAGGCGTCGGCCTCCATGACGTGTCGGGAGAGGTCCATCGCCCGGGTTAGGACCTCATCGAGGTCGAGCGAGGAGGTGATGAGGAGTCCCACCTCGAAGAGCCGCTTAAGCTGGGCCGCCTTGTGCTCGGCGCGCTGGGCTTCATCCATCGGCTCGCTCCCCCCCCTAGCCCTCGTGTCCTAAAGAGGCATCGTTGTGGATGCCGGCCACCATCAGGAGGACATCGTCGCGGAAGACCTCGCCGGCGTTGTAGTCGGCGATGCTCTTCAGGATGATCGCCATGAGGTCTTCGAGCGCCTCGGAGCCGTGTTGGGCCACGATGGCCTCCAGGCCCTCCTGGCCGAACAAGTTTCGGGCCTCGTCGGCCACCTCCACGACCCCGTCGGTGTAGAAGACGAACCGATCGCCGGGCCCCATGTGGACGGTGGACTCCAGCGCCTCCGGCTCGTCCATCTCATCGAAGACCCCAAGCAGGCGACCCGATGAGAGCAGGGGGACGACCCTCCCCTCCGCCGCCCGCCAGTGGAGCGGAGCCGGGTGGGCACCCCCGGCGTAGGTGAGGGTCCCGGCCTCGAGGTCGAACCGCCCGCAGACGAAGCTGGCGTACATGCCCGTCCCGAGAAACCCCCGGGCAATGAAGCGGTTGAGCCGCACGAGCATCTCCCCAGGCGAGGCCCCGCCGCGCATGAGGCGCCGGCCCTCACCCTGGATGCTGTTCGAGACCAGGGCGGCGGCGATGCCGTGTCCCGTGACGTCGAAGCAGGCCAGGAAGGCCGTGTGGTCGTCCACGGCGAAAATCTCGGCGGCATCCCCCCCGATCCCCAGGTGCGGAATGTATGCCACCCCCACTTCGAGACCGTCCAGCACGAGGGGATTGGGGATAAGGTTCGTCTGCACCTTCTCGGCCAGCTTGAGATCGCGCCGAATTCGCTCCTGCTGGGCCTCGAGTTTGAGGTTGGCCGTCTTGAGGTCCGCCGTCTGCAGCTTGACCTCCTGGTCGAGGCGAATATTCCACTCGCGCAGCTCCTCCTGAGAGCGACGGAGGCTTTGGGCCATCCGGTTGAAGTCGGTCGCTAGCTGTCCTATCTCGTCGGTGCTGTCCACTCGCACCTGGCGTGAGAGGTCCCCAGCGGCCACCTCGCGGATGGTCCTGACCATCTCCTTGATGGGACGCAAGATGAAGAACTTGAGCAACCCGCGCAGGATCGCTCCAATGATGAAGACGGACAGGACGCTGGAGATAATGAGGCGCAACTTGATGGAATGAATCTCGGCGATGGTGCTTTCCAAGGAGGTGGAGACCTGCAACACGCCGAGCACGTCCTTGCTTACATCATGGCAGGTGCGACAGCGCCCCTCATTGAGCAGCGGCGTAAGCTCCGTGTAGTGGAGTTGCCCATCGACCTGGTGTTGAAATTCCTGTGGGCCCCGGGAGGCCAACACCTTCTCAAAGACGGGGTGTCGGACGATTGGGGCGACGGGCGACGGGGCACCCTTGTGCCTGGCGCGCCCCTCGCCGTCGGGGCCGAGCTCACCCACCAGGCCGTAGCGTCCCTCCGGCGTGAGGACGGCCAGCACCTTGACATCCCCGATGTGGCGGAAATCCTCGATGAGGTCCCGGAGGCGATGGGGCCCTTCTTGGAGCAGGGCATTGTTGATGCTCCGGCTCATGGCGCGGCTCAAGATACCGAGCTTGCTGCGCTCCTGCTTGAACATCTCCCGGGTCTCCTTGTCGATGCTCATAATCAGCAGGCCCGTGAGGCTCACAATGAGCGGGATCATGACCAACCAGAAGATTTTGTTTTCCAGGCGATTCCGAATCACGGCGCTCTCACAGCCTCCGGGACCCTGCCCCGCTCGAGAAAGGCCGCCAGGTCCTCGAGGTGGCTCGTCACCCGGCAGGGCGGAAGGCTTCTCATGAATGCCTGCCCGTATGGACGTGCCACGAGGCGGCGGTCCAGGACGGCCAGCACCCCACGCTCAGAAGTGGAGCGGATGAGCCGCCCAAGACCCTGCTTCAGCAGGATGATGGCTTCGGGCAGCTGGTAGTCGAGGAACGGGTTGCCGCCCGCCGCCTCGATCGCTTCGCAGCGGGCCTCGACCAGGGGCTCGGTCGGCACGGCGAACGGAAGGCGATCGACAATCACACAGCTCAAGGTCTCCCCCACCACGTCTATGCCCTGCCAGAAGCTCGTCGTGGCGAACAGGACGCTCTCGACGTCTTCGCGAAACGCTTCCAGGAGCACGCGCTTGGGCCGCTCGCCTTGGATGAGACACGGATAGGGCAGCTCGTCGGCAAGGGCGTCGTACGCAGCGCGCATGTGCCGGACACTGGTAAAGAGGCACAGCGCCCGGCCCTTCGTGCAACCAAGCAGCGCGCGCAGCTGCTCGACCATAGCCGGGACGAACCCCGCTTCGGTGGGCACCGGCATGGGTGTGGCCGGCACGTAGAGGAGCGCCTGGCGCTCGTAATCGAAGGGCGAGTCCACGACCAGCTCCTCAGCCCCCAGGCAGCCGAGCCGTTCGGTCACATAGTCGAAGCTTCCGGCGGCGGTCAGCGTCGCCGAGGTCAACACAGCCGAGCGCACCACCCCAAAGAGCCGCTCGCCCAACAGGGAGCCTACATCAATCGGGGCCGCCTGCAGGAAGACCCCCCCGCTTCGCTCCTCAACCCAAGAGACGGTCTGGCCCTCCTCGGCGAGAATCGAGGCGAGATCGTGGCGGATCTCCCTGGCCCGGCGGGCGAGGGCGGAGAAATCCTCCTCGTGGCGGGCCGCCTCATCGCACCCGCTGGCGAGGTGATCGAGCGCCCGCTCCAGGCCCGCACAGGCCTCCCACACCTCCCCGTCCAGCTCGGAGGGCCTGATCCGGCGGCGCTCGGGGCCGGCCCCCATGGCGCCGAAAAAGGGACGGCCCGCTTCGCCAAGCCGGGCGAAGACCCGCTCGATGGCCAAGGGGCCGCTTCCCACACGCTCGCAGAGCCGCTGGCCGTCGCGGACCAGCTCGTTTAGGCGGAATGTGCTTACCTGGTAGCCGAAATACTGGGTGGCCACACCATCAATAAGGTGCGCCTCGTCGAAGACCACCGCCCGGCACGGCGGCAGGACCTCGCCGAACCCTCGCTCCTTGACGGCCATGTCGGAGAAGAAGAGGTGATGGTTGACCACTAGCAGGTCCGCCGCCGCCGCCCGCTGCTTGAGCCGGGCGACGAAGCAAGAGCCGCGCTCCCCGCACGCCGCCCCCGCGCAGTGCTCCCGGGTGGAGCAGACCGATTGCCACAGGGGCGAGTCGTCGGGCAAATCCTCAAGCTCGGCCCTGTCGCCCGTCTCCGTGACACGGGCCCAGGCCTCGATGCGCTCCAGGGTGTCGGCCTCGGGCTCGAGGCCGGGGAGCGGGTGCTGGCGGAGCTCCTTGAGACGCTTCAGGCACAGGTAATTCCGCCGGCCTTTGACGAGCTCGGCCCGAAAGGTCTCGGGCAGAAGCGGGCCGAGGAGGGGGAGGTCTTTGAAGACCATCTGCTCCTGGAGGGCCTTGGTGCCGGTCGAGACGATGACGCGCCGGCCGCTTAGGACCGCGGGCACCAGATAGGCGAGCGTCTTGCCGATACCCGTGCCCGCCTCCACCAGGAGACACCCCTCCCGTGTGAAGACCCTATCCACCGCCCGGGCCATCTCGATCTGTCCGGGGCGCCACTCATAGCCGGGCAGAGCCGAGGCGAGCCATCCGGCGGGGCCAAGCAGTTGTTCCATCCGTTCCACGCAAACGAGCCCCGTAAGTTACGAAAGTCCACTCATTATAGGAAGGTCCAAGAGGCGAGGCAAGAACGAAGCCCGAAGTGCTCTAGAGATGGCGGCCGGCGGCCTGGGCGAAGGACTTGAGCTCACTCATGAGCAAGGCGAACGCCGTGGGCTTGAGCGACTGCGCCCCGTCGGAGTATGCCTCCTCGGGCCGAGGATGAACCTCGATCAACAAGCCGTCCGCCCCCGCGGCGACCGCGGCCTTCGCCATCGCCGGGACCAACTGGCTATGACCCGTGCCGTGGCTCGGGTCCACCAAGACCGGCAGGTGGGTCTCTTCCTTGAGGACGGGCACGGCGTTGAGGTCGAGGGTATTGCGCGTCGAGGTCTCGAAGGTCCGAATACCCCTCTCGCATAGGATTATCTGATCGTTGCCTTCGGACAGAATGTACTCAGCACTCATCAGGTACTCTTTGATGGTCGTCGACATGCCGCGCTTGAGAAGGATGGGCTTGTTCACCTTCCCGAGCTCTTTAAGCAAAGAGAAGTTTTGAACGTTCCGCGCCCCCACCTGGAGGACGTCGGCGTACCGGGCCACCATCTCAATCTGGGACTCGGTCATCACCTCGGTCACGATGGGCAGGCCCATCACCTGCCGGGCCTCGGCAAGAATCTGCAATCCCTCCTCGCCCATGCCCTGGAAGGTGTATGGGCTGGAGCGGGGCTTGAAGGCCCCACCCCGCAAGCAGTGTGCCCCGGCGCTCTTGACGACGCCGGCCGCCTCCATCAGCAACTCTCGGCTTTCGACGGCGCATGGCCCGGCGATGACGACGATCTGGAGCCCCCCGATGCGGACATCCCCCACGGAAACGGTCGACGGCTCGTCTTTGAAGGCGCGGCTGGCCAGCTTATACGGCCGAAGAATCGGCACTACCCGCTCGACGCCGGACATGGCCTCCATGGCCTGGAGCTCCGCCTTGCCCCGCTCGTCGCCGACCGCCCCGATGACCGTCCTCAACACGCCCCGGATCGGATGCGACATGTACCCGAGGGCTTCCACCCGGGCGATCACCGCTTCGATCTCGTGCGACTCGGCGCCCACCTCCATAACGATAATCATCGCCCGTACCTCTCCGTCTCGATAAGCGAATAAACGAACAAAAGCGGGTCCTACCGACCCGCCAACATCAGCTTAGAGTCCTGTACCGTTGGGGTCAAGGGGTTTTTTTGCTCGCCACAGCCTCATATACTCTGCCCCCTGCATCGCCCCTCGGGGACCCGTCCGAGAGGCGCCATAGCCCACCAAAGAAAAGGCATTGCCAAATGTTCCAAAATAGCGCATAGTACGTAAATACGTGGGAGTTATTGCGCACCATCTCTTGGCACCGAACAGCCCCGTCGGGCAGGACGCCGGCCCGTCGTGACGCGGAGAGGGTGCTCGCCGCGCCTTCGTCGCACGACGGGACCCCCGCCCACGGAGAGATGGTTTCCTGGACGCCCTATGGAAAAGGAGGAGATGATGCGAGGGAAGAGGCTTCTTACTACATTCGCAGCACTGATGGTGGCGGCGGCTTTGATCATCGGACCGATTCCCGGCCTGATGAACGTGCCGTCGGCGCACGCCGAGAAGGGGGAGTCGTACCTGTCGGTGATTGCGTTCGACGACAATCGACCCGCAACCCTTCTGTGGCTCCCTATCATCGGTGTAGTCCAACCATTCATGTTCTGGTTCGATCTGTACAACGACGCCTACTATTAAGACCTGTGAGTTCAACCTCACACGGTCGGACGGGGGGGGGCGGAGGGCACTTCGCCCCCTCGCTCCATTTTGAAGCTCCTCTCAAACAACAAATGCCAGCGACTCAACTGGATTAGTGGGAGGTCAAGGCATGAGGAGACGACTGTGGCTGCTCGTGCTTATCGTCTCAATACCCATCCCTGGACCCTTCGGGGTCAGCCACCCCGTTCGCGCCGCAGAGGAAAGGCCCGCCCCTCAGCTCGACCCGCAGAGCCAAAAGGCCATTGAGCAATTCCGCAAGGGCCTCCGCGCCGCCAAAGCAGGTGCCTATGAGGAGGCCATCAGCTTGTACGAAAAATCGCTGCGCCTGAAGCCGAACGTGGCACCGGTCCACCTCAGCCTCGGCTTCGCCTACGAGAAGTCCGGCCGGCTCGCCGATGCGGAGAAAGCCTACCGCGAGGCTGTCCGCCTGCGACCGGACATCCCCCAGGCCCACGTGAACCTTGGCAACGTCCTCGAGGCAACAGGCAAGCTGGCCGAAGCCGAGCGGGCCTACCTCGAAGCCATCCGCCTGCAGCCTAATCTCGCCGGCGCCCTCAACAACCTGGCCTGGCTGTGGGTCTCGTCTCCGGACCCCGCCTTCCGCCGTCCCAAGGAGGCCTTCGTCCACGCCAAGGAAGCCGTCCGGCTCACCGAGCGGATGGAGGCAGGCCCGCTCGATACCCTCGCTGAGACCCAATACGTGCTCGGCCAATGTTTCTACGCCATCCAGACCGAAAGAGAGGCGATAGTCGAGGACCCCCGCAACGCCACCTTCAAAACCTCCCTCAGGCGGTTTCAGCTCTGCCAAGACGCCACGAGGGCCGCCCGCGATGGTAATCTCGAGAAAGCCCGAAGCCACTGGAAGGAAGTGCTCGCCCTCGCCCCCGGCGATTGGCGGGCAAAGGAGGCGCTGGAGCAACTGCGATAGGAGACTCTTCAGTGGAGGGGCGGCCCATTCATCTAAATCGGGCCGTGCGGGGTCTTGACGATTAGGAACGGATGCCGCTAGAGTACCCCGCGGTGCCCAGTCCCCATAAGTGGGGAGAGCCCCTGGCCGCCGCCGAGTCAAGGGCAAGGCCTAACCCAATACCGCCCTGCTGGAGGTAACACCCAATGACAACGTACAAGTCTTCTTCGCTCGTCCGAGCTGTGATTGGCCTTCTCACCGTTCTGCTGATCGCCGGATGGGTGGGCCTCGCGCCGTCCACGCCGTCCGCATGGGCTGTCAAAGGGAACCCCGAAGCCGGCAAGAAAACCTACGAGCAGTTTTGCCTTCCCTGCCACGGGGCGACGGGCAAAGGCGACGGCCCGACAGGCAAGTACCTGACGCCCAAGCCGGCCGATTACTCCACCTCCATGCCTCAATACGGGGAGAAGTGGGCTGAGTACTACTTCAAGATAATCTCGGAAGGCGGCGCGGCCGTGGGACGCTCGCCCCTCATGGCGCCTTGGGGCAAGCAGCTGAAAGAAAGCGAAATCTGGGACGTTATCAGCTACGTGGAGACCCTCACCAAGGCCGACAAGTAAGGACCATTGCGCATCAAGCATCCGCCACCCGCCCGCGGGAGGGATACCATGGATATTCGCCTCGTTGCGCTCGACCTCGACGGAACGCTGCTTACCGAAGACCACCGCCTCAGCCCCGCCATGGAGGCGGCCGTGGCAGCGGCCCGCGACCGCGGGTACCTCGTCACCCTGGCCACCAACCGGATGGAGACGAGCGCCCTATACTTCGCCCGACGCCTCGGCCTCACCGAGCCCATCATCAGCTACGGAGGCGCTCTGGTGCGCGGGCCCGATGCCGGCCCACCACTGCTGGACCTCCGCATCGAGCGGGAGACCGCCCGTCTGGCCCTCCGGGCCATCGACGGCGATGAAATCTACCCCTTCGTCTACCAGGGCGGCCACGTCTATACAGACCGGGAGACCTGGTATTCGAGCCGCTACGGCGACATCCTCGGTGTCACGGTGCACCTGGCCGATGACCTCGAGGCCATCCTCGATGAGGAGCCCACAGCGGTGGTCTTCCGGGTCCCTCCCGAGGAGGCTCCCCAGGTCACCGAACGGCTGGCCGAGGTCCTCGACGGGCGCGCGCGGCTGCTCAACTCCCTGCCGTACTACATCGAGGTCCTGCCCCCGGAGGCCACCAAAGGCCGGGCCCTCCAGACCCTCCTCGATCACTACGGCCTCGGCCCCGAGCACTGCCTGGCCATCGGCAATGGCCTAAACGACCTCGAGATGATCGCCTGCGCCGGCCTCGGGGTGGCGGTGG
>JALLOF010000429.1 GCA_027717595.1 Nitrospinae bacterium AH_259_B05_G02_I21 | reverse complement strand
GGGCACATCAAGCAAGCTCGGGGGCTCGTAGCCGTCGTACGCAACAACGGCATAGGCGAAGTCGTGGATGACGATCAACTGGTTCTCCTGGGCGAAGTCCACGACCCGCTGGAAGAAGGGCAAGTCCACGCAAGCGGTGGTCGGGTTGTGGGGGAAGTTGATCACCAGCACCTTCGGCCGCGGCCAAAGCACCTTGTACGTCCGCTCCATATCCTCGAAGAAGTCCTGGTCGCGCGAGACGGGGATGTTGACCACGACCCCGTTGGCGATGATGACCCCGTAGGTGTGAATCGGATAGGTGGGCGCCGGCACCATGACCAGGTCCCCGGGCCCGATGATGGAGAGCGCCAGGTGGCTCAGGCCCTCCTTGGAGCCGATGGTGACGACCGCTTCCGTCTCGTGGTCGAG
>JALLOF010000428.1 GCA_027717595.1 Nitrospinae bacterium AH_259_B05_G02_I21 | reverse complement strand
CCTCATGAGCCGGACCATCCAGTTCGCCTTCTGCCTCCACAACCACCAGCCGGTGGGCAACCTCGACTTCGTGATGGAGGGAGCCTACAGGCAGGCCTACCTCCCGTTCCTGGAGGTCCTGGAGCGCCACCCGGCAATCTGCATGACGCTGCATTGGAGCGGACCGCTCATCGACTGGCTTGAGGAGGCTCGTCCCGACTACTTGAAAAGGGCCCGCGCGCTCGTGGAGCGTGGCCAGATCGAGGTGCTGAGCGGAGGCTACTACGAGCCGATCCTGCCCATCATCCCGGACCGCGACAAGGTGGGCCAGATAGAGAAGCTCACGAGCAAGGTCGAAGAGCTCTTCGGCACGCGGCCCGAGGGCATGTGGCTGGCCGAGCGGGTCTGGGAGCCCTCCCTCCCCAAACC
>JALLOF010000427.1 GCA_027717595.1 Nitrospinae bacterium AH_259_B05_G02_I21 | reverse complement strand
GGTCCTTGAGCGGCTGAGCGTAGGGCATAAGCACGTTTATCCGCACCCCCCGCAGACGGTCGAACAGGTGGCAGGCCAACGCGAAGGCATAGGCGGGATTCTCCTTTGGCGGCAGGGCCGCGAGCGCACGGTCCGCCCGGGCCGCTCCGCCAAGAAGGGCCGAGATGTTGATGCCCGCCACGGCAGCCGACAGAAGCCCCACGGCCGACAACACGCTGAAGCGCCCCCCCACGGCCGGGGGGATGGGGTACGTGGCGTAGCCTTCGGCCTCGGCCGCTTCGCGCAGCAGCCCCCGGGTCGGGTCGGTGGTGGCGATGACGTGCTCGGGCCACCGGCGACCCACGCGGCGCCGGAGCCGGTCGCGGATGATGAGGAAAGTGGCCATCGTCTCGGCCGTCGCGCCGCTCTTGGTG
>JALLOF010000426.1 GCA_027717595.1 Nitrospinae bacterium AH_259_B05_G02_I21 | reverse complement strand
CACAACCTCGGTGAGGTCATCGACGCCCTGGTCCACCTGCTCGAGAACCCGGAGGCCACCGTCAAGCATTTGATGCGCTTCATCAAGGGGCCCGACTTTCCCACCGCCGGCATCATCACCGGCGTCGAGGGGATTCGAGCCGCCTACCTCGAGGGCCGGGGCATCATCAAGGTGCGGGCCCGCGCCATCATCGAGCGGCCCACCTCGAAGCGGGCCAAGGCGGCGATCGTGGTGACCGAGCTTCCCTACCAGGTCAACAAGGCGAAGGTCGTCGAGCGGATAGCCGAGCTTGTGCGTGACAAGAAGGTCGAGGGCATCGTCGACCTCAAGGACGAGTCGAGCCGCGAGGGGATGCGCATCGTCGTCCAGGTACGCGACGAGGATTACGCCGAGGTCATCCTCAACCAGCTATAC
>JALLOF010000425.1 GCA_027717595.1 Nitrospinae bacterium AH_259_B05_G02_I21 | reverse complement strand
CAAGTGGTTGACGAGGTAATGGCCGCGATTGCCCATCTCAAGATGGTTCATCGACCCGAGTGGGACACCGGCCCTTCCATAAGGAGCCCTCTATGACCGAGACCGAACCCAAAAGAGTAGAGCATGGCTGATGCCACCCGACATCAACTTGGTATTGACTTTGGTATCGGTCAATGGCAGAAGCGCGTCCGCCAGGTCACCTCTGACCCTAAATTAAAGTAGGACCTCAAAGAGGCTGTCGAGTTTGCTGCCACTACTTGGCACCAGAAGGCGCGGAAGCAGTAGGTGGATCGCCAATTGCGGCGCTCCGGTAGATAGCAGTACGAGTCCTATCCACTTTAGACATCCATGGGGGTTGAGTGTTGAAGTACTTCGATTGTGCCTTCATCCAAAGGTATCTATTTCACGATGTAAT
>JALLOF010000424.1 GCA_027717595.1 Nitrospinae bacterium AH_259_B05_G02_I21 | reverse complement strand
CTCACAAACCCTGCCCACCTTGACGCCTTCGGGCTCGGCGAACCGATCCTTCTCCTCCCGGTGCCAGAGGTCCTCGTCGTACTCACCGTAGGCGTCCTTCGGGGCGATGGTGAAGGTGCGGGTCTCTCCCACCCGCATCCCCACGATGCCGGACTCGAAGCCGGGGATAATCTGGCCAGCGCTAATTCGGACCTCCATGGGGCTCCCCTCGCGGGAGGAATCGAAAATCTCGCCATTGGCCAATGTTCCGGTGTAGTGGAACACCACCGTGCGGCCCAGTTCAACGGTTGACATAATTCCAACCTCCTCCCTGCCGCCCCTCATTTAAGGGCCTTACATAAGGTTTCATCGTGAAACATGCCCTTCCGATGAGTGGTGGGCCCCCTAAGCCAGAGGGGAAGTAACGGAGAATTTC
>JALLOF010000423.1 GCA_027717595.1 Nitrospinae bacterium AH_259_B05_G02_I21 | reverse complement strand
ATGTGGGCCGCCGCCTCGCTCGCGATTGCCGCCGCCGTGGGCTCGTCCAACACCAGCTCGGCGGCCTTGGCCGTCGAGGATACCTCGTAGACGGGTATCGCCGGCATGTGGTTCTCCAGCCACGTCCGGCACTGCGCGATGGCGTGGGGGTGGGAATAGAGCTTGGTTACCGCCGCCACGTCTTCGATCTGAGCGAGCAGATTGTGGCTGATCTCAAGAGAGACCTCGCCGCAGATGAGCAGGTTCGAGTCGACGAACATATCGAGGGTGTGGTTCACGACCCCCTCGATAGAGTTCTCGATGGGGATGATGCCGTACTGCACTCGGTCGCGCTCGACCTCCTCAAAGACCTCCTGGATGCTGTGGAAGGGCAGGTGCCGGGCCGAGAGCCCAAACTGCTCCAGGCAGGCTTGGTG
>JALLOF010000422.1 GCA_027717595.1 Nitrospinae bacterium AH_259_B05_G02_I21 | reverse complement strand
CGGGCCAAGGCACAAGATGCGGTCGAGGCACTCGCCGAGCAGCGCCGCCAGATGCTCGAGCAGCTGCGAAGCCTCCTGGAGACGCAGCTTCGGTTGTTGGAGATGGAAGGGACAGAAACCCCCTCGGCGGTGCCCCCGAGGGCCCAACGATAGCAATGGACGCACTTCGTTCAGCGGGCGACGGCGTGCGCCTGGGCGTGCACGTCCAACCCCGAGCCAAGACCACCGCATGGAGCGGGCCTCACGGTGATGTGGTGCGCGTGCGGGTGGCCGCTCCACCCATCGGTGGCAAGGCGAATAAGGCCCTCATCGCCTTCGTGGCGGAGACCTTCGGGGTCGGCAAGGATGCCGTCTCCATTGTTCGGGGCGAGAAGAACCGGCGGAAGGTGCTCGCGGTAGCGGGGGTCAGCCTCGAGG
>JALLOF010000421.1 GCA_027717595.1 Nitrospinae bacterium AH_259_B05_G02_I21 | reverse complement strand
TACAGGCCCTCGTCTTCAGCCACCTCATCGCTTCGTCGAGCCAGGCCGTCTCGACCTACCTCACCGAGTTCATTCACAAGACCTCGGCCAGGGCCGTCGGAGCGGTGGGCGTGGTCGTCCTCCTCGGGGCGGCCTTTGCGCTGCTCAACACCGTCGAAAACGTCCTGGCTCACATCTGGAACGTGCGCCACACCCGCCCGCTCAGACGTCGCCTCGCCAATTACATGGCGATGGTCCTGTTGGGGCCCCTCCTCCTTGCCGTCTCCATCAGCATCACCACCAAGTTCGTCCACACCGAGCCCTTCCGCACCCTGATGGGCTACCCCTTCATCGGCAAGCCCATCTACTTCATGATGCCGCTCGTCTTCTCCTGGCTCGCGTTCTTCCTCATCTACCGGTTTCTGACCGGTGTGCGGG
>JALLOF010000420.1 GCA_027717595.1 Nitrospinae bacterium AH_259_B05_G02_I21 | reverse complement strand
CCTCCTCGTCGATGGCCACGAGGCCGCCGCGGCGCTCGCCGCCGCCAGGGCCGCCAGGCAGGCAGGACGGGCAGTCCTCTTCGACGCCGAGGAGGTCTCACCGCTCTCGAAGGAGCTGCTGGCCTCCACCGACCACTGCATCGCCACACCGGGATTTGTCCGGGCGTTCTCGGCCCTCGACGACATCCGAGACGGCCTTGAGGCCGTCCGGGCCGCCGGGCCCGCCGTCGCCGGGGTGACGTTCGGCCGTGGCGGTTACGCGGCCCTCGACGAGACCGGGCTTGTGGCCCAGGGCGGCTTTCAGGTCCCGGTCGTGGATACGACCGGCTGCGGCGACGTCTTCCACGCCGGCTACCTCTACGGATTGTTGGCTGGTTGGCCCTTGGCCCGCCGGTTCGAGTTCGCCAACGCCGCTGCGG
>JALLOF010000041.1 GCA_027717595.1 Nitrospinae bacterium AH_259_B05_G02_I21 | reverse complement strand
CCCATCTGGGAGAACGAGAGCTACGTCCAGAGGGGCAGCCTGGAAGGCGGCGAGATAGAACAATACCACGTCCCATGCTTCAGGGAGGTTGAGCCGAAGGGGGAGCATTAATTGATGATGCGAAATGAATGAAACATGGAAATGGGCCATCTACAATTTCTGCTGACTCAACTATATAACGCCTAAATAAATCTACCGATTAGGTTTTAAGCCCCCCCAACATTATCCCGCTTCGAAAGCCGAGGCCGGGGGCCATTTGTAGAAAAAATTCCCGTTATGGACAGTATATTTCAGATTCGAGCGCGTGTGGGGGTCCTCCCCCCCTTCGAAGCACTGATGATCCTTGCCAGCATCAATGACCACCCACACCATGACCGCCCCGCCGACCATAGGCACCGTCCGACTCCGGCCCACCATCACACCGAAGAGAACCACCATCGTCACGACCAACACGGCCACCACGAGATGAGCGTTTGGGTCAGAGTTCTCTGGGAAGATTGCCCCAATTCAGACCACACACCGCGTGATTACAGGCTCTAAGCCGACCCCACCCATGGGAATTTGGGGCAGAATACCGAGCCCTAGACCAAGCCGATCCCCTGCTCGCACTTCTGCTCTGAGTCTGTACGCTCAGAGCACCGATTTGTATAATCCGTAATCCGTTTTCTATAATCCGTTGATATTGATATTGTTGCAGGGTTGCTCTGAGTCTGTACGCTCAGAGCGAGGTCAGAGCGAGGTCAGAGCAGATGAATGGCGGTCTTTAAATTCAAAGAGTTACAAAACCCTAAGAAGGTAGAAGAATAAAGACTTATAGTCGAGATGGTCAAAAGCCCTGGTAGTACGGAAATGAATAAGGTCAGGAAGGGGGTTTCACGTCGATGATATCGGAGGAGCCCTTGTCCTTGTCCTTCGCCGCCTCGAAGGTCTTACGCTCTTGCTCTAGTCGGTTGGCGGCTTCCCGATCTGCATTCGCCTTGGATAATAGGAGAGCTAACATAGTGGCTGGAGAGACGGTTTGATGTCCAAGGTCGACTATGCCGTCACGGATTAACACCTTGTCAGTCACGATCCCGTACTCTTTTAGGCGGTCCACCCCCGCTCTGGATAGTATTTTGAATAGGTCCAGGTCTTTATCGGTAAAGTTGTCTTCGGGGTCGTGGAGCCTTTCGAGCAATTCGGTCATTAGCTCTTGCGTCAATAGGGAGTTTACGGCTGCGTTTGTTCTGATATCATGTTCTAATATCTCGACGGTCTTCTTTCCCTGTTTTAGCTCTTCTAGTGTAATATCCTCTTTGCCCCACCTCGACACCGTTCCCTTGCCAACGCCCGTGAGTTCGACAATCTCCCGGTGTGTGTACCCTTCAATAATGAGAGCCTTGACGTGGGCTTTCGAAGCCGGGGTGTGCTTGTTGGTTTTTTTAGGCGCAGACATGGTCTTAGGTCTGGAGCCTCTCAGCTATCCCCACAACGATTCTACAAGACCGACAGAGGCGGTTGTGAAGCCCTTCGCTGATAAAGCCCCTGTCGCACTTTAGGCAATTGCGATGGGTGGGTTGAGTGTCCGGCTTAGGCCTGGATGCCGTCTTGGTGGCTGTGATCATTAAAAAGAGCCGACCCCTTCTTATCCCCTTAACTATCCAAAAGGTAGCAGACCCCGAGGGAACCGTCAACCTGTCCGCGTCCGCTATGCACCCCATTTTGTGCGGGTGAAGGCGTGCTCCTCCAGGGGGGAGCACGTCCATATACTGCAGGGGACAGGCCAGCCCCCATCCCCATGAACTCTGCAACTGTGTCAGATGTATACGGATGACATCGATGCGCATCGATACCATCGTCTCCCAGGAGAGGTTTCTTGTACGGATAGATTTTCTTCTAACCCGCTGAAATCATTATCTTGGTACGGTGTTACGGATTGGGAAACGGTAATATCCACAAAGCCAGCCTATAGAGGCAAGTAGCAGCATCCCGCCCGCAACCAGGTGGGGGATGATGATGGGCCGATCCACTTCATTCTTTTGCAATAGGGAGCAAGGAGGTCCCCCCAGGAGGACCTCCTAAGCCATATACATCTTCATTCTAGGGCATGAAGAAACCCCACCATTTCAGGGAGTTAGAATAAAGAGGATTTATTTCAGGATTGGGGCATTTTTCCCTTGACATATAAAGATGCGTTAGCTATATTATCATCAAGCGCATCGAATGGAGCGTAGAATTTATGCGAGTCATCACCATCAGAAGGGTCCCTGATAATCTTCACAGCCGCTTCAAAGCTCTATGCGCCCTGGAGAATATTAGCATACAGGGTAAGGTTGTGGAGCTAATTCAGGCCTACGTTGAGCGAGAGGAGAAAAAGAAGGGCAAGTAAAAACGGACGGCGCGTATAACCGCGAAGTCAACCGCGCCGCCCAGGGCAAACACCCAACCTCGAAAGGAGGGCATTCGCTATGCAACAGCCTACCACAGCCACCAAAGACGGTCAACCCACCGCAGTATCACCCCGAGTCATCCCAACCCGGCCAGCAGTCTCCCAGGCCACCCTCGCTGAAATCCTCAAGCGCCGACGCGAAGTGAAAGAGGCCGAGAAATCCTTGAAGGCCCAAAAGCACGACCTGTCCGTGCGGGAGCAGGGGGTCATTGTGGCCATCCAGTCCGGGGCCACCGTAAACCCCGGCATCCTGGTGGCCGAGGTCCGGCCAGAGGAGCGGCGCAACGTGGCATGGCGGCGAGTGGCCGAGGAATACCTGGGCGCTGAGTTCTGCCAGACGGTCATTGACGAGACTGAGCCGACCATTTACCCCCGGTTGGTGATTGCTTGAGTGCCACGGTCTGCCCTTGGCTTCGGTCGGGGGCAGCACGGGGCGCTTAGGCCCCACCACGGAGGAGGGATAGACGATGGGAAAGCCAAGCAGACGAGAAAGGGCCGACCAGGAGATTGACCGCCTCTTGGCCCTGTTTGAGTCCGGCGATATACCAGACGCCGTGGCTCGGGTCGTGATTCCACCCCTGGACGTACCATGCGCCCGGTGGAGCCTTTCGAACAAGCTCTTGACCATGCTGGCCGGGACAGCAGACGCCCGAGGCTACCGACAATGGGAGGAGGCCGGGCGGTACGTCAAGAAGGGCAGTCGAGCCTTCTACATCCTGGCCCCACGGTTCAAGAAGATGAAGGACGAGAGAACGGACGAGGAAGAAAGCCGCCTCATCGGATTTCTGGCGGTCCCGGTCTTTCGGTGTGAGGACACCGACGGCGAACCGCTGAACCATCCACCCTTAGAGCCGCCCGAGCCGCCGCCTTTGGCTGAGATCGCCGAGGCGTGGGGCATCAGCGTGGCCTACGTCCCCTGCTACGGCGGCTACTACGGACGGTACAGCCCAGGCTCTAATGAAATTGTCCTAGCCACTCATGAAGAAGCCACCTTCTTTCACGAATTGTCACACGCTGCCCACGGACGGTTTAAGAAGCTCAAGGGCGGGCAGGATTGGCGCCAAGAGGTCGTGGCCGAATTGACCGCCGCCGTTCTCATGCGGCTGTTTGGCAAAAAGAATATGGACGGGACGCATTATCGGTACATTCGGGACTACGCGGAGGGTGCGGGCCGGGACGTTAGGCGGGCTTGTCTGGCCGTCCTGGCCGACGTGGGCCGGTGCCTGGACCTAATCCTGGGCCAGACGGTAGAGGCGACTGCAACGGCCGCTTGACGGCCATACAGGGGCTCGGGGCTGCGGCCTGGGGCTCCGATAGGGCCGCCAATCCCGGCGGCTGCTAAGTGGAGGGAAAAACGGTGAAAGTTCAAGTATCACGACAGGCGCTACTCGACGGAGTGGCAAAGGTCCACCGGGCCGCCGACCCCAAAGCGCGGCAGCCCATCCTTGCCAACGTGCTCATGGAGGTCAAATGGGGATTCTATGAGAAACACGCGGTCTTGGCTTTGACCGCAACCGACTTTGAGGTTTGCGTACAAGCCCGCCTTGCAGTGGACATGGAGCGGCCTGGAAGGATAACCGTCAATGCGAAGGCACTCCATTCGATTGTCAAGGCTCTCTCTAAGAAACAGGAAACGGTCACGCTAGAAATCGAGGATGGCGATGAGCTATGGCTAACGCTCCGCTGTGGACGGACTACTGCCCGCCTTGCGGGGATGCCCGCCGACGAGTTTCCGGGTTTACCACGCGTTGAGGCCAAAGGGACAATCGAGCTATCAAGTGAGGGACTCAGGGAAATTGCGGTCAAGCTGCTACACGCCGTCTCTACCGATGAGACTCGCTACGTCCTTAACGGCATCTACCTCAAGGCAGAGGGAAAAAACCTTACAGCGGTTGCTACGGACGGACACCGGCTGGCTGTGCTAACCACACCGCTTTCAAGGCCGACGAGCATGCCTGTAAGCGGGGTCGTGAAACGACAGGCCATCCACGAAGCCTATCGGCTTTCAAAGGGAAACAGCGTACCTGTCAAGGTCGCCTTTGCATGGAACCATATCCACTTTCAATTTCCCGACGCTACCCTATACAGCCGGGCAATCGAGGGCCAGTTTCCCAACTATGAGCAAGTGATACCAGAGCGTAGCGACGTGGTTGCGACCCTCAACCGCAAGGACGCCTTGGACTCCCTCAAGCGGCTCCGGGTGATTAGCAAAGGACAGCGGACACCAATGGTCACATGGTCCTTGTCTAACGGGTTTCTGTCTCTCAAGACAGAGGATACGGAAACGGGCTCAATGGAGGAAACGCTTGAGGGCCATCACGATGGGAATGAATTTACCATCGGGCTTAACCCGAACTACCTCTGTGACGCCTTTGAAGCAATGGACACAGTAGAGGTCCAGGCGGGCTTTACGGACAAGCTCGCTCCGGGTCTTTTCGAGCCCGTGGGGGATAACGGCTATCAGTATATCGTTATGCCCATGAGGGTTTGATCCCCCCGCAATGCCTCGGACCCGCTCCGGGGCATGACGGGCGAATTGAGCCCTACAGCATGGGAGGGACACCGATGGTGAAGAACCAAAAGCGTGATAGCACCTTTCTTAACCCTGAAGAGGTAACAGCGATGCTCCGGGTCCCTGATAGACGCACCCTTCAAGGGAAGCGGGACTACGCCTTACTACTGACCATGCTCGGCTCCGGGCTCCGTTCTGCTGAACTATGCGCCCTGGACGTGGGCCACGTTGAAAACTACCGAAGCCAGTCCGTCCTTGTGGTCAACGGAAAGGGCGGGAAGGTCCGAAGGGTGCCACTCCATCCAGAGGCATCAGAGGCTATCCGGGCCTACTGGAGAGCCGAGGGGCGCAATGGTGACGATCCCCATGAGCCTATCTTTCAGACCTTGGGCAAGCACGGCCCCCACAAGGTCCGTAGGCTCACATATAAGGCCATCAGGCACCTTATAGCCCGGACTCGCAGGGTGGCCCTGATACGGCGACGAGTGACACCCCACACGCTCCGTCACACCTTCGCCGTTTCGCTTCTCGACCAGGGCGTAGACCTTCGGACTGTGCAAGACCTGATGGGCCACTCCAGCATCACGACAACCCAGGCATACTTGCACACGTCCGATGAAAAAAAGCTAGCAGCGGTCAATGCTCTTACCTTCGGGAGTTGAGGGATTGATATCTTCTTTACCAAAACGGTCTAGTTGGGCACCGTGTAAATGTCTGCCAGAGCGTTACCATACCTAGTTAGTATTTCACCGAAATATGATACTTGGCTTGCAGGTGGGCTAGTTAATATTTCATCGTGAAATAGAAACTTTTGAAGAGTGATGGGTTACCAAAACGGTGGACTTTGCTCGGCCAACTTGCTTAGAGATGATAAAAGCTTTTCGTTTGATGAAAAAAGTAGGGCCTCGGGGTCTAGCTTATGTCCCTGAAGCTCTCAGAGAACCTCGGCCGCCCTGGAAGAGGGGCAGATTGTGCAGTTAAGACAGGTGGGGGATTAGCTATTGGTCTCTCCTTTTTGGAAGCTTAAGAATACACTCTGGAGGAGGATCGACGCCTGGTGGCCGCTCCTCCAGGGTTTCATCGGCCCATCGGAATACTTTTTCGGAGGGCTGGCCAGGCTTTGGGTTAGGGTCAGTTACGCACTGTACTGGTATATATCGTGCAACCCCAGGAAAAGGTTGCCCTGCCGTGTCAGCCCAGACCACCTTTACAAGAAGAGCAGCCAAGGCTGTGCCATCGCAGAGGTATTTCCTGGGGTCGTCAGCAAGCTCGGGAGTAACCCATTGTTCGAAGGTATCTCCTGGCTTAAATCGTCGGGTTTCCTCTTTCCTGCAGCTATTTAGCGTTGTTGCAATTGGTTCATGCGCCCTAGAGGTATATTTAACGACATCTCCGCTGGCCGCTTGGTATGGCTGGACTTGGTGTGCGAAGCCACCGGTCGCTGGGTCGTATGGAAGATCCAAAACAGTTCGGGTCAATTGCTTTTTTAAACAGATTGGACGCCACTTTGGTATTTCTGAGGTCCAGTTATTCTTGCGACCTGTGAAAAAACACGTTCGGATGAGGGCATCTCCCGTCGGCGAGGTAGTTGGGTTGGTGATGAAGATGGACGACTGGAAATTCCAATTATCGACATCTCGTCCATGCTCATCTTTTGACCTATGCCCTATTTTGAGTTCTTGGGGATTAGGCCGGATAACCAACTTTGGAGGCTCCGGAGCCGGAGGGGGCTTAGATTCTGTAGTCAACCAACGATACGAGAAAAGGACGAGCAATGGAGTTGCGACACCCCAGATCAACCAATGCCTAAAGCGGTGTATCTTTCTTCGCAAAGAATTCATGGCCGAAATCATAACAAATGACCATGTGGTGTCAAGAAATTGCGGGGCAAAAAATGAAGGATAAACTATTCAATTCCATTACTCCCGCCCAGTGGCGGACGATCTTCGACCTCTCTCCCAAGCTTGGCCTGGACGACGATGCCCGCAACGCCGCCCTGGAGCCAGGAGCGGTGAGTGCGGCTTCAGAAGTTGAATCAATGAAAGGCCTGTTAGCTTGGACAAGGTGGTATATCAGGGTGAAGAATGCCTTGAGGGCGTTCATTAACGACAATAATTTCTGGAGAGAAAACCATAGTTCCGGTTTGAGTTTCTGTGCTTACGCCAGTAACTTTGATGTAACGAAATAAGCACCCGACAGAGCGATTAGGATTTTCCCATTCGACACGCACAGCAAAATATGTTTCTTTTCCTTCATCGACGACCTCCGAGAGCAGAAAGAAGGCCAAGCCTTCATCCAGCAATATTTCAAAATCGTGGCTTGGCTTCAATTCTTCTATTGGTTGCCGAACTTGGTCACCGGATTTGTATATTTGTATATCAGTGGGAGGGGTTCGCCACAATTGACCCAAACATTCTTGAGACATGATTTTGATTGTTTTAGCTGCAAAACTACTGATATTAGTTACTCTAACAAATTTTTGATAAATGCCTCCTGCTCTCAGACCTATGCGGGCACTTATCGCTAGAGTGGCGATTCTTTTTTCCATGGGTATCGGAGGTAACAGCTTGCCCCTCTGCTGGAGTAACCAGATGCCGATGGAACCAATGATCAGACCTATAGCTCCGCCAATAGCCAGTATCAGAATTTCACTCATGTCCCCATCCTATTTGGGTCACAGTTAAAGTCAAGCAACAATGAACCCTAAGCCTCAACCCATAACCTTCCACCCCTCGGCGGACCGTCCACAACCTCTTCCAGAAGCTCGGCTGAGACGATGAGGTCCGCCGTGTCCTCTTGAAGCTCACAAACCAATAAAAGGCCGCCTGAACAGGCAGCCAGTTTCTGTCGGGACAGCCCTGCCCCTACAGTTAATTTTCCTTTTTGATTTTGGATGTCGAATGGGAAACTTTCCCAGGTAATTATTACTTTCGCTTAGAGGGGGAAAGTTGCTATTTCAACCGAAATATGCCCCTAGAGCCAGAGGGGCGTGAGGGACGATTTCATCGTGTAGTTGCCCATTAGATAAATGGTGGGTCACCGAAAGGAGGCCTTACTCTGCCAGCTTGCTTAGAGATGTTATAGAAAAACACAACAGGATTGCTGACCATACTTAAGGTCCATCTGGACAAGGGGCCTTCAAAGAATTGACGCTAATCTAACTTGATTCTAGAAGTTCCTCAACTAAATCGTCGATTTCTTGCGCGATTCCTTGCTCCCTGAGAGCATCGCGAATGAGGCGGCGAGCACTAACGAAGTGTAATCCTTCCCTGAGATCGACGGCTGCGGCGAGCTTTTCAGCTTCTCGTGCTTTTTTCGCTAGTTCTCGATGTAGCGGCTCCTCCGGATTGAAAAGCGGGTAAGGCTCCGCAAATACGACCTTGGCAAAGTCCCGAGCCCCCCACTGACCTCGTGATTGGAGATGACTGACTCGCTTCCGCAAGGTATCGCTGTTCAGGATAGCAAGGAGGTAATAAGCTTCTTCCTCCTTAACGGGAGCCCAATAGAGCTTCTGCTCAACAATGGCCGCCTGATCCCGCAGCACTGCAGCAGCCGGTAGAGTTCCCGATTTGATGTATACGACCCTCACCGGAGCCGGAGGCAGCTGCACAGAGAGTTTGCCGTAGTAGTCGAGTTGCTCAACAAATGTCATATCGCTTCGCTTGTGTGTTTCCCAGTGTTCTTCTGCCTGCCCCATCCAGCGCGCCAAGTGGGGATAGCCCGCGGCCCGGGCCCCGGATGCGTCCAAAAGCCGTTCCGATCCCGACTTTTGTCCCCACGGCATTACGCATAAGGCCGGCTGAAGCAAGTGATAAGGAGCAACTGACTCCCCCAGGTAGAGGGGACGCAGAAATTGTTTTTCGACGGGACCGCGCAACGGCGGCAGATCCCGCCAGGGTGCCTTGTCGAGATTGCTTATGCGGCTCTCAACGATGGGGGCCGCCGAGCTAGCCCCCAGCCGCCCGGCCTGTATTCGTTCAACGACACACAATCTACGAGGGTAGATGGTCGCACCGTTCCGAAAAATTTCCCGATAAGGAGACCCACCCACGAGCGCGGCTTCCGCAGGCCATGGCTCCTTGCGCCAGGAGAGAGCCTTATCCGCTTCAATGGGAGTTGCATTGTGACGAGGAAGTTGGCCTCTGCAGGAGACAATGCGGCTCGGAAGCGCTCCGGCTTCGACAGCTCCCCACTCCATGCGCCGGGCAAAAAGGACACAGGAGGGCACATTAAAAAGCGGCTGCACCTCTTCGGTGAAGGCCCATGCACCGGTGAACCGGACACGGAGGAAGGCAAAATCGCCCCTACGGAAACCTTTGAATTGCGCGCGTGTCATCGCCGCATAAGGCATTACAAAAGCAATAACACCCTCATCCTTGAGGTAAAGCTCGGCCGTGCGAGCGAAGAAATACCCGGACAGGTCCTGATGGGTCGCTACCTGGCCACCTGCCCAAAGACTCCTTTCCTTGCATTCCTCCCGGAATCTCTTCTGCATGTCACCCGACATAAACCGGTAGGAAAGCCACGGCGGATTCCCGACGATAACGTCGGCCTGCTGTTCCCGGGAGGAAAGCCAGATAGGGCGGACAAGGTTTCGGGCGACATAGCCCCAAATGTGGTCCCTCCCCGCTGCCTGAAGCTTCCTAATCTCGCGATAGGTCTCCTTCAGAACCTCTTTGTCCGGCCCGGAAGCTATACCCTCTCTTGAAAGCCAAGCCGTAAAGTCAGAGGCCTTGGCTTTCCGCTCGCTGAGGTCGAGTATCATCCCGATAACGGCGTCCAGGGAAGACGGCTCTTTAGTAACCGCCGGGGGAAAGGCCAATATCGGCCCATCAGGAACGTCAATAAGAACTTCGCGGTCCGCGTAGAACTGGCGCGTGTTCCACTGGAGAGAATCGCCCAGATATACAGGTATGCTCAAGGTCTCTGGCCGATCTTGCAGCCTCTCCTCACCCAGGGCAAGAAGGTATGTCACCCGCGCAAAGAGCACGGCGATCGGGTGCACGTCCACGCCTATAATGCGTCCCGTGCACTGTGCCAGGGCATCGCGATTAGACAGTCCAGCCTCATCAGCGGCTTTCAGAAAAAGCCGTACCGCGTGCAACAGAAACGCCCCTGAGCCGCAGGCCGGGTCGAGCACCCGCTCTTCAAGGGGATTGTCTATGACATGCTCGCAAATACGGGCGGCAAGCCAGTCGGGGGTGTAGTATTCTCCGAGGTCGTGGCGCTGCTCCGGGTCGATGAGGGATTCATAGAGGCTCTTGAGGACGTCCTGCTCGATGTCTCTCAGGCGGAAACGGGTGACCTGCCTGGCTATCCGGATAATCAGTTCATCGCCGTCGGTCGCACTCAGAACCCAATCGAAGAAATCAGACTCGATGGCGCCGGAGATGCCTGCCTCGTGAAAGGGGCGCCCCGACAGAAGGTCCATCGGGTCGTCAGTTGGAATGTCCAGAACCCGCGCCGCCATAGTCTTAGCGACGATTGTTAGATAGGTGTGCTGGATAAAGAGAGTGTCGGCTCCGATGCGTGTGCCGTAAACCTTATGTATAAGGTCCTCCCATAGCTGTCTCTTTACTTGGACTCCAGGACTGTCCCTGACCTCCTCCCAAAGGGTCTCAAGACGCGATTTTGCCCTTTGATAGGCTAGGCTCTCCCGACCCAACTGCTTTTCAATCGTATCCGGGTCGGGCGTGAGGTCCTGTCTGGTGGACGTTGCCGTATCTAGCCAGACAACAAGATAACGGGGTTCATCTTTTGACGGTTGGAAGGTTTTCAGCGGAACGAGCCGTCCGGTGCGAAGCTCATAGGCCAAGAATGATGCGCCATCTGTCGCAACGCCTAGGAAGCGTTCGCCGGTCTCCCTTTCCCGCTGACGCATGTAACGGGAAAGCTTTTCTTCGGCATCCCGCTTCTCCGCTCGAAGGTCCCGCTTGAACTCGAAAACCGTGCAGCCGAGAAGCGCGTCCAAGCGGCCACGCACCTCTGGCAGCGGGCGCTCGAATTCAATCTCGGTGCTTTGCACCCCGATTTCTGAAACGAGCAGCTCGTGAACGAGCACCCGGACCTTTTCGTGTCCCGGACGGGTCACAAGCTCGCTAACGATTTCCTTTAGTCGGTTCGGCATGAGAGGCTTCCACAGGCTGGAGCTTGGTTTAAAGCCTAACCCGATTCAACTCCTATCACAAGATTATATATTCCGAGGAAATGTTAACCTGGGCCTGCCAGCCAGGACCTTATCCTCGTAACGGGCCACAGGGCAGGTCTATAAGCCTCACGCTATGCCAGATTTGACCAGCAAGCCCTAAGTCCGGGCGGGGTTACAGGGCATGACGGAATGGTGGCTGGTAGGGGTGTAAATGGGCGATCCGTGGGCGGTTGGAGATTGTTTCACGGGAGGGTGGTGCCAATACTCTCTTTTTGAGCGTTTCGAGGGAGAGTTGAATGCGTCAATTTTCGCCTGGAGGCGCGTTGGCCCACATGTTTGGGCTCGATCCCACACGGGATGTGGCCCAGCGGGGCACTGGCGCACGCGACCCCTCCCGATTTGGGGCACAATTTATCGAAGTCGGTGGGCGTAACTCTTTGATTTATCATAGGGGATCGTGTTTTTTGGGGCATATTTGACTAAGTTCTTTGCCCCAAACCTGGAAGCGCCGGGTATAAAACCTTCCATGGCGTGAGCCCGCCCTTGCCGACGCTTCCTGCTTTGGCCGGCGTTGGCGCGGCAACCGAGAGAGCGGAGCTAAGGCTCTAGAAATTACGTGTCTTCGGCTTCCGACCCGATTCACGGGACTCGGGATATCCAAGACCAGGACTATGATCGCCGCTTCGCCCGGGGACGAGGAGGGGGGCACCCCCCCCATGGCGGAAGTGGAGACGGATAATCGCCCTGAGGTGCGCATAACATTTTTTAGAAATTTGACCCTCTAGCTCCGAAGTAACTTAAAGAGCCACCGAATAGTGGCCCAAGTGTATATTTCAACGAAATATGATACTTGGCTAGGCGGGGCAATAGTTACTATTTCATCGTGTAGTCTTAACTCACTATCATTTTTGCTTTCAACGCTCATACCTAAATCTTAGTGCATATAAGAAAATAATGGAGGGGGAAATCTCGACGGTTATCCCGCCGGTCTAGGGCACTCAGAATACGGAAAGCAATCCGCTTGAATATAGAATAGGTAACCCTTAACGGTTTTTTTGCAATCCGTTTCCAAGTCGGCTCAGGCTGGAGGAACCAGTATCCGGTTAGGTAGTGGACTAGCTTCGCCATAAGGGAAAATACTCCCCCAATGGCTCGCACCTCATCAACCTTAAGTCCCGCCTGTCCTGCCAAGTACTCAAGGCCGTAGCGGGTGTAGCGGTAATAGTCATAGGGCACTTGATGTTCACGGTAACCTTGAAAAGGGACGGTTACTAAAAGTCGACCGCCGTTTACTAGTGCCCTAGCAAACTCCTTGAAAACTGCCTGGGGGTCGGGAATGTGCTCCAGCGCCTCAGTTGATATTATAAGGTCAAAAGTACCATCCTGGAAAGCCAGAGCGGCCAAGTCGCAGACAACCGAGAGCCTGGAATAGTCCCACTTAGGTTCGCCCTTGGCAAAATCGCAGGCGACGTAATTCGCCCTAGCAAACAGGGAAGAGTAGCGTGCTTCTCCCGCTCCTGCATCCAATACACGTGTGCCATGCGCCAGCTCGTTAGCAACTTCCTCCAACACGCCCTGAATAGCGTCACGGGATGGGTCGTGCCACCGCTCGTCCATCACAAATTAGCCTTGAATGTTATCGAACTTCATAATAACCCACTATGAATAATCAAAGAAAGAGGGCGGAAACTCACCATCATTTTATCAGGTTACCAAAGTATTAGGGGCAGGCAAAGCATTCCTCTGTTATTCTCCAAGTACTTCCAGGGTGGGAGCAGGCTAGAAAGTAAAGATTATCCCAGGAAATCGTTACTTTCGCTTAGAGGGGGAAAGTTACGTATTTCACCAGTTATTGCCCTTGGAGAAAACGGGGCCGGAGGGATTATTTCATCGTGTAATTTTCACCGACTATACATCGAAATTCCCAAATCCTGGAAACCAGG
>JALLOF010000419.1 GCA_027717595.1 Nitrospinae bacterium AH_259_B05_G02_I21 | reverse complement strand
CCCACGGACCGTGGCTTATCAGGCACGGCCGCTGCGCGGGAGCGGCCCATGATCCGTCTCTACGACGTCAGCAAGCACTACAACGCCCGGGACCCGGCCCTGCACGGGATTACCTGCAGCATCCGCCGGGGCGAGTTCGTCCTCGTGACCGGCCCCAGCGGGGCAGGCAAAACCACGTTGCTGAAGCTCCTCTACGGGGCCGAGCGGGCCGACCGCGGGCGCGTCGTCGTCAACGGCCGTACCGTCGGCGACCTAACGCCCCGCCAGCTTCCCAGGCTTCGGCGCTCCATCGGCGTGGTCTTCCAGGATTTCAAGCTCATCCCCTACTCATCCGTCTACCACAACGTCGCCCTGCCGCTGCGGGTCATAGGGATGGCCGAGCGAGAGATGAAGCGACGCGTCTGGGGCGTGCTCAAAGA
>JALLOF010000418.1 GCA_027717595.1 Nitrospinae bacterium AH_259_B05_G02_I21 | reverse complement strand
CCAGGAGACGGCATCGGCGAGGTCCTGGGCCACGTAGTCGGGGGCCGGGTTCCAGCTCCGGCCGTGTTGTTCCTGCTCGCCTCGGCCGTAGCCGGTCATCACGATGACGCCCTCCATCCGCTCGGCCTTGGCCATCGCGACGTCCTGGTAGCGGTCGCTGACGAGGACCGAGCGGGTGAGGTCGAGGTCGAGGTCGCCCGCCGCCCGGTGCAGCATCCCGGGTTTGGGCTTGCGGGCGTCGCATTCGACCCGGTATTTTTCCACTTTCGCCATCGGGTGGTGGGGGCAGTAGTAGATGCGGTCGATCCGGCCCCCCCGTGAGGCCACCGCTTCGCGCAATTTTCGCTGGACGGCGCGCAGGGTGTCCTCGGTGAAGATGCCATGGGCCAGGCCCGCCTGGTTGCTGACCACCACCACCGGGAC
>JALLOF010000417.1 GCA_027717595.1 Nitrospinae bacterium AH_259_B05_G02_I21 | reverse complement strand
GGGTGGTGGCGGCCCACCCCGACGTGCGCCTGCTGTTGATCGGCTCTGGCAAGCTAGAGGGGGAGTTGCGGGCCGAGGCGGACCGGCTCGGGGTTGCCTCGCGGGTGGACTTCCTCGGCACCCGCTCCGACATGCCGGAGCTGTTCGCCGCGATGGACTGCTTCGTCCTGCCATCCAAGCGGGATTCCTTCCCGGTTGTGCTTCTGGAGGCGGCGGCCGCAGGGCTGCCGTGCGTGGCCACCGACGACGGCGGCAACCCCGAGAGCGTCATCCACGAAAGGACGGGCCTGCTCGTGCCGGTCGATGACCCGAAAGCTCTGGCCGAGGCCGTCGTGTCTGTCCTCGACGATCCGGAGCGGGCCCGCCGATGGGGGGCGGCTGGCAGGGCCAAGATCGAGCGGCTCCACACGGCCCGGGTCATGAT
>JALLOF010000416.1 GCA_027717595.1 Nitrospinae bacterium AH_259_B05_G02_I21 | reverse complement strand
CGTAAGCGACCACGTGACTCCTAACTCGTCCGGCCTGCCAACCCTGACTTTCCTTCCGCCGCATTGTATTCCCCCCGAACCCATGCTAGAGTGCGAGTCCGCGGAGGAACCGACATGACAGAAAGAATGGTCCATTGTGTAAAGCTGGACCGAGAGGCTCCAGGCCTCCCAAAGGCCCCCCTTCCCGGAGACCTCGGCCAGAAGGTGTACGAGAATGTATCTCAGGAAGGCTGGGACATGTTCCGCGAGTATTTCACGATGGTTCTCAACGAAAATCGTCTCGATTTAATGGATGATTCGACGGACGCAATTTTCATCAATTGCGTTGAAGATTTCTTTTTCGGGGAAGGGGGCAAGATGCCGGAGGGCTACGTTCCGCCCCAGACGAAAGGCTGAGCCGCCTGGATGATTTCAGGTTGGCCATG
>JALLOF010000415.1 GCA_027717595.1 Nitrospinae bacterium AH_259_B05_G02_I21 | reverse complement strand
GGATTGAGCCATGAACGAGTGGGTGGGGCGTGCTCGCCAGTTTATCAAAGAGGTTGTCATTGAATTCAAGAAGGTGACGTGGCCCACTCGAAAAGAGACCATCGCCCATACCTCTATGGTGCTTATCGCGGTGATTATAGTGGCTTTATTCCTCGGGGTGGTTGATGCGGGTCTTCAGCGGTTTATTGGGAACATTTTGCGGTGAGTGAGGAACGACTAAACATGACCGGAGAGGTCGAGCCGGCGCAAGAGGCAAAAGAAGCCGAAGGGGCCGAAGAGGCAGAAGAGGTCCTCGAGGAGGCAGTGTCCGAGGCGCCTGAGGAGCTCGCCCCTGACGAGCCCCCCTTAGAAGAGGCGGCCGAGCCGGCTGAAGAGCTCGAGGCGGCACCGGCCCACGCCGAGGCTGAGGCGGCCGTCACCGAGGAGCC
>JALLOF010000414.1 GCA_027717595.1 Nitrospinae bacterium AH_259_B05_G02_I21 | reverse complement strand
CCCTTAGCCCGTGCGGTCGTGATGTAGTCGCTCTGTATGACGTCCAGCATGCTGGCGCGGGTCATCCGGGTGAGTATGGCCGCCATCGCGGTGCCGAGGGTGATGGCGGGCAGGACGACGTGAGCCAGGCTCCCGCGGCCCGAGACGGGAAACCATCCAAGCTTCACGGAAAAGACGATGATGAGTAAGGGGCCGAGCCAGAAGTTCGGCATGCTGATGCCCAGCAGCGCGAAGAGCATGGAGCCCTGATCGACGACGGTGTCCTTCTTGTAGGCTGAGAGCAACCCCAGGGGAATCGCCAGCACCAGGGCGACCACCATCGCAGCCACGGCGAGCTCGATGGTCGCCGGCAGGCGATCTTTGATGCTCTCCAGCACGGGCCGTTTGGTGTGGAGGGAGCGGCCCAGGTCCCCGCGCGCCAGACGCGC
>JALLOF010000413.1 GCA_027717595.1 Nitrospinae bacterium AH_259_B05_G02_I21 | reverse complement strand
CTCCTTGCCCGCCATGAGGTAGCTTTGGTTCACAAGATCGGTCAGCTCGCGCTTGCCCATGGGCTGGTTGACGAGGGCAAAGGGGATGGCGTCGGGCACAATCTGGCAGAAAACGACCCGTCCGACCGTGGTGGTGATAATCTCGCCGTCGACGCGGACACGGATGCGGGTCTGGAGGTCCACCTCGTCGTGGTCGTGGGCCACGAGAACTTCCTGCTTGCTGCTGAAGACGCGGTCCTCGCCCTTCGAGTCTCCCCGCTGCTTGGTCAGGTAGTAGCAACCCATAATCATATCCTGGCTCGGGACGGCCAAAGGCTTGCCATGGGCCGGCGAGAGGATATTGTTTGACGAGAGCATCAGCACACGAGCCTCGACCTGGGCCTCGATGGACAAGGGAACGTGGACGGCCATCTGGTCGCCGTCGAAGTCGG
>JALLOF010000412.1 GCA_027717595.1 Nitrospinae bacterium AH_259_B05_G02_I21 | reverse complement strand
CATCCCCGCCGGACAGGCCCTGGCGGTCGACCGGGAGCGCTTCGCCCAGGCGGTCGTCTCCTTCCACCACGAGCCGAGGTCGAGGCACGCCTCCAGGCCTTCTGCGGCGTAGCTGAGCTGGCCCTCGTGGATGAGGACCCCGGCGTCCACCTCGCCGGAGGCGACGGCCGGGCCTATGCGGTCGAAGGGCACCTGCACCGTCTCGACCGGGCCGAGGCAGAGTCTCAGCGCCAGCCAGGCCGAGGTCCAGGCCCCAGGCGTGGCGATGGTGGCCTCGGCGAGCGCGTCGCGCCCCATGGGCTCGCGGGCCACCACGAGCGGTCCGTAGCCGTCGCCCATGCTCGCACCACAGGTCATCAAAGCGTAGCGCTCAGCGACGTAGGCGTAAGCGTGGATGGAGATGGCCGTGACCTCGTACGCGCCCTCTTTGGC
>JALLOF010000411.1 GCA_027717595.1 Nitrospinae bacterium AH_259_B05_G02_I21 | reverse complement strand
CGGCCTCGCCGGACGTCATGCTCGGGATGCGCTACAGCCTCATCACCTACCGGCTGCCGCTGGAGCTAGCCGCCCGCCGCGAGAACTTGAGCTACCTGGGCCGCGTCGAGCAGCTGGGCAAATCGTTCGATGTGCTGGAGCTCGCCTACACCAAAACCCTCAAGGTCCGGGTCTTCGTGGAGGATGAATCGAAGCGGATCGCCCAGGTGGCGGGCTACATCACCGCGGGGGGCCAGACCGTGATTCTCAGCCGCGTGCTCGGAGACTACCGGGAGGTGGCAGGCGTGGCCTACCCCTTCCACCAGCGCTACTACAGCGGCCGGACCCTGATTGGTGAGAAGTGGATTGAGTCGGTCGAGCCAAACCCCAGTCTGCCCGATGGAATTTTTTCGCCGAGGTGAGCGCCGCGGCGCCCGGCCGGCCGTCTAGAAG
>JALLOF010000410.1 GCA_027717595.1 Nitrospinae bacterium AH_259_B05_G02_I21 | reverse complement strand
TTGAGCTTCAAAGAGACGACCGAGCGGCCGGGAAGGAGCGCGGTGTCCACCAGGTTGAGGGTGTACTCGCCCGCGCCGGCGAGTACGCCTGCGACCTTCACCGCGCTCACGCTCTCCATCGGGAAGGTGGGCCCGAGGTATGTGTAGGTGGTCTTCTTCTCGAGGACCGCCGCGCCCCTGTTGTGGAAGGCGGCAGCGGAGCCTCCCGATCCGCGCGTGAGGCCCGTCAGATCGTTGCCGCTCTTGCCCGTGTAGGCGATCTCCTCGCTCCCGACGAGAACGGTCCCGGAAGACGGGAAGCCCCCAGGGGGGCCTGCCCCGGCGTCTGAGAGCTTGAGGGTCCCCGTCTCCACGCTCGTCACGAACTCGCGCAGCACGTCCCGCGCGCCGGCATCCACGGGCCAGACCGGGACGTTCTCGACCACTCCAATGG
>JALLOF010000040.1 GCA_027717595.1 Nitrospinae bacterium AH_259_B05_G02_I21 | reverse complement strand
CGAGAGAAGTGTATGTCAATGTCGGCCGGAGGGCGCCGACAGAGGACGTGCCCTCGGCGATCAGGTCTTGAACGCCCGAATTGACATTTTTAACCTCGATCTCTTGGTACCGGTAGGAGAGGCTCCCCTTCCAGAGGTCTCGAAAGTCCTTGGCAACGGAGACGTCAGCTCCCCTGACGTCGGTGTCGTATAGAGGAAACTCCTCAAGGAGGTTCGTCAGGCCAAACCCCATGCCAATGGTGGAGTCGGCCACAGAGGGCTCCCAAAAATTGAGCCGGAATCGCTGACGGATGCCGGAGAACTGCCCTCGGAAGGAAAGCTTTTGTCCCCGGCCGCCGAGGTTGTCCTGCTGGATGCGAAAGGCGAGCAAGCCTGACTCGGTAGAGGAGTAGCCCGCCCCAATGCCAAATACCCCTGTGGGTTTCTCCTGGACCTCGGCGTCGATGATAATAGTATCGTCCTGGCTGCCTGGAGACGTGTTGATCGAGACCTCTTCGAAAAACCCGGTGTATTGGACGTTTCGCCGACTGCGGGCCAGCTTGCTACTGTCAAACACCTCCCCCTCGCTCAACTTGAACTGTCGCCGGATGACGTGATCCCGGGTGCGGGTATTGCCCTGGATGTTAATCTGCTCGACAAAAACCCTCTGACCTTTGTCCACCTCGAGGACGATGTCGACCGTCTTGGTCTCAGGGTGGCGGCTGGTCATGGGGGCGACATCAGCGTACGCGTAGCCTTGGACGGAGTAGAAGTTCGTCAAGTTGAGCACATCGCGCCGCAGGCGGTTTCTTCGGAAGATATCTCCTTCCTTGAGACTGAGGCTATTGAGGAGCTGTTCTTTCGGGACATCTTCGTCCCCTTCGATTTTCAAGGAAGCCACCCGGTACTGGAGCCCTTCGTTGGTGGGGAAGGTGACGAAGATGCGGCCTTCCTTATCGTCGATCTCGACGGCGGGCTCGCCAATTACGACGTCGGCGAAGCCGTTATTGTGGTAGAACTGGATCAGCTTCACCCGGTCGTTCTTCACCACGTCGCGCACGTAGGTGCCACCCAGAGTCACAAAGGAGAGAGGACTCCACGTCCCTGTATCGATGACCTTGTGCAGCTCCTTGTCAGAGAAGGAGCGGTTCCCTGTAAAGCTGATGGTCTCCACAAAGGCTTTCTTGCCCTCGGTCACCTTCAACTCGAGGTCCACGTAGTTGTTCAACGAGGCGTGGTAGAGGGGCTCAACCTTGACGAAGAGGTGCCCTTTCTCATGGTACAGGAACTGGATGACCGTGATGCTTTCTTGGACGAGGCTTCGGTTGAGTATCGCCCCCTCACGAAGCGGAATATTCGAAAAGATATCCTCGTCCGGAATCTTATCGTTGCCACTCACGGTGATGGTCCGCAGGGATGGCTTCTCCACCACCTTGTAGATGACCTTGAGGCCACCTTCGTACTCCGCCACGTCCACCGTGACGTCCTCGAAGTATCCGAGGCCGTAGATTTTTTTCAAGTCTTCGCGGATGGCGTATACACTAAAGGGGTCGCCCTCGCGGGTCGTAATGTGGAACCGGATCGTCGATTCATCGACGCGCTGGTTGCCATCTACGAGGACGGCTTTGACCCGGGGAGCCGGGGCGGTTTCACCGGCGGGGAGCTCGGCGGCCCATGTCCCCACCGCTCCGGTGAGAACGACGGCCGCCACGACGAGGCATACGAACAGGGCTCGCTTCGTAGGCGGGAGGTGGATGTGACGGTTATCCATACGAGAGACCACTCGGCGACGCAGGCCAAGGCCTCAGTTGTCCGAGACGCTCTTGGCCACGTCCCGTTTGTCGATGAAGACGACCTGATCGCCCTCCCGTCGGACAACAATGACGCCCCCTTCCTGGAAGCGTCCTTTGAGTACCTCTTCGGAGAGGGGATCCTCTATCAGGCGCTGCATGGTGCGCTTCAGCGGACGGGCGCCGAAGGCCGGATCGTATCCTTCCTCGGCGAGGTATTCTTTGACCTCTTCTTCGAGCTCCAGAGTGAGGCCTCGCTCAATGAGGTGGGCGTTCAACCGATTGAGGAATAGCTCGACGATCTCCTTGATATCCTCCCTCGTCAAGGGGTGGAAGACGATAATATCCTCGAGGCGGTTGAGGAACTCAGGATTGAAGGTCCGTCGGACCTCGGTGAGGATTTTATCCTTCATCCGCTCGTAGGATGTCATATCGCTCTCTTTCTGGAACCCTAGACTCACGCCCTTCGAGATGCTCCGGGCGCTCATGTTGCTCGTCATAATGAGCACGACGTTCTTGAAATCCACGGCCCGGCCGTAGCTGTCGGTCAGCCGCCCGTCGTCCATGATCTGCAGAAGCATGTGGAAGATGTCCGGGTGGGCCTTCTCAATCTCATCGAGCAAGACCACCGAGTAGGGCCGGCGCCGGACCCGCTCGGTCAGCTGCCCCCCCTCTTCGTAGCCGACGTAGCCGGGCGGGGCGCCCGTGAGGCGGCTGGCGCTGAACCGCTCCATGTACTCCGACATATCGAGCCGAATCAGGGCCGACTCATCCCCGAAGAGGTACTCGGCGAGGGCCCGGGCCAGCTCGGTCTTGCCAACCCCCGTGGGGCCCAAAAACAGGAACGAACCGATGGGCTTGTTGGCGTCTTTCATCCCTGCACGGCTGCGGCGGACCGCCCGGGCGATGGCGGTGATTGCCTCGTCCTGGCCCACGATGCGCTGGTGGAGCTCTTCGGCCATCTTGAGCAGGCGCACCGACTCGGCCTCTTCCATCTTCGAGAGAGGAATGCCGGTCATGCGGCTTACGATATAGGTGATGTCCTCATCGGTCACCACGGGCTCGGTCTTCTCCTGAGCCTCTTCCCACTCGCGCTTGAGCCGGTCCAGTTCCTTCTGTTGCTCTTCTTCGAGATCACGTAACTCAACGGCCCGTTCAAACTCCTGGCGCTCTATGTGCTCTCGCTTGTCCCGCGCAATCCCTTCGAGGCGGCGCTGGAGGGTCCGAATCTCCGGCGGCAAGGTCACCCTTCTGAGCCGCACGCGGCTGCCCGCCTCGTCTACCACATCAATGGCCTTGTCCGGCAAGAAGCGGTCGGAGACGTACCGGTCGGAGAGCCGAACGGCGGCGATGACGGACTCGTCGGTAATCCGCGCCCGGTGGTGGGTCTCATACTTGTCTTTGAGGCCCCGGATAATCTCGATGGTCTCATCAATGGTCGGGGGATTGACGATGATCGGCTGGAACCGACGCTCCAGCGCCCCCTGTTTTTCGATGTACCGGCGGTACTCGTCCAGAGTCGTCGCACCGATGCACTGCAGCTCTCCGCGCGACAGCGCCGGCTTGAGCATGTTGGAGGCGTCGATGGAGCCCTCGGCCGCCCCGGCCCCAACGAGGGTATGGAGCTCATCGATGAATATGATGATGTTATCGCTGGAGGTAATCTCCTTCAAGATCGTCTTGAGGCGGGCCTCAAACTGGCCACGATACTTCGTTCCGGCCACGATGGCCCCCAAATCGAGGCTGACCACCCGCTGGCCGTAGAGGATTTCGGGCACCTCCTTGGAGATGATGCGCTGGGCCAGGCCCTCGACGATGGCGGTCTTGCCGACTCCCGGCTCCCCGATGAGGACCGGGTTGTTTTTCGTCCGGCGCGCGAGAATCTCGATCACCCGCTCGATTTCGTCCTCCCGACCGATGACCGGATCTAGGCGGTCCTGGTCAGCCAGGGCGGTCAGGTCCCTGCCGAACTCGTCAAGGGTCGGGGTGCGGCTCTTCTCCCGCGGGGCCGCGGTGGAGGGTTCCCGAAGCAGGCTCAGGGTCTGCTCGCGGGTCTCGACGAGCTTGACTCCGAAGCGGGTGAGAATCTTGGCCGCGAGGGCCTCGTTTTCCTTTAGCAACCCGAGCAGGAGGTGCTCGGTCCCGATGTAGTTGTGACCCATGAGACGGGCCTCATCGACCGCAAGCTCCAACACCTTCTTGGCCCTTGGCGTGAAGGGAATATCGCCCGTGACCATCGTGGAAGCGCTCATGGGCAGGTTGCGCTCCACCTCGCTCTTGAGCTGCTTGAGGTCAACACCGAGCTTTTGAAGCACGGCGATCGCGATGCCCCCGCCGTCTTTGATTATGCCCAACAGGATGTGCTCCGTGCCGAGATACTCGTTGTTGCACCGCTCGGCTTCCTCCCGGGCCAGGATGATGACCTTACGGGCCCGCTCGGTGAAGCGCTTAAACATGTTTTTCTCCTTTATGAGTGCGTGACGCCCGCCTGCTCCACGATGACGCCATCTTCTATCCGCACGACACGATCCAACTGGGCCGCCAGGGCCTCGTTGTGAGTCACGACGACGAAGGTCTGGCTGCGCTCGACGCTGAGGCGGCGCAACAGGCCGTGGACCGCCTCGCCCGTGGCCCTATCCACGTTGCCCGTGGGCTCATCAGCCAGCACCACATCGGGCCGGTTGATGAGGGCCCGGGCCACAGCCACCCGTTGCTGCTCCCCCCCGGCCAACTCGCCGGGCTTGTGCCGCAGCCGATCCTTCAGCCCCACGGCTACGAGCAACTCCTCGGCCGCCGCTCGAGCCGCGGCGACGGGTTGGCGGGCCATGAGGGACGGCATCATGGTGTTCTCCAGAATGGAGAACTCCGCCAAAAGATGGTGAAATTGAAAGACAAAGCCAATCCGGGTGTTCCGGAAGGCCGCCCGCTCCACCTCGGAGAGCTCGAATAGGTCATTCCCATCGTAGCGCACGGTGCCCGCCGTCGGGCGGTCAAGAGCCCCCAAGATATGGAGCAACGTGCTCTTGCCTGCCCCGCTGACACCGACGACACCGAGCATCTCGCCACGCTCGACCGTAAGATTCACTCCCCGGAGGACCTCGATCGAGCCTCCGCCGAAGGGGTAGGACTTCTTCAGCCCCTCGACGGCGATGATCGGCGGCGGGTGAGCCCGTCCCAGCTCACTCATACCGGATCGCCTCGACCGGGTCAAGCCGGGAGGCCCGCCACGCAGGGTACAACGCGGCGACCACGCTGACCACGAACGTCGTGACCAGAATGACCGCCACGTCGAACCACCGGACGTGCACCGGCAGCTTATCTAGATAATAGACGCTTTTCGGGAAGATTTCAATATGAAAGAGCGCCTCCAAAACCCTTTCAATTTCATTCAGATACCTAGCCATGCCAAGCCCCCCGAGGAGGCCGAGCAAGATGCCCGCCGCACCGATAATCATCCCCTGTACGGTGAAGATGGCCACGAGGGACGCCTGGGTCGCCCCCATGGCCTTCAAGATGGCTATGTCTTTGCGCTTCTCCATGACCACCATCACCAGGCTCGAGGCGATGCTGAGGCCCGCCACCAGCACGATCATGGTGAGAATGACGAACATGACGTTCTTCTCCACCTTGAGGGCCGAAAACAGGCTCTTGTTACGGGTCTTCCAGTCGACGACCCAGTAGGGCAAGCCGAGGGCCCGCTGGAGGTCGTCCCGGACGGCCCCGGCAGCGAAGATGTCATCTAGCTTGACCTCCACCCCGCTGACCCGCCCTTCGAGCCCCACCAGGCGCTGGGCGGCGCCCAAGGAAACGAGGGCCACGCTGCTGTCGTACTCGTAGTAGCCGGAGTTGAACACCCCGACGACGGTAAAGCTCTCCATCCGGGGGATGTAGCCGACGGCCGTGGCCCGGCCCGTCGGGGAGACGACGATCACCGACGTGCCCAAGTCCATCCGCAGGGAGCGGGCCAGCTCCACCCCGACGATGATGCCCGGCGTCGGCCGCTCCCCCGCATCCAGGTGGTCCAGGCGGCCTCGTACGAGGGAGTCCTCGATGGCCGTCACAGCCGGGGCCCGCTCTACATCGATCCCCCTAAGCAACACCCCCACGGTGCGCTCGCCCGCCGAGAGGAAGACCTGGGCGTCGACGTACGGGGCGGCAGCCTCGACGTGGGGCACACCTGAGGCGACCTCCACAACCCGAGGCCAGTCGGCCATCCCCCGGCTCGAAGGCTCCATCACGGTGATGTGGGCCCGGGCCCCTAGAATCTTATCGCGTAGGTCCTCTTCGAAGCCGGTCATCACGCCGAGCACGACGATGAGCGCCATGACCCCAACGAGAATCCCCGCAACGGAAAAGAGGGTGGTCACGTTGATGAAGACCGGCTTTCGCCGGCTGCGCAGGTACCGCAGGGCGATGAACCACTCGTAGCGCATCGGCTCTAGGGCTCCTCGCCCCCTTCGGGCCGCATGTGGGGAAAAAGGATGACGTCGCGGATGGAGGGGCTGTCGGTCAAGACCATCACCAACCTGTCTATGCCGATACCGCAGCCGGCCGCGGGGGGCATGCCGTACTCCAGGGCGCGGAGGAAATCCCGGTCCATGGGATGGGCCTCCTCGTCGCCGGCGGCCCGCCGAGCGGCCTGCTGCTCGAAGCGCGCCCGCTGCTCGAGCGGGTCGTTGAGCTCGGTGTAAGCGTTTGCAATTTCCTTGCCGCCCAGGAAGAACTCGAAGCGCTCGACGACATCGGGCTCGTCGTCCTTGGAGCGGGCCAGGGGCGAGAGCTCCCGGGGGAAGTCGACCACGAAGGTCGGCTGGACAAGCAGCGGCTCCACGACCTTATCGAGCAAGAACCCCTGGAGGAGGGCCAAGGTCTCCCCGCCCTTGAGCGGAATTTCCCGCTCGGCGCAGGCGGCCCTGGCGGCGGCCTCCTCGACGGCGACCGCGGCATCCAGCCCCCCCACCTTCACGAGTGCTTCGCCCAAGGTGTAGATGGCAAAGGGGGGTTCCAGCCGGAGGTCGGCGCCGCGGTGGTGCACCGTCGTCTCACCGATCAGCTCACGGGTCACATGGACCATCATCGTCTCGACCAACGCCATGAGGTCCCGGTAGTCGGCGTAGGCCTGGTAGAACTCGAGCATCGTGAACTCGGGGTTGTGCTCGCTCGAGAGCCCTTCGTTTCGGAAGTTGCGGTTGATCTCGTAGACCTTCTCGAACCCGCCCACCACGAGGCGCTTCAGGTAGAGCTCCGGCGCGATCCTAAGATACAGGTCGATGCCGAGAGCGTGGTGGAAGGTCTTGAAGGGACGGGCCGCCGCCCCGCCAGGCAGCGGCTGCATCATGGGGGTCTCGACCTCGAGGAACCCACGCGCGTCGAGGAAGTTGCGCACGACCTGGATGAGGCGGCTTCTCAGCTGGAAGAGCTCCCTCACATCCTGGTTGACCACGAGGTCCACGTAGCGCTGCCGGTAGCGGGTCTCGCGGTCTTTGAGGCCGTGCCACTTCTCCGGCAGGGGTCGCAGGCTCTTGGTCAACAGGGTGACGGTCTCGGCCTGGACCGTCAGCTCCCCCGTCTTTGTCTTGAACAGCACTCCGGCCACACCCACGAAGTCGCCGATGTCGAAGCGCCTGAAGCGACCGAAGACCTCCGGTCCCACATCGTCGAGGCGGACGTAAATCTGGATGCGGCCCGATGAGTCCTGGAGGTGGGCGAAGGCCGTCTTGCCCATCTCGCGCAGGCTCATCATCCGGCCGGCGATACCCACCCGGACGCCTGCGGCCTCCAGGGCCTCGGGGCTCTGGGGGTCGTACTCGGCCACGAGCGGCCCGACGGCGTGCTCGACCCGATAGCGGGCCGGATACGGCTCAACCCCCTCGGAGCGCAGCTCCTCGAGCTTGGCCAGCCGCTTGCGGATGAGCTCGTTCATCTCATCGAGGGGCATGCCCTAATCCCCACTAACTGCCTCAATTTTGGTGAGCTAGTCTAGCCGAGGCGGGCGTGGGGCGTCAAGGGATAGCCCCACAGCGGGCGCGAGCGACGACGGTTCGCATGTGTCGAAGAGGAAGGTCGGGTGGTAGAATGGGAAGAGTCCCCATCATAGGCAAGGCGACCGCAGTCGTTGGAGAGGGAAGAGTAAGGAGCCCATGCACGAGACCGACCCATCCCGAAGCGCACCTCGCTTCTCCTGGCAGCGCTGGTGGCCCGTGTTGCTCGTTGCCGCTTTGGCGTTCGGTGTGTTTGCCAACAGCCTCCAGAACGAATTCATCTACGACGACTGGGTGGCGATCGTCCACAACCAATACGCCCACTCCTGGTCCAGCCTCTGGGAGCTCGTGGACCCAACTTCCACCTATCACAGGACCTACACGCTTCTGAGCTGGCGGCCGCTTCAAAACCTATCCTTCCTAGTCTCTTATAAGCTCTTCGGCCTAAACGCCGGAGGCCACCATCTGTTCAACATCATCCTCCACGCCCTCAGCGCCGCGGTGGTCCTCGTCGTCCTGAGGCGACTGACCCGCGATGAGACCGTGGCCCTCGTCGGGGCCCTGGTCTTCGCCGTCCACCCCATCCACATGCAAGCCGTCCAGGTCTCGGGCCTTCGGGCCGACGTGCTGACCACGCCCTTATTCCTCGCCGCTATCCTCTGCCACCTCCGGCTGCGCGACCGGCCCGACAAGGCGCCGTTTGTGTGGGCGGGCCTCGCGGCGGGGAGCTACTTTCTCTCCCTTACAGCCAAGGAGGCCGGCGCGACGCTTCCACTGGTGGTCCTCTTCCTCGACGCCCGCCGCGGTGGGCTGAAGACGGTGCTCAACCGGGAAGGGATGCGGCCATACATCGGCTACGCCGCCGTGGCTGCACTCTATGGATGGCTTCGCTTCGGGCTCTTCACAAACATCCACCAG
The DNA here is from genome assembly GCA_027717595.1 of Nitrospinae bacterium AH_259_B05_G02_I21. GTDB lineage: Bacteria > JADFOP01 > JADFOP01 > JADFOP01 > JADFOP01 > JADFOP01. The sequence continues at coordinate 4,559 of JALLOF010000040.1, read as the reverse complement.
GGAGTGGACTATCTCGGCGGCTCGCCTCTGGCGGCGCTCATGACCACGGGCCGGATATTCGCCGCCTACATCGACCACCTCCTCTTCCCCTTCAGCTTCCGGCCCCGCTACCTCGTAACCCCCTCGGCGGGCCTCGATGCGGCCACAGCCGGCGCCTGGGCGCTCCTGGCCGCGCTCGCCGGGTTGGCCTACCTCGCCCGCCGTCGCCAGCCCATCATCACGCTCGGGCTCGTCTGGCTCGCCTTCACGCTCCTGCCCGTCGCAAACCTCGTTCCCATCCGCAACCCGATGGCCGACCGCTACCTCTACCTGCCCTCGGTCGGGTTTTGCGCCATCGTGGGCTGGGTGGCGCTCGAGGGCGGCCGAGCCGCGACAAAACGATGGGGGATCAACGGAAAACGCGCAGCCACCGCCTTGGGCGCCGCAGTGCTCGTCGCCTTGGCCTCGCTCACCTGGCGACAGAACACCCTCTGGCACGACGAGGTGACGCTCTGGAGCGAGGTGCTCCGCCTCGAGCCCGAAAGCCGCGGGATTCGCCTGAGCCTCGGCGTGTCGCTCGGGCGCAAGGGCCGATACGCCGAAGCGGAGGAGCTGCTGCAAGCCAGCATCCGCCGGTGGCCCGACGAGGCCGAGGCCTACTACTCGCTCGGGATCGTCTACACCATGCAGGACAAGAACGAGCGGGCGGCCGCGCTCTTTCGGGAGACCCTCAGGCGCAAGCCCTCCCACCGCCAGGCCTTATCAAGGCTCACGGCGCTGGAGGCGGCCTCGGCCGGCTCGGGCGAGGCCATCGAGCGTGCCCGGGCCGCCATCCTCGCCGACCCCTCATTTCCCCAAGGCCACTACCATCTCGGGGTCCTCTACCAGAGCCACGGCATGCGGGATAGAGCCAAGGCCGCCTACCGCGAGGCGGTCCGGCTCTCGCCCGAGTTCGCCAAGGCCCTGAACAACCTGGGCATCATCCTGGCCTCGGAAGGCGACTTGGGCGAGGCCGAAGAGGCGCTGCGCCGGGCCGTCGCCGCCGACCCGGACTACGCCCGCGCCCACCTGAACCTCGCCAACCTCTACCTGAAACGCCAATCGCCAAACCAAGCCCTCCCACACCTCGAGGCCGTCATCCGCCTCGAGCCCGACCATCCGCGCATCGAGCAGATCCGCTCGCTCGCAAGCCGTATTCGGCAGGGCCGCTAAGGAAGGACCCTCCGCAGCCCGCGCCTCGCCGCATCCACGCGAGCGTCCTTTGCCTGCCGCCTCAGCCTCGGCTGGACAGATTGGACAGATTTAGACACTTTTAGACACTTTTCAGAAGTGTCCAACCTCACGTTGCGAATTGAAATTGCAGGAATTACCGGAAAATCGGGCCTTGGACGGAAGTGCAAGGTGTCTAAATGTGTCCAACAGCCCAAATTTGCGCTAACCAATTGAATATACAGAGATTATTGAAACTAACTCGTTCCCGGAAACTGGACATATGAAAAGGGGGTGTCTAATTCTAGTAAGCGATTGATATATCTGGGTACTCGTCCGCCTCAGGTGGAAACCCGAGACCAACATCTGGGTAGCTCCGCCTCAGGCGGACCCCTGATCCCGGCACCCTTTTATGTGGTGTCGGGGGCGACCTCGACGAGCGGGGGAAGGAGGGATACCCTCGCGCCCGACCCCCCAGGGGCAAGTTCTGGAGAAATGGTAACGTTTCCATCAGTCAGCTGGAGGTATTATTTCCCGGGATAATTGAACTTCCGTAATGGTAGCATATCATTGCGGCCTTCCTTCAGAGAAGTTTTCATTCCTCTGACCAAAGAAAAATGTTGCTTGGGGTGCTGTCCAGGTAAAATTTTCTTTACACTTCACGGTCTGGTATCATGAGCGCCATGTGGGAAGGCGTGAAACAACGGCTGCGTCTCCGTACCGCCTCTTCGTCCCCGACCGCTCCATCTATTGGTTCTCCATGAACTCCACCGTCGCCGCGCCGCTCAGTAATAGGCGTCTCAGCTGGCCGGTCTTAGTTACCGTTTTCACCTCGGTGCTCGTGGCCTTCGCTATCCCTCTAACGGGGCTGCCGCTGGCCGACGGCTTTCCCCTGGAGCACCCACTAGAGTTCCTAGCCCTGAGCCTGCTGGTCTGCTTAGTGGCTGCCATCCCAACGGCCCGTTTCCCCCGCGGCGCACTGGCTGCCGCCCTTATTCTTGCTTTGGTTGCCCTGGTCTCTAAGGTCGTCATCTCGCGCCTCCAAGTCCCTCACGGATTGCTTGGCACTTACCGGGTTACTTTAGCAGGCGAGCCCGAGAATCAGGATGGTGAAGCGAGCCAACATCGGCGGATCGAGCCCACCCTCAACTTCGCCAACACGGGGGGCCGGTGGGGGGCGAAGGCCTTCCCCTTTGACTTCGTCAACAACCGGAGCCGCTTCCCCTGGGTGGCCAACGATGCAACTGCCCGCCCTGTCTTCCACGCAACCTGGAGGGGCTTTCTCCGGCCGCTCGACGGACCGGGCCCAATGGAGCTTTCCCTTGAGACCCCCGACAGCTGCGGCCTTTGGCTCGACGAGAAGCCCTTCATCCCGGCTGGTCGTGGCAATGCCCATTGCGGCGCTCCGCGACGGGTAACGCTTGCTCCGGGTCTTCATCCCATCACTGTAATCTACCGCCAGGAAGTCCCAAGCCTCAACGCCCCCAACAGGACGAGCGGCCTGGTGCTCCGCTGGCGACGGCCGGGGGGGGGTGTGGCAGCCAGTTCCCGCTAGGGCACTCTTCCCTTACAAAGTCGATCCTGCCGCCCTGGCCAGGGACGACCGCGTGCGCCCTCTGGCCTGGGCGGTCTGGCTCTTGGGGTTTGTTCCCCTTCTTACCTTAGCTGCGGGAACGACGCACAGCCTGATTGCGGGGGAGAGGCGGACCTCTCGGGCGCGTTGGGCGCTCGTTGCGGCTCTGGCGGCCGTGGTTTATTTCGGCTGGACGTTGCGGGATTTCAGTGATCCCGCCGCCCAGTATACGTGGCTTGGGTTCGACTCGGCGCAGTATGAAACCGAGGCGAGGACCATGCTCCGCGAGAGGCGGCTTTGGGTTTCCTCTCACGGCCACGAGGCCAAGGCGGGCTACGTTTACTACCTTGCGTCCGTTCACGCCATCTTCGGCGGAAATCTGTTCCATGTCGTCTACGGCCAGCGTCTGCTCCTCATCGCAGCCGCCCTGGGGGTCGGGGGGATCGCCCGCCGCATCCATGGGCTCCGGGCGGCGGCGTACGCGGCCGGTTTCACCCTGGCGGCCACTCAACTCCTCGGCTGGTCTCGGGCGCTCTACCCAGCCATCTGGGCGTCGGCCTTGGCTGCTGTAGGGGTGTGGATGCTCATCCGCGTCGGTGAGACGGAGGATGCGATTTGGAGTTTGGGAGCGGGAGGCCTCCTAGCGCTTGCTGTCTACAGCCGCCCCAATTTGATTGTGTTCGTCCCCTTCGCCTTAGTCTGGCTTGCTTGGGTTCTGAAGGAGAGCAAGCACCGCCGGCTGCTCATTCTAAGCTGCTTAGCGGGTGTATGTGTCGTGGCCGCCGCCTTCGCGCTTCGCAGCTTCGCCTTATACGGTCAGTGGAGCAATCTCCAAGAAAACTTTATTATGACCTTCCTCCGGGGGAATCCTGTGCCGCCGGGTCTGGACCTCACGGGCATCGATTCCTGGGGTTGGGCCAACGCCTTACGAGTGCCGCGTGAAATCCGACCCTTTCTCGCCTTTGTGGTGCAACGTCCCCTGGGCTTTTTTGCGTTGTGGGGGAAGAAAGCTATCTACCAGGTTGGTATCAATTTTCTGAATACTCCCGGTCTTTCAGGGCACTTTACCTATGAAGTTTTTTACTTCAACGCCGCAGCCCTTGTGGGGGGGATCGTCGTCTGGCGGCGGGGCTGGCTGCGGGAAGCCTGGCTGCCGGTGGCTTTTGTCGTCCTCAATATGGCTAGCATCACTATCGTCATCGCTGATCAGCACCTCTTCAGAATGATCGTTCCGAACTTGGTCTTCCTTTCGGTGTTCGCCGGGGCCGCCGCCGCCGCCTTGGAGGAAGCTTGGCCCTGGAGACGAGCGCGGATCGCTCATGGCCTTGCCGCGACAGCCTTTCTGACGACACTTCCCTTTCGGTACGGTCTCCAGTATGCCGTTATAGGTTTCGTTTGGATGGTCGGCCTCGTGAGGGAGCCTCACCGCCGCCGAACCACTGTTCGCCAAGTCGCCCAAGCCGTGGTGAATCTCCCTGCTACTTCCTATCCCGGCAAAGGAACTGGACGACGCTGAATTAATACAGTAAAAGGGCGCCCGTTTTGACGGGTCGCCTCAGTATGTTTGTATCGGACCTAGACCAGCTTAAGGAACGGCTTCGTGACCATCCAGATCAACTGTTACAGTATGCCCCCTTTTTTGCCAAACTAAGTGTAAATTACATCTCTAAGCAGGTTAGGCGAGTCCAGCTCCCCGTTTCGGTGACCCACTGCTCATCGAAAAGCCGGACTACACGATGTACTCCTCCCGTCGGTTCCCGGTTCTACAGGAGATAGATTCCAGTTCCACCCTCTGGGA
>JALLOF010000409.1 GCA_027717595.1 Nitrospinae bacterium AH_259_B05_G02_I21 | reverse complement strand
GGCGGCCATCCTCATGGCGAGCCGGCCCATCGAGGAGGTAATCAACGCTCCGTCGGTCGAGCCCGCCGTGCGGTCCAAGCTCGAGCTGGTCCAAGCGGTCAAGCGCTTCGGCGAAGAAGCGATCGGGCTGCGAGCCGACAGCAGCTTCACCACTTTCACGCCGGTCGACGGCCCGGCGGCCCTCTACGTCGTGACCGCCGCCCCGAAGCTGGAGCTCAAGCCCCACACCTGGACGTTCCCCCTGGTGGGGTCGTTCCCGTACAAGGGGTTTTTCGACAAGGCGCTTGCCGAGGCGGAGCAGGAGCACCTGGCCCGAGCGGGCTTCGACACCAATCTGCGGGCGGCGGCGGCCTACTCGACCCTCGGTTGGTTCACCGACCCCGTTCTCGAGCCGCTTCTGGCATCGGGTGAGGTCACCATCGCAAGCGTCATCCTC
>JALLOF010000408.1 GCA_027717595.1 Nitrospinae bacterium AH_259_B05_G02_I21 | reverse complement strand
GAACTATAGACTCTTAGGGAGGGTGGCGCAACAATTACTTGATTGGGGCAATTGTCCCCCGGGACGCGGTCGCTGGTAGGCCGAGGGGGATAACCCCCTGCCGAGCGTTACTCCTGCCTGGCCCACCACCAGGCGACCTTGCCGATGATGGGGTTTTCCTCTTCGTTGGGCTCAATCACGATCGGCGGGTATTCCTTGTTGTACGAGACGAGGCACCAGTGCTCGCCCGATCGCTGAAGTTCTTTGATCGTGACCCCTCCCTCGTGGCGGGCGGCGACGAGCTTCCTGTTGAGCGTACGGGGGTTTTGGCTCTTCAGGTGCACGGCCACGATGGAGCCGTTGGGCAGGGCGGGCTCCATGCTGTCGCCGGCCACGCGCACGCATACGTAGTCCTCCGGCCTCTTGCACCAGCTCTCGTAGATGAGGCAGAACCCCTC
>JALLOF010000407.1 GCA_027717595.1 Nitrospinae bacterium AH_259_B05_G02_I21 | reverse complement strand
GGTCGACCACCGCCTGCGGGCCGCCAACATCCCTCTCGAGGAAGCCGCCAAGGCCGCCGCCCCCATGAGCCTGGCCACCCTGCTCGGCGTGGACGGCCTCGTTGTGGGTCGGGTCAAAAAGGTCTCCACCTTCAAGGGGGGGATTATCACCGGAGCCAGCCTGGGAGGGACCATCAAACTCATCTTGTCCGATGGCTCCGTCGTGTGGGAGAAAAATCACACCGAGAGCAAGCACGGGGGCCTGTTGCTCCGAGGCGGGGAGCTGGTTCGCGCCTTCGAAGACCTCGGCAGCCAGTTTAAGGACGAGCGGCTCGTCACGTACCTCAAGCTGGCCGAGGAGTTTAGCCGGAAGGTCGTCTCCGAGATGCCGCAGCCGACCCGGGAAGGACAGAAGACCGTTGCTGCGCCGGAGATTCATCGGGTGGAGGCCCAGGCCGAG
>JALLOF010000406.1 GCA_027717595.1 Nitrospinae bacterium AH_259_B05_G02_I21 | reverse complement strand
CCATAGCCAGGAATATGCCCGCCACCACTTCGGTCTCGAATCCCCGCTGGATTTGAAAAGCATAGCTGACGGCGTGGGCATGGCGGACAAGGCCGAGTCGATTCAGCAAGATTGCGAGATCGTGGCCAAGGCAATCGTGGAGAGCTACACCGTGGACGATTGGCTGGCAGACGGGAGCCCGGACTTGCCCTGGTTGCCGAGCAACTTCACGAACGAGGACGGGGCTACGACGGAGATGGTGAGGGGTGACGAGTTCATTGACCCCGAAATGTACGACTGGGGCGCAAGGTACACCAGGGCGATGGTAGACCGGGCTGCCCTGATAATGTGGCTCTGGATCAACCAGAAGATTATCACCTGGACGATCGAGAAGATGAACCTTGTTGATTCATCGCGCAGCCACGTTCTCGGGACGGGTGGGTAGGACAATGGCTTCTAAGA
>JALLOF010000405.1 GCA_027717595.1 Nitrospinae bacterium AH_259_B05_G02_I21 | reverse complement strand
CCTAATGGGAACCTCAGTCGGGCGCGCTTGGGGCTCGTCCTCGGTGGGGGCGTCGGTCTGCGTCTGGCCGTCCGTTGGCACCATGCCGACCGTCATCTCATAAGGAATGCCGCAGTAGACGAGGCGTTCCGTCTCGATAATCAGCTCGCCCCGGTGCCATTGGCACCCCGTGCAGGTCTCCATGGGCACCCAGCGCCCCTCGCCCGCCAGGGTTGATTCCAGCGGACAGAGGACCACCTCCATGCCCCATCGCTCGGCGATGTTCACGGCGATCGGGTGGTTGCAGATGGGCCCGAGCTCCTCGGTCCATCCCGCCCGCCAGGCGCAGCTGTAGCAGATCTCGATCGGGGCCCGGCCGTCCTCGAAGACGCCCGGCTCCTCGAAGAGATAATAGGGGCACCTGACCACGGCCCGGCCAGCCATGCGCAGAGCCCAGCAGTC
>JALLOF010000404.1 GCA_027717595.1 Nitrospinae bacterium AH_259_B05_G02_I21 | reverse complement strand
GCCCATCCCCACGCGCAGGCTCATCCGTTCGGTGCCCTCCCGGTCGGCTTTGGAGGCCGACGCCGAGCGGCCCAACGACGACAAAATGCTCTCGGCCAGCGACCAATCCTCCGGGCTGGTCACCTTGAGATTGACCGCCGAGCCGGCCACGACCCGTACGGGCCGGCCGAACCGCTCGACGAGCGCCGCCTCGTCGGTGGCAACGACGCCCTCGGCCCGGGCCCGCTCAAGGGCCTCGGCCAACACCTCCCGGCGGAAGGCCTGGGGGGTCTGGACCCGATAGAGCCCATCGCGCGAGACCGTCTCCACGACGGCCCCATCGGCCACCCTTTTGACCGTCTCGGCTACGGGGATGGCCGCGACCGCCGCTCCGGCGGCCCGGGCGGCCTCGACCACGTCGGCAATCATGGCCTCCGTCACGAACGGCCTCACTCCGTCGTGG
>JALLOF010000403.1 GCA_027717595.1 Nitrospinae bacterium AH_259_B05_G02_I21 | reverse complement strand
GATTGCCCTCCTTCCTGGTGACGGAATCGGGCCGGATGTGGTTCAGGAGGCCGTTCGGGTCCTTCGGGTCGTGGACGTCAAACTCGGCCTGAAGCTCGATTTTGAAGAGGCCCTGATCGGGGGGGGGCGGCCATCGACGTGACGGGCCGCCCGTTGCCGGACGAGACGCTCGAGCTTTGCCGGGCCTCCCGGGCGGTGCTCCTAGGCGCCGTGGGCGGGCCGAAGTGGGACGATTTTTCGAAGGCCGACCGTCCGGAGGCCGGGCTGCTCGCCATCCGCAAGGAGCTGGAGCTCTTCGCCAATCTGCGGCCGGCCGTATGCTTCCCCGATCTCATTGGGGCTTCGACGCTGCGGCCCGAGGTCGTCGAGGGCCTCGACCTTCTCATCGTCCGCGAGCTGACCGGCGGCATCTACTTCGGCGAGCCCAAGGGGTGTGAACCACACGAC
>JALLOF010000402.1 GCA_027717595.1 Nitrospinae bacterium AH_259_B05_G02_I21 | reverse complement strand
CTCTCGATGTGAGCTTGGCGCCGATCCAGATGAAGAAGACCCGCCCGGCGGTGGCCCTTTCAGCCATCACCCCGCCCGAGGCCGCCGAAGCGGTCACCGACGTCCTGTTGGCCGAGACGACGACCTTCGGGATCCGCCGGACCACAACCCGCCGTATCGTCTTGGATCGAGAGGTCTTATCGGCCCAAACCCCATGGGGACCAGTCTCGGTGAAGGTCGGGCGCCGGGCCGGCCGCATCCTCCAGGTCGCCCCGGAATACGAGGACTGCCGACGGATCGCCCAGGACAAGTCGGTCCCCCTCCGAACGGCCCAGCGCGCCGCCGAGGCCGAAGCCTGGAGGCTGTTAGGCGGCGAACCCCATTCCTGACGGCCCAGGCTGTGGAAAACGAATCAACCGCCTGAAGAGAACGTCGTGGACGTCGTGAAGGTAGATGAGCTCGTTCAACC
>JALLOF010000401.1 GCA_027717595.1 Nitrospinae bacterium AH_259_B05_G02_I21 | reverse complement strand
GAATGGGACCTCCATGGTCTCCAGGGCGGCCCAGGCGGCGACACCACCCCTGCCGGCAAAGGAGGCCTGAGACGATCGCTATGGCCCGACGCTACGAGCGCATCTGCATCATCAAGCCCTCCAGCTTGGGCGATGTCATCCACAGCCTGCCCGTGCTTGCGGCTCTGCGGCAGGCCTGCCCGGAGGCCTACGTCGGCTGGGTGGTGGCCCCCGCCTCGGCCTCGTTGCTCGAGGGACACCCTCAGATTGACGAGGTGCTGCTGTTTGACCGCCGCCGCTGGGGTCGCTTGCGGCGTCTGCCGCGTACGACCGTCGAGGTGGCCGGCTTCGTTCGGACCTTGCGGAGCCGACGCTTCGATCTCGTAGTGGACCTCCAGGGGCTGTTGCGAAGCGCTCTCGTCGCCTTTGCCTCAGGCGCCTCAGAGCGGGTCGGCTTCGCCGCCGGGCG
>JALLOF010000400.1 GCA_027717595.1 Nitrospinae bacterium AH_259_B05_G02_I21 | reverse complement strand
GTGGCGACCCCCCCGGAGGCGATGACCGGCAGGGAGACCTGTCTTGCCAGCGAGGAGACGGCCTCCACGTTCGGCCCGGAGAGGGTCCCGTCGCGGGCGATGTCGGTGTAGATGACAGCCGCCGCTCCAAGGTTTTCTGCGCGCCGGGCTAGCTCTGGCGCCTCCAGCGGGATGACCTCCGTCCATCCCTTCAGGGCCACCTGGCCGTCCCGGGCGTCAATGCCCACCGCCACCCGGCCCGGGTGGGCGGCGCATATCTCCGCGAGGAACTCCCCATCCACCGCCGCCCGGGTGCCTAGCACCACCCTCTCGACGCCCGCATCCAGATAGGCCGCCGCCGCCTCGCGGCTTCTAAGTCCTCCTCCGACCTGGAGGGGGACGGCCACGGCGCGGCGGATGGCGAGCACCGCCTCACCATTTTGGGGCTGCCCTTCCCGGGCCCCGTCGAGG
>JALLOF010000003.1 GCA_027717595.1 Nitrospinae bacterium AH_259_B05_G02_I21 | reverse complement strand
GGTGGACGCTCCTACGTCCTGGAGGTCTTGGGCGAGCGCCGGAAGCTGCTGCGCGACCAGAAGGCGGCAATGGTGGCCGAGGGACCGGCCGAGGTGAGCTCCAGCATGCCTGGCCGTGTGGTGACGGTGCTGGTCGCTGAGGGCGACGAAGTGGAAGAGGGCCAGGGGGTCATCGTGCTCGAAGCGATGAAGATGGAGAACGAACTCAAGGCCCCGAAGGCCGGACAGGTGACGGCGGTGCGTGTCCAGGCGGGCGACTCCACCGAGGCTGGAGACACCCTGGTGGTCATCGAGTAGGCCGAGGGAGGTTCAAGCAATGGGCAAGCCGTCGGGCCGGGTCGTCGAAGAGCAGTTGAAGCTCTGGCAAGACGAGGTGTTGGCCCCGACCATCGAGAAGCATCCCGAGCGCAAGGAGCGCTTCGAGACCGCCTCGGGCATCGAGCTTCCGTGCGTCTATGCGCCTTCGGACGGCTCCTGGGAGGAGTACGAGGCGAAGCTCGGCTTTCCCGGCCAGTACCCATACACCCGAGGCATCCAGCCCACGATGTACCGCGGCCGGCTTTGGACCATGCGCCAGTACGCGGGCTTCGGCTCGGCCCGCGAGACCAACGAGCGGTTCCGCTACCTGTTGAGCCGCGGCCAGACGGGGTTGTCGGTGGCCTTCGACCTGCCGACCCAGATGGGCTACGACTCCGACCACGCAATGGCCTACGGGGAGGTGGGAAAGACCGGCGTGCCCATCGATACCCTCAACGATGTGGAGGTGCTCCTGGAGGGGATTCCGCTCGATAAGGTCTCGACCTCCATGACTATCAACGCCACGGCGGCCATCCTCCTTTCCCTCTACGTCGCCGTTGGGGAGAAGCAGGGGGTCAAGGCCGAGCAGCTTCGCGGCACCCTCCAGAACGACATCCTGAAGGAGTACATCGCCCGGGGGACCTACATCTATCCGCCTGAGCCCAGCATGCGGCTCATCACCGACACCTTTCGCTTCTGCAGCGAGCACCTGCCGCAGTGGAATAGCATCTCGGTCAGCGGCTACCACATCCGCGAGGCCGGGAGCACCGCCGCCCAGGAGCTCGCCTTCACGCTGGCCAACGGCATCACCTACGTGCAGGCGGCGCTGGAGGTCGGCCTCGATGTGGACGCCTTCGCCTCGCGCATCTCGTTCTTCTTCAACGTCCACAACGATTTTCTGGAGGAGGTGGCGAAGTTCCGGGCCGCCCGGCGCCTGTGGGCTCGCATCATGCGGGAGCGGTTCGGGGCCAAGCGGCCGGCGAGCTGGCTGCTGCGCTTCCACACCCAGACCGGGGGCTCAACTCTTACGGCCCAGCAGCCGGAGAACAACATCGTTCGGGTCACCGTCCAGTGCCTGGCGGCCGTCCTCGGAGGCACGCAAAGCCTCCACACCAACAGCATGGACGAGGCGCTGAGTCTCCCCACCGAGAAAGCCGCCACCATTGCGCTTCGCACCCAGCAGGTTGTCGCTCACGAAAGTGGCGTGGACGGTACAGTAGACCCCCTGGGTGGTTCTTACTGCATCGAGGCCCTCACCGATGAGTTGGAGCGCCGGGCCGAGGAGTACATCGAGAAGATCGACGCCGCCGGAGGGGTGCTCAAGGCCATCGAAGCCGGCTACATCCAGAGCGAGATCCAAGAGAGCGCCTTCAGGTGGCAGCGGGCCGTCGAGGAGGAGCGGACCCTGGTCGTCGGCGTCAATGAGTATGTCGACGAGGACGAGGTCGCCCCGGAGACACACAAAGTCGACCCCGAGGGCGAGCGGCGCCAGGTTGAGGCCCTCAAGAAAATCAAGGCCGAGCGGGACAACGACGCTGTGGCCCGGGCCCGCGGGAGCCTGAAAAAGGCGGCACAAGGCGCCGACAACCTCGTGCCGCACATCCTGGATTCGGTGCGCGTCTACACCTCGCTTGGCGAGATCAGCGATACGCTTCGTGAGGTCTTCGGGACTCACAGGGAGACCATCGTGATTTGAGGTCGCAGGCCGGCCCACCTCTTGGGTCGCCCCGCGGCAGTCGTCGGAGGCAGATACATGCGCACGAGTGAGGTACGCGAGGCCTTCATCCAATACTTTGAGAGGAACGGGCACACGCGGGTCCACTCCTCATCCTTGATTCCACCGACCGACCCCACGTTGCTCTTTACCAACTCGGGGATGGTTCAGTTCAAGGACTGTCTGCTGGGCACCGAGTTGCGCGACTACAATCGGGCCACGTCTGCCCAGCGGTGCATGCGGGTCAGCGGCAAGCACAACGACCTCGAGACCGTCGGGCGAACGGCCCGCCACCACACCTTTTTCGAGATGCTCGGCAACTTCTCCTTCGGGGACTACTTCAAGCAGAAGGCCATTGCGTTTGGATGGGAGTTTCTCGTGGATGTGTGCGGCCTCGATCCGGACCGGATGTGGATCACCATCTTCCGCGAAGACGACGAGGCGTTCGAGCTTTGGCAAAATACCGTCGGGGTGCCGGCCGAGCGGATCGTCCGGATGGATGAGGAGGACAACTTCTGGGCCATGGGCGATACGGGCCCCTGCGGGCCGTGCTCCGAGCTCATCTACGACCAGGGCCCGGAGGTCTGGGGCGGCCCGCCCGGCTGCGGCGGCCCCGAGGAGCAAGGCGACCGGTTCCTGGAGCTCTGGAACCTCGTCTTCATGCAGTATGACCGCGATGCCTCCGGCAACCTGAACCCCCTGCCGGCCCCGTCCATAGACACCGGCATGGGGCTCGAGCGGCTGGCGGCCGTCATACAGGGGAAGGTCAGCAACTACGACATCGACCTCCTCCGACCCATCATCGGCTGGGTCGAGGAATTGGCCGGCCGGGAGTACGGGGCGGATCCGACGAGCGACGTCTCGTTCCGCGTCGTCGCCGACCACGTTCGGGCCACGACCTTCATGGTCGCCGACGGCATTTTGCCAAGCAACGTCGGCCGAGGATACGTGTTGCGCCAGATTTTGCGGCGCGGCGCCCGCCACGGCAAGCTCTTGGGCATCGAGGCGCCCTTCCTCCACAGGGGCGTCGGCCTGGTGGTGGACCTCATGAAGGACGCCTATCCCGAGGTCGTACAGGCGGAGAATTACGCCGCCCGGGTCATCCTCCACGAGGAGGAGCGGTTTTCCAGTACCCTACAGTACGGCATCCGGGTCCTGGATGAAGAGATAGAGCGCATCAAGGAGGCCAGCGAGACGACCCTGCCGGGCACCGTCGCCTTCAAGCTCCACGACACTTACGGCTTTCCGCTCGATTTGACCCGGGACATTTGCGAGGATAAGGGCCTGGGGCTCGATGAGTCGGGGTTCCATTCCGCAATGGAGGAGCAGCGGGCCAAGGCCAGGGCCTCATGGAAGGGTACGGGAGTGGAGGCGGTGAAGGCCGTCTTCCGGCAGGTGGCCGATGATGTGGGCGAGGTCTCCTTCCTCGGCTACGAGACGCTCTCGAGCGAGGCCACCGTCAAGGCCATTATCAAAGGCGAGGACTCCGTCGAGGAGGCCAGTGAGGGTGAGGCGGTGGAGGTGGTCCTCGACGCCACGCCATTCTACGGTGAGTCCGGCGGCCAGGTGGGCGACAAGGGTACATTATCCAATGATAACGTCACCGTTGAGGTGGACGATACGCAGATTCCCGTCGAGGGTCTCATCGTCCACACCTCCACGGTGAGCCGCGGTCGGCTGGGGGTGGGAGACTCCGTCACCGCCCAGGTCGATGCCGGGCGCCGGGCGGCAATCGTCCGGAACCACTCAGGGACCCATCTGCTCAACCTGGCGCTGCGCCAAGTGCTCGGCGATCACGTCAAGCAGGCCGGCAGCCTCGTCGATCCCTCGCGTCTGCGGTTCGATTTCGCCCATTTCTCCCGCATCACCGAGCGCGAGATGGAGCGCATCGAGGCCATCGTCAACGAGCTCGTCCAGGCCAATCACCCCGTGGAGATCTCGTATATGGTCCTGGAGGAGGCGCTGGCCACCGGAGCCCAGGCCGTCTTCGGGGAGAAGTACCCCGAGCATGACGTCCGGATGGTGCAGATGGGCGACAGCAGGGAGCTCTGCGGAGGGACCCACGCCGGGGCCACGGGCGAGATCGGGTTGTTGAAGCTTACCCATGAGGGGAGCGTCGCTGCGGGGGTCCGCCGCATCGAGGCCCTCACCGGCCAGGGCGCCTACGGTTACGTCAAGCGCGAGGAGGGTGAGCTCGCCGCGGTTCAGGAGCTCCTGAAGGCCCAGCCCTTCGAGGTGGCCGACAAGGTCAAGCGCTTGGCCGAGCGGGTCAAGGAGCTCGAGCGGGAACTCAAGCGCCTCCAGGAGCGGATCGCTGTCGGCACCACCCTGGATATGGCCGAAGAGGTGACCGAGGTGGACGGGGTGAAGGTCTTGGCCATCAAGGTCGATGACCTCGACATCCCCGCCATGCGGACCTTCGTGGATACCGGCAAGGCCCGGCTCAAAAGCGGCGTGCTCGTGGTCGGCGGGATCGTGGACGAGAAAGCCTCGCTCATCGCTGGTGTCACGGACGACCTGACCGACCGTATCCACGCCGGCGAGATTGCCAAAGCGGTGGCCGCCCGGGTCGGCGGGTCGGGTGGCGGTCGGGCGGACATGGCCCAGGCCGGGGGCAAGGATGTGGCCAAGCTCCAAGAGGCCATCGACGCCGTACCCAGCATAGTTAGGGAGCAGCTGGCTTCGTAGCGCCGCCTGCGGTCCTCGGTGGCCGTTTTGCTGGAGCCGAGCCAAGTCATCTTCTCCCCCCGGAGCCGATGAAGAGCGACCCGACCCGATATTACCTGGAGTGCATCGCCTGCGGCGAACAGTGGTCCGAGCGCCAGACGGCTACCCGATGCCTGAAGTGCTTGGGGCCCCTGGATGTAAAGTACGACTACGACTACATCCGCAACCGCCTCAACCACTACAGCCTGAAGAACTCACCCATCTCGGCGCTCAAGTACCTCGACTTCTACCCCATTGACAACACCCGGGACCTCATCTCCCTCAACGAGGGCGGGACACCGCTGTTTGAGCTTAAGAACTTGGCCTCGCAACTGGGGGTCAAGCGGTTGTTGCTCAAGGAGGAGGGACAAAACCCAACGGGGGCCTTTAAAGACCGCGGCTCGATGGTCGAGATCACCAAGGCCCGCGAGCTCGGCGCCCGGGCCATCGGGGTCGCCTCCACGGGTAATATGGCCGCCTCGGTGAGCGCGTACGCCGCCAAGGCGCAGATTCCCTGCTACGTCCTCATCCCTGATGGGGTCTCCATCGGCAAGATCTCCCAGACGCTGGCCTACGGGGCCCGCGTCATCCAGGTCCGCGGCACTTACGACGATGCCGCCCGGCTCACCGTTGAGATGACCGCCAAGCACGGCTTCTACTTGGCGGGGGACTTCGCCTTCCGGGCCGACGGCCAAAAGAGCCAGGCCTATGAGATCGTCGAGCAGCTCTACTGGAAGACGCCGGGGGTGGTCATCGTTCCCATGGGCTGCGGCACCAATCTGGCGAGCATCTGGAAGGGGTTCAAGGAGTTTTTGGAGCTCGACCTCATCGATCAGACTCCGCAGATGATCGGTGTCCAGGCGGCCGGTTGTGCGCCCATCGTGGAGGCCTTCGAGGCTCAGGCCGAGGAGGTGACGCCCGTGGTGAGGCCCGATACCTCCTGTAGCGCCATCGCCGCTGGCGACCCCATCGACGGCCTCAAGGCGCTTCGGGCTCTCCGGGAGAGCGGTGGGGCGGCCGTGGCGATGCCCGATGAGGAGATCCTCAGGACCCAGCAGTTGTTGGCCAAGGAGGAGAGTATCTTTTGCGAGCCCTCGGCCGTCGCTGGCCTGGCGGCCGTACCCCTCCTGCTCGAGCGGGGGATCATCTCTCCCGACCAATCGATTCTGTGTGTGGCCACCGGCAACGGTCTCAAAGACCCCCGAGCGGCCCTGCGGGTGCTGCCGAGCCCCCCCAGCGTGGAGCCGCTGTCTGAGGAGATTGACCGCCTGTTGGCTCTCCGCATCTACGACCGGCCCGAACGCCTGGTGCCTTCCAAGGACCGTCTGCGCTTGAAGCGGGTTCCAACGCCGGAGAAGCTGGCGACCATCGTTCAGCGGGAGTTAGGCCTCGCCCTCGAGGACGAGCACCTGGAGAAAGTCCACGCCTTGGCCCGCGACTTCATCGAAGACAAGGGCAAGCCGTTGCTCAAGGGCGACCTGCGCCTCATCATCGATGATGTCTTCAAGGGGCTGTCGCCCTACGAACCGGTGCTCACGGTGGAGGACTTCCAGGTCACCACGAAGAAGCACGCCCGGGCTGAGGCCGAGGTCACCGTTCAGTTCCTGGGCGAGCGGGTCACGGAGCGGGCTGAGGGCGTGGGGCCGGTTGATGCCGTCCTCAATGCCCTGCGCAAGAGCATCGAGCAACATGGTGGGTTCAAGGTCCGCCTGCTCGACTTCAACGTGGCCATCGAGACCGCCGGCACCGACGCCGTCGTGGAGGCCAGCATGACCCTGAAAGACTACAAGAAGAATCAGGTCATGACGGCGGGAACCTCCCCGGACGTCATCGTGGCGAGCGTCAACGCGTTTGAGAACGGCTATAACCTCCTCTACTGGAAAGCCCGGGCCAGACGGGGACGCCGGGCTGGGCGAGGGGAGACGTAAGGAGCGCGAAGAGCCCCTGCCTGCTCGCCTTTCCCCTCACGGTGGTTGCCTTTCCTGGCGGTGAGTCCGGGAAATTTCCGTTGACAGGCCCCGGTGACTCGTCTACAATAGTGGGCAGTTTGAGTCGCCATAACAGACTGATTCAATAAGGGTTACCTTGACACCGCCATCTCCTATGGCAGCCATCCATCCCGTCGGCATCATAGAGGCGCTCCCGTTTCTCGCCACCCCCTTAGGTGGGGTCGGGACGGTAGCCGAAATGGTTCTGATCGCCGGCCCCGTGGCCAAGGCGGTCTTGCTCCTGCTGCTTTTGTTCTCGATCATCTCGTGGGCCATCATCGCCCACAAGTATCTCCTCTTCCGCAAGGCCCGCAAAGAGTCGTCCGCCTTTTTGTCGGCCTTCTTCGAACAGCGCAACCTGGCCGTCATCAACTCCGAGGCCAAGGCCTATCCCTTCAGCCCCCTGGCCCGGATGTTCGTGGCCGGCTATCGGACGGTTCGCCAGCACCAGGTAGCGGCCAAGGAAGGAAACCCCCACGGCGGAGCCCTCGATGATGAGATCGAGGAGCCCGCCACCATTCACGAGATCACCGAGGATGTGCAGCGCACCCTGGCGCGGGTGGCGGCCGAGGAAGTGACCCGCCTGGAGCGGGCCCTCACATTCCTGGCCACCACCGGCAGCACGACCCCCTTTATCGGGCTGTTCGGAACGGTCTGGGGCGTCATGGGGGCGTTCCAGGGCATAGGGGTGCGGGGTTCCACCTCCATCAGCGTGGTGGCCCCTGGCATCGCCGAGGCGCTCATCGCCACCGCCGCAGGCCTGGCCGCGGCGGTGCCGGCCGTCATCGCCTACAATTACTACGTCAACCGCGTAAAAGCGGCCGCCACCCAGATGGACAGCTTCGCCGACGAGTTCATGGGGATTGTCCGTCGGGCGAAGGTCCGCGGAAGGATTTGAGCCCCATGGCCGACTCCCCCCTCAGGGCCCGCCGTTCCATGGTCGGGACCACCCTCTCGGAGATCAACGTCACGCCCCTGGTGGACGTTTTCTTGGTGTTGCTGATCATCTTCATGGTCACCGCACCCCTGCTCCAACACGGCATTGATGTCCAGCTTCCGCGCCAGAAGAGCAAGACGCTCAGGGTCGAGAAGCCCATCGTGGTAACGGTGACCAAGAAACGGCGCATGTACCTCAACCGCCAGCGGGTGAGCCTGGAAGGGCTTGAGCGTCAGTTGCGGCTCGTGGCCCGCGCCCGGCCGGGCGAAGCCGTCTTCCTTAGGGCCGACCGCGAGGTCGCCTACGGGGCCGTGGTCGAGGCGATGGCGGCGGTGCGCCGAGCGGGTATCGAGCGGCTGGGGATGGTCACCCAGCCGGTTGATTAGTAAGACGCGATGGACCTCTTGTCGCCGGCTCCCGACCGGGCTTTTCGCCGATCGCTGCTTTGGCTGGCGGCTACATCGGCAGTCGTCCACGGTCTCGTCTTGAGCGGGATCGTCACGTACTCGATGATGAACCGGCCTCCTTTGTTCAAGGGGCCCGTCTACACGGTGAACCTGGTTGAGGTGGCGGGGGGAACGAAGGCGGCCGCGGCGGGCCTCGCCCCGCCGGTGCGCAAGCGAGTGGCGGCGGTGTCGCGCAAGGACATGAAGGCACCGGCCGAACGCAGCCTTAAGCTTCCCTCTAAGGCGAAGCTCAAACAGCCCCCGCTTCTTAAGAAACGCGCGCTGGATGCCGCTCCGGCACCTAAGGAGAGGCCGGTCCCGAAGAAGACCCTGATGGCTAAATCTTCAGCGGGAGGGACGGCCCTTTCGGTCGATGCGGCGTCCTTTCCCTTCACCTACTATCTGCGGGCGGTGGAGCGGAAGGTCTCGGCCAATTGGGACCCGGTGGCCCACGGGGTCCCCGCCGGGGAGACCAGGACGGTGATTTTGGCCTTTCGTATTCTCCGTGACGGCACCGTCGAGCAACCTGTCATAGAGCGGAGCTCGGGCCTGAGCTACCTCGATCAGTCGGCCTTGCGGGCGGTCATACACTCTGCGCCCCTGCCGCCTCTGCCGGAGACGTTCCCGGATGATTCCCTGGGAATCCACTTTGGGTTTCACTTTCAGCCCGAGGGGTAATGGTGTGAAGGGTTGGCGCCTCCTCGTCGCAGGTCTTCTCGTGTTCGTCTTCCTCGGGCCGAGTTCCGCCCACGGCGTCGAGGTGTACTTGAACGTGGCCCGCTCCCAGGGACGTCCCCTGGGCATCGCCATCCCACTCTTCGACGCCGACGGCGCCACGGACAAGACGTCGCAAAGCTACAGCAAACAGATTGCAAGCATCCTGACCCAGGACCTCGCGCTCTACGGCTTCTTCGCCTTCATCAAGAATGAGTCGTTCCTGGCGGAGGCCACCGCCGCCGACCACAAGGCCGGGAAAATCGTCTTTAAGGAATGGGCGGAGCTTGGGGCCCAGATGCTCGTCAAGGGCACCTACCGCGTGTCCGACGGCCAGGTGGTCATCAACGCGCGGCTCTACGACGTCGATAGGGGCACTCAAATCACCGGGCGGCGTTACACCGGCCCTCCGTCGGCCATCCGGCTCATGGCCCACAAGTTCACCGATGAAATCATCTACCGATTGACGGGCGAGCGCGGCATCGCACAGACGAAGATCGCCTTCACCTCCCGCAAGCGGGGGGTCAAGGAGATCCTCATCATGGACTACGACGGCCACAACCCCCAGCAGGTGACCGCCGACCGAACCATTGTCCTCAACCCCGCCTGGAGCCCCGACGGGCGGTTCATCGCCTACACCTCCTACCGGGAGGGCAATCCGGACCTCTTCGTCATGGACTGGACGGGCTGGAACAAGCGGGTGTTGTCGCGGGCCGCGGGGCTCAACGCCTCGCCGGCGTGGCACCCCAGCGGCCAGCGGCTCGCCGTGGTGATGAGCCTGGAGGGGGACACGGAGATTTACGTCGTGCGGCTTGACGGGCACGTCGAGAGGCGGCTTACCCGCAACCGGGGGATTATTGATACGTCTCCCACCTGGAGCCCGAACGGTCGGCAGGTCGCCTTCGTCTCCGACCGGAGCGGAACGCCCCAGATTTACGTCATGGACGCCGATGGGACGAACATCCGCCGGCTGACCTTCGAGGGGGCCTACAATGCCGGTCCCGCTTGGAGTCCGAAGGGCGACCGCATAGCCTTCGTCTCACGGCGTAAGGGCCCCTTCAACATCTACACGATGAACCCCGACGGGTCGAATGTCGTCCAGCTCACCCAAGGCCAGGGCAGCAATGAAAGCCCCGCCTGGAGCCCCGACGGACGCTACCTGGTCTTCAGCTCGACGCGAGCCCGGGGCATCCCCGACCTCTATCTCATGCGGGCCGACGGCTCGGCCCAGCGTCGGTTGACCTACTTGACCGGCGGCGGCTCAGACCCGGTCTGGTCGCCCCGGTTGGAGTGAAACATCACGGCCGTGTATGGTATAGTTAGTGGACTACGTGCAAAGGGAGGTGACCGAGTGAAGATCAAGCGGATGCGCGCGACGTTTTGGACGGGTCTCATCCTCATTGTCGCCGTTGGGTTTGTCGGCTGCAAGAGAGCCATCCCGCCCCCGACGATGGCACCGCCTCCGGTGACCAGAGTGGAGCCGCCACCGCCACCGCCAGCTCCGGAGATGGGCATGCGGGAGCCCGGCGTCGGCGAGCTACCCATGGCACCACCCGTCCGGGCACCGATGGACATTGGGTTCGATTTCGCCGAGAACATGAGCAAGATACACTTCGAGTTCGACAGGTCCAGCTTGACCGACGAAGCCAAGGCCCTCCTCCAGGAGAATGCCGCGTGGCTTCGAGAGCACCCGGACATCGCGGCCCAGATCGAGGGTCACGCCGACGAGCGGGGGACCATCGAGTACAACCTCGCCCTGGGTGAGCGCCGGGCGATGAGTGCTCGCAACTACATGGCCTCGTTGGGTATCGACCCCAATAGGCTCTTTACCATCAGCTACGGCGAAGAGCGGCCGGCGGTGCTCGGTCATGATGAAGGCGCCTGGGGGCAGAATCGCCGGGCGGAGTTCAAGATTGCCCAGTAGGGCCGGTCACCGAGGCGGGGCCTCACCCGCCGCCGCCCCGGCCCGCTTGAGCGGCGGATGATGGTACGACGTCGGAACCTCGTTCTTGGAACGATCGGGCTTGGTGTGGCCCTGACGATAGTGGCGCCGGGCAGAGTCGGTGCTCAAGAGGATGACGCAGCCAGCACCAGCCTCCGTCATGAGCTGCGCCAGGTGGCCACCGCTGTGGCGGGGATGCGGCAGGACCTGGTCGTCCTCCAACGCACCCAGGCTCAGACTAAAGCGTCGGTCGAGGAGCTCCAAACAGCGGTCCAGGTGGTCGACTCCAAGCTGGAGGAGATCAACCACCGGTTGGGCGAGCTGGCCCAGCGGCTCGATGCCATTGAAGCCGGCGCGATCCTGCGCAAAAAGCCGGTGGAGCCCTCGCCGCCAACCCCCATAACAAGTGAGCCGGAGGCGGCCGAGCCTCCCCCGCCCGCTGTTGCGGCCCCGCCACCTTCTCCGGGCACCCCCCCGCTCCGGGAGACCGTCGAGGTGGCCGTCCTCGATCCGCGGGAGATCTTTCGAGCGGCCCACGAGGACTACGTCATGGGCCGATACGACCTCTCCATCCTGGGCTTTCGAGACTACCTGAAGAGGTACCCGAACACGGAGTTGGCCTCGAGCAGCCAGTACTGGATCGGGGAGTGTTATCTCGGCCAGCGGAATTACGCGCAAGCGGTCGAGGAATTCCAGAAACTCCTGGACGTCTATCCCCAAAGCCCCAAAGTCCCAAGCGCCTTGTACAAACAGGGCCTGGCCTACCTGGAGCTTGGCAGGGAGGACAAAGCGCTGAAGGCCCTCGAGACCGTCTCCAGCCAGTTTCCCACCACGACCGAGGCCGGGCATGCCGCCGAACGTCTCAAGACCCTGACCACACCTCAGCAACCGCGGTGATGGCCTCGGCCGCCACCACCCCTTCTCGCAAGACGGAAATCCCCTCGGCCGTCACCGTCACGACGGTAGAGCCCTCCCGCCTGTCGGCCGTCCCGCCGTCGAGGACGGCATCGACCTCATCGCCCAGGGCAGCCATCACCTCCGCGGCTGTCGCCGATGGCGTCTCGCCTGAGCGGTTGGCGCTGGTGCCTGTGAGCGGCCCGCCGAGGGCTTCCATGAGACGAAGCAGATAGGTGCAATCGGGCTGGCGGAGCCCGACGGCCCCCGTTCCTTGGGTGACGAGTCCGGGGACGATGGGGGAGGCTGGCACGACGATGGTGAGCCCCCCGGGCCAGAAGGCCTCCATCAGGTGTGCGGCTAGCGGAGGGACGGTGGTCGCCAGTCGAGCCGCTTGGTTACGGTCAGCCACCAGCAACGGAATGGGCTTGCCCTCGCGCCTGCCCTTGAGCCCGGCGATCCGATCGAGGGCTTCGGGGTGGAACGGGTCACAGAAGAGCCCGTAAGTGGTGTCGGTGGGGCCGGCAAGCACCTCGCCGCGTCGGAGCCGCTCGAGGCAGGCCTCGATGAGGTCGGCGGGCGGATGGGCGGGGTCGGCCAGCGTAAGCAGCTCGGGCACGGCCGGGGGCCTCAGGACGAGGGGCGGCTCTGGAGGGCCTCCTCGGCGGCTCGGACAACCTCTTGCTCCATCTGCTCTTTGTAGGAGGTGAGCTTCGCTGCCAGATCGGTATTGGATAGAGCCAGGATCTGGGCCGCGAGAATGGCGGCGTTCTTGGCTCCAGCTTGGCCGACGGCCATGGTGGCCACGGGCACGCCGGAGGGCATCTGGACGGTCGAGAGCAGGGAGTCCAAGCCCCCGAGGGGTGAGGAGTAGGAGTGTATGGGGACCCCGATGACGGGCAGTGTGGTGAGGGCGGCGATGGTACCGGCCAAGTGCGCTGCCGCCCCGGCGCCGACGATGATGACCTTGATCCCCTTTTGGCCGGCCGATGTGGCGTAGGCGATGGTGCGCTCGGGTGAGCGGTGGCCCGAGGATATGGTAATGTCGTAGCCGATGCCGAAGCTATCGAGCACGCGGCCGGCCTCTTCCATGATGGCCAAATCGGAGGTCGAGCCCATGATGATGCCGACTTCGGCTTCGGACATAAAAACGCATCTCCCATCGAGGTCGGCCCCGTTCTACCACGCCACCTGGAGGGTGTCAACCGCGAGGGGGGTCAAGGGCCGATTGGCATTTCCCCCGCGGTTATATTAGACCCTACTCGAGGATCTCATGGCACTCGATCGCATCAAAGCCCACTACGCGAGCCTGGACAAGGCCCGCGAGCTTCTCAAGCTGGAAGAAAAGTTCTCGCTTCGTGAAGTGAAGGAGGCCTATCGGAGGCTGGCCCTCCGGTGGCACCCTGACCAGGCCGGCCGGGGGGGCGGTCGCGGCCGACGCCGAAGAACGAATGAAGGAGCTCAACGAGGCCTACGAGCTCCTGGTGGACTACTGTGAACGGTACCCTATCCCCCTAGGCATCAATTCGTTGCGGGAAACCGACCCATTCTACGATCATTTCCGCCGCTTCTACCACGACTACTTCGCGGACGCCTACACCGACGACGAGTCGCCTCAGTCCTAAGCCCAGCCGAACCGAGCCCATACTGGAAAAACGAAGGCGGTACCCTTGCTACGAAGGGCCCCGCCAACTCGACATAAGGATGAATCGCGGCGATGGGCCGCCCCTCGTCGGCGCGGGGGCGGGGGAGGGGCTTAGCTCAGGAACACCTCAAGTTCCCTGGCCATGGCGGCCTTGTGGAGCTGCTTGAGGGCCCTGTCTTCGATTTGGCGAATCCGCTCTTTGGACAACCCCATCGCATTGCCGATCTCACGCAGGGTCATTGGCTCGTGGTCGTCGAGACCGAAGCGCATTCTGATGATGGCCTGCTCGCGGTCGCTCAGGACCTCGATCAGGTTTTCGATTTCCTTTCGGATGTTTTTGGCCAAGAGATTCTGGTCAATCTCGAAATCGGCCTTGATGGTGTTGAGGTAGCTGACGCTCGCGTCATCCGAGATCGACGCATCAAGGAACAGCGGCGTGCGGGCGACCTTCAGGTTGAGCTCGATGTCCTGCCGGGTGAGGCCGAGGGCTTTGGCGACCTCATCCCTCGTCGGGTTGCGGCCGAGCTGCTTGGAGAGCTCCTCTTCTTTGCGGTTAATCTTGTAGATCGTGTTGGGGTGCTTCAGGGGCAGCCCAATCACCCCGGTTTGCTTGGCCAGGGCGTGCTTGATGGCGGCCACGACCCACCAGACGGCGTAGGTGATGAATTTGACCCCCTTGTCGGGGTTAAACTTCTCGGCCGCCTTGATGAGGCCGATGTTCCCTTCGTTGATGAGGTCGATGAGCGGGATACGGGAGTCGCTGTACTTAGCCGCCACACTGACGACGAACCGCAAGTTGCCCTCGACCAGTTTGCGCAACGCCTCTTTGTCGCCTTTTTGGATGCGTAGGGCGAGATCGATCTCTTCCTCGCGGGTCAAGGTCGAAAGGTTGGAGAGGTCCTTCAAATACAGCGCCAGGGGTTCGTCGCTGGTACTTCGACTCTGGCCCTTACCCTTCGACATCCTCAATGTCCCTCATCGGTGAGGCTGGACTAGATGGACCGGTTTTTCACGAATCGTTACTCAACCGCCTTGACCATCGTGAGGTCCGCGATGGTGTATTCTCGAAACACATCGCGCACCTTGTCTGTCGCCTCGTGAATAATCGGCTCCAGGGGGGGAAGCTCCAGGGGCCTTTCGTGGTCCTCACGCTCTTCGAACCCGCTGGCGACGATGGGGTCTTGCAGCGCCTCAATGATCTCGCACAGGGTAATCTCATCGGCGGGTCTGGCGAGGGAAAAGCCGCCCATGTTCCCTTTGTGCGACTCGAGGATTCCTGCTTTCGCAAGCTTCTGGAGGACTTTGGCCAAGAAACTCTCGGGAAGACCCCAGGCCCCGGCGATCTCCCGGATGAAGGAGATCTCCTTGTCCTGTTGGGCGATATAGGCCGTCCCGAGAATCCCGTACTCACCGGCGCGTGATAGCTTCACGGCACATCCTCACTCGTTCACATTCAAATCAGACCAGAGGGGTCTTTTTTGAAGATTACACGAGGCCCGAGGCCCTGTCAAGTCTTTTTTCTCGCCGGCGGAGTGCATAGAGTCTTGAGTATCAATAAGTTATCAACAATGAGCGTTCCTCGGCTCAATGGTGCTGGCCCTCCCTCTCGCGCCTCTAGCGGACCGAGCGGATCTCGATGCGTTGCTTCGGTGTGGGGCTGCCCATCTCGTCGAGGAGACGGACGAGGTGGTCCTCAATCGCCTTGGTTTTGGGTCGCAACGAGGCGGGAGCTTCTTTGCGCATCTCCTTGATTGTGATGAGGGAGCGCTGGAGGTCGAGCACGACGGAGGCTTGGCGGTCGCGCCGGGCGCTCTCCTCAATCGAGCTGACGGTGACCGAGAGGTCTTCCACGGCGCGCTCAAGCTCGTGGAGGTCCTCGGCAGTGGCAACCTGCGCGGTCTGTAATTCCTTGATGATGGGGATTGGCCTCGTCGATCGGAAGACGTAGACGCCGAGCAAGATAACGGCCGCGAGGGCGACTCCAAGGGCCATATACGCAATGGTCCTGGCCATATCCCTTGGGCCGACGACCTCCTCAGGCTGCCCTGAACTCATGGAATTCTCCCTTCGGTCCCCTCGGTGGCTTCGTGTGGCGA
This sequence comes from Nitrospinae bacterium AH_259_B05_G02_I21, assembly GCA_027717595.1. Taxonomy (GTDB): domain Bacteria; phylum JADFOP01; class JADFOP01; order JADFOP01; family JADFOP01; genus JADFOP01. Next base: position 85,626 of record JALLOF010000003.1, on the reverse strand, counting down.
TTCAGTCTATGCAATACCCCGCCCAAAGGCAAGAGCGTTGCGCCCTCTCGCTTTCACGTTACCTCATCCCCTTCCCCGCATGTTCTTGCCGCGCATTCGGGGGCTTCGTATATTGTGGGGAACCACAGCGAAGGGTCAGGGAGCGTGCGCGGCCAAGGAGAGGACAACGGCCGGGTTTTTTGATACAATACCGGATACCGGCCGGCAGGATGGCCGGCCGGCTGTGTGGCGGGTTCTAACACGCGAAGGGGCCTCGTTGGGCCCGGAGGGCGGCCATGCCAGAGATGAAAGAGCAGCTGGCCCGAGCCATTGAGATGTCGTTGACCCATGAGGTCGAAGCGGAGCTCCTATACTCAAAGGCCAGCCAGCTCGACCTGGATGAAGACAAGAAGGCGACTCTGACCCTATTGGCGAAAGAGGAAGCCAAACACCTCGAAGACCTACAAGAGCAGTTTGAGGACCTCATCGAAGAGTTGGGGCTGGCCGAGCGGGTCAGCATCGAGGCCATTATGGCCGATGCCCTGCCTCGGGTTGAAGAGAAGCTGGGCAGGATGGGCCTCCGGGACCTGCCCTACCGCGATATCCTTGAGCTGGCGCTCAAAGAAGAGCGCCGGGCCAAAGACCTCTATATGCTCAACGCTTCTATCTTTACCCAACCGGAGCTCAAACAGTTCTTTGTGATGCTCGCCAAGGAGGAAGAAGAGCACATCAGGACCCTTAAGGCCTTAATCCACTTGGTGGATAAAGAGATAATCTCACCCGAGCAGTTTCCAAAGCCCTAAGAGTCCGAGGCGGTCGAGCCCGAAGGCGGCTACCCTTCCGGACCTCCACAAGCGACCATTAGCCGTCTCGGCTCCAGGGAGTCGAGTGGAGCCCCCGCACCGCGTTCGACGTGGCGTCCGTCTCCTGGAGGGCGAAGACTGGGTGGCTGGAGCCGAGGAAAGTGAGGAACCATGGAGCAGAGGAAGAATTGGTTTGTCTCGATTAATCGACCAGAAGACCCCGCCCACCCGACTCCCTTTGAGCAGGAGCACACCCCCGTTTTGGAAATGCCGGAGGAAGTCAAGTACGGAGAGTCTGTGTCGGTCACCATGAGGGTCGGCCAGCAGCCTCATCCGTACCAAAACGAGCACCACATTCAGTTCATCGAGCTGTTCCAAAACGACCTCTACCTGGTCCACATCCCGTTCATCCCCGTCGTGACCCGCCCGGAGGTCACCATGACGTTGGTGTTCAAGGAGGGTGGGATGCTGCGGGTGGTCAGCCGCTGCAACCTCCACGGCCTGTGGGAGACGACACGCCTCCTGAAGGTCGTTCAATGAGTCCGGTGGGGCCTGACCCGGCGGTGCGTCCCCACAACGACCCTCTCGTCAATCGTCCTTGACTTTCCCCATGAATGGTGTAAATTAAGGGAGATTGGTCCGAGGGGTCTAGTCCCTGGTGTATGGCTGTGCCTATTCGTCTTACGCGCCCAAACGGCAATCTCGACCCCCTGTCATTTGAGCTCCGGCCTCTGATTGCTGGTTCTGGTAAGTAAGAGGGAAATCAATGAGCAAAGTGTATGCTAAGACGTCGGCCTCGCCCCCGGCGGAGCGAGCCACCCCGGCTGCCAAGCCCGAGCGGCCCATGATCACCAAGCCGCTCAAGCAGGCCAAGGAATACCTGCCGGGCCCGTGGCGCGTTCAGATCGACCACGAGGGCTGCATTCTGTGTGATTTGTGCGTCCTCGGATGTCCCTTCGATGTGCTGGAGCGCAAGGATGGCAAGATAGTCTCGATCGATGGCAAGTGCACGAGCTGCGAGTACTGTGTAGCCGTCTGTCCGCCCGACGTCATCACAATCGTCCCGAACCCGACGGCCCATCGGGGCTCGTCTACCTGGACCGCCCAGCACCGCCACGACCTGACCAAGCAGGCGATGAAGGGCGGGAAGCTCTTGGTCTCCATGGGGGCCGACGAGGAGCACCCGAGCCACTTCGACCGGATGGTGCTCGATGCGTGCCAGGTCACCAACCCCTCGATCGACCCTCTGCGCGAGCCGATGGAGCTTAGGACCTTCTTGGGCCGCAAGCCCCAGCGCCTGGAGTTCAGCCAAGACAACGGCCGAATCAAGCTGGAGACCGAGAAGCACCCGGTCCGTGTCCTCAACGTCCCCATCATCTTCGCCGGGATGAGCTACGGGGCCATCAGCCTCAACGCCCAGACCGCTTTGGCGAAGGCCGCCGATGAGTGCGGGATCATGTTCAACACCGGGGAAGGCGGACTGCACGAGAGCCTCAAGATTTACGGCGAGGTCGCGATTGGCCAGTGCGCGAGCGGCCGATTCGGCCTCGATATCGATTACCTCAACTCCGTGGCGGCCATCGAGATTAAGATTGGTCAGGGGGCCAAGCCGGGCATCGGCGGCCATCTGCCCGGGGCGAAGGTCGACGAGAATATCAGTCGGACCCGGAAGATCCCCGTCGGCTCCGACGCCCTGAGCCCCGCGCCGCACCACGACATCTACTCCATCGAGGACCTCAAGCAGCTCATCTTCGCGCTCAAGGAGGCCACGCGGTACACCAAGCCGGTGGGGGTCAAGATCGCGGCGGTTCATAACGTGGCGGCCATCGCCAGCGGCATCGCCATGGCCGGCGCCGATTTCATCACCATTGACGGCTACCGGGGCAGCACCGGGGCGGCCCCACAGGTGATCCGCGACCACGTCGGCATCCCGACCGAGCTGGCCCTGGCGGCCGTGGACGACCGGCTGACGAGCGAGGGGATAAGAAACGAAATCACCCTCATCATCACCGGCGGCATCCGCTCCTCGGCGGACGTCGCCAAGGCCATCGCCCTTGGGGCCGATGTCGTCGCGGTCGGCACGGCGGTCCTCATTGCGCTAGGGTGCACCCGCATCAAGCAGTGCCACACGAACCTATGTCCGTGGGGCATCGCCACCCAGAACCCCAACCTGGTCAAGCGTCTCGACCCGGACTGGGGCGCCGAGCGGGTCATCAACTTGATACGGGCCTGGGAGCTGGAGCTCAAGGAGTTTCTCGGCGCCCTGGGGGTCAACGCCGTCGAATCGCTCCGTGGCAACCGCGAGCGCCTGCGGGGGATTAACCTGACCAGCGAGGAGCTCGACATCTTCGGGATCAAGCACGCCGGCAGCTGAGGAGCTCTCTTCCCAAAAAAGCCAAGCCCCCGCGGAAGACCGCGGGGGCTTTCTCTTTCGCTTAAGGTAGGCCGCGCCCGGGCGGGCTAGTCGCCCCTGACGTCCTCCCGGTAACGGCTCATCGCCTCCAGGACCTCGAAGGCCTCTTCCCACTCGGGGCTGGCCGGGTCGAGCGTGCTCAAGAGGTGTTCGACCTGCCGGATGGAGGTGTTCATATTATCGGGCGTTAGGCCTTCCCAGAGCTCCTGGGCCTCCTCGCCGGGCGTTTTGTGCCGGCGTCGCCTCATCCCAGCCTCCCCATCCGCTCCAGGTCGCTGAAGAAGAAGGCCACCTCAACGGGCGCCGTCTCCGGGCCGTCGGAGCCGTGAATGGCGTTGCGCTCGATGGATTCTCCCCATCGGGCCCGGATGGTTCCGGGGGCGGCCTGGGCGGGGTCGGTGGCGCCCATCAGCTGGCGCAGCTCCTCGATGGCGCCGTCCCTCTCGAGGACCAGGGCCACGGACGGCCCGCTCGATATGTAGCTCGTAAGACTGTCGAAAAAGGGTCGCTCCCGGTGGACGTCGTAGAAGGACTGGGCCTGCGCCTTGGTGAGACAGACTTTCTTGAGGGTCACAATGGTGAAGCCCGCCTCCTCGAGGATCTGAACGATCGGCCCGGTCAGGCCCCGCTCTACGGCGTCGGGCTTTATGATGGCCAGGGTGCGCTCAAGGGCCATAGAGGGTGCCTCGCTAGCCACCCAGCACGTCTGCGACGAGGGCCCCGATTGTGGCGGGACTTTCAGAAACGTGAATGCCCGCCTCCCGCATCGCACGCATCTTCTCCGCCGCAGTTCCCGTGCCGCCGGAGATGATGGCCCCCGCGTGGCCCATCCGGCGCCCGGGCGGGGCGGTCTGGCCGCAGATGAAGCCGATGACGGGCTTACTCACGTGCTCTTGGATGAAGGCCGCCGCCTCCTCCTCGGCGGTGCCGCCGATCTCGCCGATGAGGCAGATGGCCCCTGTCTGGTCGTCCTGCTCGAAGAGCGCCAGACAGTCTATGAAGTCCGTGCCGATGATGGGGTCCCCTCCGATGCCGATGCAGGTCGACTGGCCGATGCCCCGCTCGGTGAGCTGTGCGACGACCTCGTAGGTGAGGGTGCCGCTGCGCGAGATCACCCCCACCGGACCCTCGGCGTGTATGTGGCCCGGCATTATTCCGATCTTGCACTTGCCGGGGGAGATAAGCCCCGGGCAGTTGGGACCGATGAGCCGCGTCGAGGTTTCTTCGAGCCGGCGTTTTACGTAGATCATATCATATGTCGGGATGCCTTCGGTGATGCAGGCGATCACGGCGAGTCCGGCGTGGATGGCCTCTAGCACGGCGTCGGCGGCGAAGGCAGGCGGGACGAAAATCATCGAAGCGTTGGCGCCCGTGGCGGCCACCGCCTCGGCGACGGTATTGAAGACCGGGATGCCGTCGACGTCTTCTCCCCCCTTGCCGGGCGTCACCCCGGCCACCACCTGCGTGCCGTAGGCCGCACACTGGCCTGTGTGGAACCGACCCTCCCGGCCCGTGATTCCCTGGACGAGCAGGCGCGTATCATTGTCTACGAGAATCGCCATCGTGTCGTTCGTTCCCCTGTTGGGTTGTAAGGTGGCCTAGCCCGCCGCCTGAGCCGCCGCGACGACCTTCTCTGCGGCATCGGCCATGCCCGTGGCGACGGTGAACTCCAGCCCCGAGGTCTGCAAAATCTCCCGGCCCTCCTCGGCGTTGGTCCCCTCAAGGCGGACCACGATGGGCATGTTCACCTGCACCTTTTTGACCGCCTCGACGACCCCCCGGGCCAGCACGTCACATCGCAGGATGCCTCCGAAGATGTTGATGAGGACGGCCTTTACGTGCTCGTCGCTAATGAGGATGCGGAAGGCGTTCTCAACCATCTCCTGGGTGGCGCCGCCTCCCACATCGAGGAAGTTGGCCGGCTCGCCTCCGGCGAGCTTGATGATGTCCATCGTGGCCATCGCGAGCCCGGCCCCGTTGACCATGCATCCGACGTTTCCGTCGAGCTTGATGTAGTTGAGGTTGTGCTTGCTCGCCTCGATCTCCAGGGGCTCTTCCTCGTTGAGGTCGCGCATCTCCTCAACGTCCTTGTGGCGCCAAAGGGCGTTGTCGTCGAAGTTCATCTTCGCATCGAGGGCAAGCAGGCGGCCGTCTCGGGTGATGACAAGCGGGTTGATCTCGGCGAGTGAGCAGTCCATCTCCTCGAAGCACTTGTAGAGCCCTGTTATGAACTTGACCCCCGTTGAGATGAGCTCGGCAGGAAGGTTGAGGCCGAAGGCGAGGTTGCGGGCCTGGTAGGGCTTGAGCCCAAGCAGAGGGTCCACCGCCTCTTTGATAATCATCTGCGGCGTCGCGGCCGCGACCTCCTCGATCTCCATCCCTCCCGCTTCGCTGGCCATGACCACGGGCCGGTTGACGGCGCGGTCGATCACGATGCCCAGGTAGAGCTCCTTCTCGATCTCCATGCCCTCCTCGACGAGGACCTTTTGGACCACCCGGCCTTCAGGGCCCGTCTGGGGGGTGATGAGCGTCATGCCGAGGATCGCCTCGGCCGCCCTTTGCGCTTCGGCGGGCCCGTCGGAGAGCTTGATACCCCCGCCCTTGCCCCGGCCGCCGGCGTGGATCTGGGCCTTGACCACGACCGTGCCGCCGAGCCGCTCGGCCACGGCCCGGGCCTCCTCGGCAGTAGAGGCCACAGCGCCGTTGGGGACTGGCACCCCGTAGTGTTTGAGAATTTCCTTGGCCTCGTGCTCGTGGATTTTCATGGCGACTCCCTTGGGGGGCGGACCGATGGTCGGAGGATGGTTCGGCGAGGGCCGGCGACGGTCCCTTTGAGGTGGGGTCTTAAGCGGGGGAAGAATCCCTGACGGCCACGCCCTGCTTCCCGATCATGGAAGGGTCGCCACAATGTAGGCGGCCACCATGGTTCCGAACACCGCTCCCCCGTATAAGAACACGCCCAAGAGCCCTCCTGCTACCTTGAGCCCCAGGTCTTTCAATGCAAATCGAAGCCGATGGGCCGCGTGAAAGAGGGGGAGCGACACCAACGTGAAGAGGTAGAGCTTGATGAGCGGATTGCCGACCAGGGCCACCATCTGGTGGTAGCCTACGGCCTCGGCCGAGAGGAAGCCGACCATTATGATGTGGATCGGCACAAACAGCGCGGCCACGACGCCTCCCAACGAGAACAAGCCCCACCAGAACGGCTCGGTCTTATTCACTTCGTACATGGCCCTCACCTCGTAAACACGAAGAGCACCACCGCGGATGCCACAACCCAGCCCGCAAGGGCGACGGCTGTTATCACCCTCTCCGGAACCTTATGGTCCCCCAGGCGGACGACCTGGACTTTGCCCATGATGCTCCACCAGGTCCAAGAGTGGTAGACGGCGAAGATGAACGCCACCACGAAAAAGAGGGTGAACCCGCCAGAGCGCAGGGTCTCCTGAAACTGCCCGTACGCCGCCTGTCCCTTGGACAGCAACGAGAGCCCGTATAGGTAGATGAGCAAAAAGACGGCGATGAAAAAGCTGCTCAGCTCGCGCATCATGAACAGGAAGTACTTGCGATCGCGTAGCCACCAGGTGGCGGGGATAGGGCGGTGATAGGTTGGATAGGTATATTCGGGCTCGGGCTGTTTCATTGCTTCCCCCACGGCATGAGCATGGACTTGGCCCACTCCGTCGTCGTGGCGACTTTCGTCCGCTGGATGGCCATCGCCGGGTCCACACGCTTTGGACACACCTCGGTGCACTCACCCACCAGGGTACAATCCCAGATGCCCTCGCTGCTCGCAATCACCTGCTGGCGCGCCTCCTGTCCTTCGTCCCTGGAGTCGAGGTTGTATCGGTGGGCCAGGGCGATGGCGGCCGGGCCGATGAACTCGGGCTCATGGCCGTACACCGGACAGGCAGAGTAACAGAGCATGCAGTTGATGCACATGCTGAATTGCTTGTAATCGGCCAGTTGAGCAGGTGTCTGGAGATACTCCCCCTCGGCGAGCGGTTTTTCCTCGTCCCGGACGATCCAGGGCGTGATGGCCTTGAGTTTGTGCAGAAAGTCGGTCATATCGATGACCAGATCCCGGATGATCGGGAAGTACTGCAACGGCTCCACCCGGATCTCAGCCGGATAGTAGTCCCGCAAAAAGGCGGCGCAGGTCAGCTTAGGCTCCCCGTTGACCATCATGCCGCAGCTTCCGCATATGCCCATCCGGCACGACCAGCGGAACGTGAGCGTGCCGTCCACGTCATCCTTGATGTAGTTGAGCGCGTCGAGGACCACCCAGTCATCGGGAAACTCGAGCTCGTAGGCCTGCTCCGTGGGAGCGTCCTCTTGCTCCGGGCGATACCGTGTCACTCGCATCGTGATCTTCTTGGCGCTCATGGTTTCTCCTGCTCCTGAGAGTGCGCTCGTCGTAAAGCCCGCCGCGAAAGTGCGAGCCCGGAGGCAAACATGTGGTGTCTGCGTTTCGTGATGGTAAAGACCTCGTGACGGCTTTTCGCTACCGTGTCCTAGTACTTTCGCTCTTCAGGCTGCCAGCGGGTGATGGAAACCGGCAGGTATTCGATGCGAGGCCCCTCTGGTGTTTGGTAGGCCAGGGAGTGCTGCAGAAAGCGCTCGTCATCGCGCGTCGTAAAGTCCTCCCGGGCGTGCGAGCCTCTCGATTCTTCCCGCAGCAAGGCGGAGTGGGCTAGCGCCTCGGCGACATCGAGCATGTAGCCCAGCTCCAACGCAGCAATGAGATCGGTGTTAAACACACTCGACTTATCATCCACCTCCACCTGTTCGTAGCGTTTCAGGAGCTTCCGGATCGCCTCGCACGCCGTCTTCATTTCCTCTTCGGTGCGGTAGATGCCGGCGCCTTGCTCCATCGCGAGCTGAAGATCGCGGCGGATTGTGGCGACCCGCTCGTTGCCGTTTCGGGGCTTGAGAAATTGCTCCTCGATCCGCTTCTTTTCCGCTTGCGCCATCTGGCTCAGGGTGTTGGCCTCGGGAAATTCCTGCTCCGAGGCATACTCCACAGCCGCCTTCCCGGAGCGGGCCCCAAACACAATGATCTCGGATAGGGAGTTGGATCCCAGACGGTTGGCCCCGTTCATGCTCACGCAGGCGGCTTCCCCTGCCGCGTAGAGCCCGTCGACGGGGGTCTTCGCGTTGGCGTCCGTGTGAATCCCCCCCATCATGTAGTGGACCACCGGCCGTACAGGGATCGGTTCATACACCGGGTCGATCCCCACGTATTCGGTAGCCAACTCCCGCACAAAGGGGAGGCGTTCCATGATTAGCTCCTCCCCCAGGTGCCGGATATCGAGATGGACATACTCCCCATACGGTCCCTCGAAGACCCGATTGGCCCTCATCTCTTGGATAAACGCGCGCGACAGCATGTCGCGGGGTCCCAGCTCCATGCGCTCAGGCGTGTACGCGCTTAGGTAGCGGTCCCCTTCGCGGTTGATCATGTGCCCTCCCTCGCTTCGGGAGGCCTCTGTGATGAGGATGCCGGTCCCCGGTAAGCCGGTGGGATGGTATTGCACGAATTCCATATCTTTCAGGGGACCGCCCGCACGATAGGTCAGGGCCATGCCATCGCCCGTCTTGATCGAGGCATTGGTGGTAAAGGCAAAGAGCTTGCCGGCCCCGCCGGTGCAGAGTATCACAGCCTTGGCCGGGATGGCGTCAATGGCACCGGAGCGCACGTTCAGTGCCGTCACGCCGCAGATCTTACCGTCGTCTTTCAGCAGCGAGGTGACGAACCACTCGTCGTACCAGGCAATGCGGTCGTATTTCAGGGCCGTTTGATACAGCGTGTGAAGCATGTGAAACCCGGTCTTGTCGGAGCAAAAGAGCGTGCGATCCACACTCATGCCGCCGAAGGTTCTCACACTCATGAGGCCGTCCGGGTCACGGCTCCACGGACACCCCCAATGCTCCAGCTGTATCACTTCATCAATGGACTCTTTGACAAAAATCTCGACCGCATCTTGGTCCGCCAAGAAATCGCTTCCTTTGATCGTGTCGTAGGCGTGCGAATCGGTATTGTCCTCACGAACGGCCGCCGCGGTCCCTCCCTCCGCCGAGACCGTGTGGCTCCGCATGGGGTAGACCTTGGAGACCACTCCGACGGTGATATGCTCGTCGGCCTCCACCGCTGCGATGGCGGCGCGCAGGCCGGCCCCACCTCCGCCCACAATCAGGACGTCGTGCTTAGGAACATCCATCGGTAACCTCGACTAGCTCCAGTCACACCGCCACACTCTCGGCGGGTGGAAAGGATTTGTTGATTAAGGAGGTTTACGCATAAACGAGGCCGGTCAAAACCACCTTACATTATACCTCGCATGGGCGCTTGTCAACCTGGAAAACACCCTTCGGCCCGCCCTCGGGTTTCGCTGCCACCGTGGGATTATAGGGAGATTTGGTCCACGAGGTCCCGCACGTGATCGGCCGATTTATGGAGCATCGCCTGCTCCTCATCGGTGAGGTCGAGCTCCAGAATCTCCTCGACCCCGCCGGCCCCGAGCTTGATCGGCACACCCACGTAAACCCCGTCGATGCCGTACTCGCCCTCGAGGTAGGCGGCACAGGGCGTTATGCGCTTCTTGTCCTTGATGATGGCCTCGGCCATCTCGACGACGCAGGCCGCCGGCGAGTAGTAGGCGCTGCCGGTCTTGAGGAAACCGACGATCTCGGCCCCCGCGTTGCGGGTGCGGTCGACTATCCGGTCTATCTGCTCGGGCGTCATGAGCTCGGTGATGGGGATGCCGGCCACGGTGGAGTAACGCGGCAGGGGCACCATGGTGTCGCCGTGGCCGCCCATAACCAGGGCGAAGGTGTCCTCGACGCTCACGTCGAGCTCCAAGGCGACGAAGCTGCGGAAGCGGGCGCTGTCGAGCATCCCCGCCATGCCCATGACCCGCTCCTTGGGGAAGCCGCTGACCTGTTTCGCCACCCACGTCATGGCGTCCAGCGGATTGGAGACGACGATGAGAAAGGCGTTCGGGCTGGCCTTGACGCACTCCTCGGTCACGGACTTCACGATGTTCGTGTTCGTGGCCAGCAGCTCGTCGCGGCTCATCCCCGGCTTTCGGGCTATCCCGGCGGTGATGATGACGACGTCGCTGTCTGCGGTCTCTTCGTAGCTGTTGCTCCCGATCATGCGGCAGTCGAAGAGCCCGACGGGGGCCGCTTCCCACAAATCGAGCGCCTTGCCCTGCGGGACGCCCTCGATGATGTCCACGAGGACCACGTCTCCAAGCTCTTTGGTCGCCGCCCAATGGGCCGCAGTGGCTCCGACGTTACCCGCCCCAACGATGGTGATCTTCGCTCGTGCCATGGCTTGTTCCCTCCTGGTGCCCCCCAGAGCGTATTGGCTTTCATCGTTCCTCGGACGTATGATAGCTAAAATCGCCTAGTTCCGAAAGCGCCAAGACCACCCTAGTGGATGAAAAGCTGCTGGTCGGCCGTGGCGGCTGGGCCGTATAATGGACTCACCCGCTTTGGAGCGATGAGGGAGGTGAGTCCGTGTCGCTGTACCGAAGGACCAGGGGGATTCTGAGCGCCCATGGGGTGCGCCCCCGCAAGGCGTTGGGCCAACACTTCGTCGTCGATGAGGAGGCCCTGCAAGCCGTCGTGGACGCCGCCGAGGTGGGGCCCGACGATACCGTGCTCGAGATAGGCGGAGGTGTCGGCGCCTTGACCCGGGCCCTGGCCCGCCGCGCCAGGATCGTTCACTGTCTGGAGATTGACGAAGCCCTGGCCGCCATCCTCACCGAGACGCTGGCCGATTTCCCCAACGTCACCGTCCACCACACCGACGCTCTCAAGTTTCCCTACGAGACCCTCCCCGCGCCCTATGCCGTTGTGGCCAATATCCCCTACCAGATTACGGCGCCCCTGGTGGGGCGTTTCATCGACGAGCGGGAGCGCTTGAGGCGGGTGACCCTGACCGTCCAGCGGGAGGTGGCCCGCAGGCTCCACGCCTCGGCCGGAACGAAGGACTACGGGGCCCTATCGGTCGTGGTGGCCTATTACTTCGAAACCCGCCATCACGGCGATGTGCCCGCCGAGGCCTTCTGGCCGCCGCCGAAGGTGGACTCGGCCGTCCTCTCCATGAGCCCCAGGTCGGCTCCGCCCGTCGAGGTGGGCCAAGACGAGGAGGCGTTCCTCGCCATGGTGCGCAAGGCCTTTGCGCATCGGCGAAAGACGCTTCGCAACAACCTCCAGGCGCTCCGGGCCCAGGGATGGTCGGCCGAGGCGGTGGACCAGGCGATGGCTGAGGTGGACATCGACGGGAAGAGGCGCGCGGAAACCCTCACCCTGGAGGAGTTTGCCGCCCTGTGGCGGGCCCTCGCGGCGAGGCGCTAGTGGAGGACCTTGCCCAGGCGGCTCCACCTCACGGTGTGGTGCTCGCCGTTCCAGGAAAAGTAGATAAGGAAGGCACGGCCCCGAATCAAGCCGCCGTCGAGGAAGCCCCAGACCCGGCTGTCGCGGCTGTTGTTGCGATTGTCCCCCAGGAGGAAGTAATAGCCGGGGGGGACGACCTTGGGGCCCCAGGTTCCCATGTATCCGCCCAAGCCGCCGGGCGAATGGGCGTCGGCGTAGGCCTCTTTCAGCGGTTGGCCGTTGACGAAGACGACTCCCCCCTTGATGGCGATCTTCTCCCCAGGCTGGCCGATGATTCGCTTGATGTAGTCTCGGTCCGGGTCCTCGGGGGAGCGGAACACGACGATGTCGCCCCGGCCCACGGACGTGAAGTGGTAGATGAACTTGTTGACGAGGATGTAATCGCCCACAAGGAGGGTCGGAATCATGGAGCCCGAGGGGATGGTGAAGGCCTGGACGACGAAGATGCGAAGGACGATGGCCAGGCCCACGGCCATCCCCAAGGCCTCGATGTTGCTTCTGAGCCTCGAGCCCTTCTGCCACCCCTTCGGCAGGTGGGGCCTGGTGGCCTTTGGTTTTTGGGGGATGCCCGTCACCCGCTCGCCACTCACCGCCCCACGCTCAGGATGGCCCTGAAGGCCTCCTGGGGAATCTCCACGCGCCCGACCTTTTTCATCCGCTTTTTGCCGGCCTTTTGCTTCTCAAGCAGCTTGCGCTTGCGGGTCACGTCCCCACCGTAGAGCTTCGCGATTACGTTCTTGCGCAGCGGCTTGACGCTCTCGCGAGCGATTACGCGCCCGCCGATGGCGGCCTGGAGCACGACCTCGAACAGTTGGCGGGGGATGAGCCGGCGCAGCTGCTCGACCAGGGCCTTGCCCGTCTGGTAGGCGCGGTCCTTGTTGATGATGACTGAGAGGGCGTCGACCGGCTCGTCGTTGACGAGGATGTCGAGCTTGACGAGCGGCGCCGGCCTGAGCTCGAGCACCTCGTAGTCGAAGGAAGCGTAGCCCCGGCTCACTGACTTCAGCCGGTCGTAGAAATCGACCACGATCTCGTTTAGCGGCAGCTCGTATAGCAGCGAGACCGTCCGGGCGTCTAGGTACTCCATCCGCCGCTGGTGGCCGCGGCGCTCTTGCAGCAGGGCCAGGACCGGGCCCAGGTGCTCGGCGGGCACGAGGACCGTGGCCAAAACTATGGGCTCTTCAATTCGGTCGATCCGCTGAGGGGGGGGAAGCTGGGAGGGCATCTCCACCCGCAGGCGCTCGCCGTCGGTGGTCACCGCTTCGTGGAGGACGTTGGGCTGGGTCGCCAGCAGCTCGAGGCCGAACTCCCGCTCGAGCCGCTCCTGGACGATCTCCATATGGAGCAGGCCGAGGAACCCGCACCGGAAGCCGAACCCCAGGGCGGGGCTCACCTCGGGCTGGTAGACGAATGCGCTGTCGTTCAGGTGGAGCCGCTCCAGGCTGGCCCGAAGCAGTTCGTACGCGTCCGGGTCGATGGGGTAGAGGCCGCAAAAGACCATGGGCTTGACAGGCTTGTAGCCGGTCAAGGGCTCGGCGCAGGGGCGGGCGGCCTCGGTGATGGTGTCGCCGACGGTGGCGTCTCGGAGGTCCTTGATCCCGGCGGTGCACCAGCCCACCTCGCCGGCGGTGAGCGCCCCGAGCTTCTCGGGCTCGGGAGCGAATGTCCCCACCTGATCGACTTCGGTCTGTCGCCCCGTCGCAAACAGGCGGATCGACAGCCCGGGCCGCAGCGTCCCGTCAACGACCCGCACCAGCATCACGACCCCCTGGTAGGGGTCGTACCACGAGTCCACCAGGAGGGCCCGCAGCGGAGCGGTGGGCGAGCCCCCTGGCGGGGGGATGCGGCGTACCACGGCCTCGAAGACCTCCTCGATGCCGATGCTCTCTTTCGCGCTGACCAGGAGGCATTCAGTGCTCGGGAGGCCGAGCACCAGCTCGATCTGCGAGGCGGCCCGATCGGGCTCGGCCTGCTCCAGGTCTATCTTGTTGATGACGGGAATGATGACGAGGTCTTGCTCGAGCGCCAGGGTGGCGTTGGCCAGCGTTTGGGCCTCGATGCCCTGGACGGCGTCGACCACCAGCAGCGCCCCCTCGCAGGCCGCGAGGCTCCGGGAGACCTCGTAGGAGAAATCGACGTGCCCGGGGGTGTCGATGAGGTTGAGTTGGTAGGTCTCGCCGTCGGCGGCCTCGTACGGGAGCCTGACCATCTGGGCCTTGATGGTTATCCCGCGCTCTCGCTCCAGCTCCATCCGGTCGAGGTACTGGTCGCGTCGGCCCCTCTCGGGCATCAGCCCCGTGGCCTCGAGAAGCCGGTCGGCAAGGGTGGATTTGCCGTGGTCGATGTGGGCGATGATGGAGAAGTTGCGGATGTCGTTCTTCATGGGCTGACGTTGGGGGCGCTCCCGAGCGCCTTGAGGGTGTCGATGGACGCGACGGGGGTGGGGTCGACCCCTCGCAGCACCGCCGCGTAGTAGCTCACCCAGTCGCCGAGCACGACGAGGGAGATGAGGCGGGCCAGCCGGGAGTGGCCCTCCGAGGCGGCCCGCTCCACGGAAATCCCCCGCTCAAGGAGCCACTCAGCCAGATGCGACCGCTGTCGGACGACCTCGGGGCCGTCGTCGTCGTCCTCCAGCAGGACGACGAGACGAGCGGGCCCGGGATGCGTCGGGTCGAGCTCGTAGCTTGCGACCTCGTTGTGGATGAGCTCGGGCAGCGTCTCGTTCGTGGCTGCCATCTTGCTGTTCTCGTTGAGCTGGCACTTCCACCGGCGGGCCACCCCTTCGGTGAGGCCCGCCGCGCCGTAGATGGTGGGGACGCCCTGGACAAGCCTGTGCGCGAGGGTCAACGCCGGGTTGGCGTCTTCGTCGGCCTCGGACCGGTAGCGGTCGTTCAGCCTCACCCAGGCCGAAGCCGCCTCCTCCACGGCCTCGGCCTGAGGGCCGAGGAGGCCGAGCCCCTCGGCAAGGCCCACGAGGGAGAAAAATAGGGATCCCACTGCGACCCGGGGGGGGAGGCCGCCCGGCACGGCGACCGCGGCGACGTTGGAGGCGGCGGCCCGCTCGGCCAGCGTCCCACCAGAAGCCACCACCCACCGGAGGGCACCCCGCGACGAGGCCTCCGCGAACGCCGAGAGCGTCTCGGCCGTCTCTCCCGAGTAGCTGACCGCCACGACCCCGCTCGATGGGCCGACGAAGGCCGGGAGGCTGAAGCTCCGGTGGGTGACGATGGGCACGGGGCTCGTGCCCGCGGCCAGGTCGCCCAACAGATCGCCTCCTATGGCGCTGCCTCCCATGCCCGCCACGACGAGGTGAGAGAGGTCGGCGGGCGGCTGCGTTTCGACGATTCGGCGGCCGTCCTCGTAGGCCGTCTTCGCCATGGCCGGTGCGCGTAGCATATGCTGGGCCATCCCGGCCGCATCTACGACGCGGCAGCGCTCAGCGAAGGTTCGAACCAATCAGGACCCCTCCCATGAAAAAAACCCCTTTACAGGAACGTAAAGGGGCAGGTAGCCCACACGGGCGTTGCCCGGTCTCAGCGGGCCTCCTTGAGGAACCGCAGAAACTGCGAATCAGGCGGCAGTATGACGGTCGTCTTGTCCTTGAGCGACCCCCTGTAGGCCTCGAGTGTACGGAGGAACGAGTAGAACTCCTCGTCGCGCTCGTAGGCCTCTGCGTAAATGCCCAGTGCCTCGGCATCTCCCTTGCCCCGGAGGCGCTGCTCCAGCTCGTAGGCGTCGGCCAAAAGGATGGTCTTGACCTTGTCCGTCGTGGAGCGAATCTTCAGGGCCTCCTCCTTGCCCTCGGAGCGGTATTGCCTGGCGATGCGCTGGCGCTCGGCGCGCATCCGTCCGTAGACGGCCTTTTCGTTCTCCGGCGGAAGGTCCGCCCGCTTCACGCGCACGTCGAGGACCTCGATCCCGTACTCTTTGGCTTTCTCGTTGCTCCTTGCGGTCACTTTGCTGAAAATCTCTTTGCGCTTTGAGGCCACGATCTCGATGAGTTCGTGCAGGCCGAGCTCTAGGCGGAGCTCCGAGTAGATGATATCGTCGAGGCGGGCCTGGGCGCCGTTTTCGTTCCGCACCGTCTGCAGCATGAGGAGGGGGTCGATGATGCGCCACCGAGAGTAGTTGTCCACCACGAGGGCCTTCTTGTCTTTCGTGACGATCTCTGTTGGGGCCGAGTCGTATTCCAGCAGGCGCTTGTCGAAATAGAGCACCTGCTGGAAGAAGGGGAGCTTAAAGTGCAGACCGGGGTTACGGATCTCCCGAACGGGCTTGCCAAGCTGGGTGACCACCACCTGCTGAACCTCCGATACTGTAAAGAGCGAGGAGAAGAACACGAAGCCCGCAACAATGACCAGCACGGCGAGGCCGGTCGTCCGAATGTTGCCGAGTCCGAATCGCCTCGGCGGCTGGTCCTCCTCGATCTCGAACTCTCTCTCCATCGCGTTACCTCCCCTTTTCCACACCGGGGATCAGCGACCCACTGCCCAGGGGCAGGATGGGCAGGACGGATGCGCCGCTGTCGCCCCCGAGGATGAACTTGTCCATGCCGGGCAAAATCTCCTCCATCGTCTCGAGATAGAGGCGCGTGCGTGTGACGTCCTTGGACTTGATGTACTCGGCCAGGACGGATTTGAAGCGGTCGGCGTCGCCCTTGGACTTGCGAATCTTCTCTTCCATGTAGCCCTCGGCGATATTGACGATCTGCGCCGCCCGGCCCCGGGCCTCGGGCAACAACGAGTTGCGGTAGCCCTCGGCCTCGTTGATCAGGCGGCTCTTGTCCTCCTTGGCGCTGGCCACGTCCCGGAAGGCCTCGCGAACGGGATCTGGGGGGTGGACGTCCTGGAGCTGGACGGCGACGATCTGGAGCCCGGAGTCGTACGAGTCTAGAATCTGCTGGAGGAGGGTCTTCGTGTTTGCCTGGATGGCGAACTTCCCGACGGTGAGAGCCTCGTCGATCGTGGTGGCGCCGATGACCTCACGCAGGGCCGCCTCGGATGCGACCCGGACCGTCTGGTTGGGGTCGCGGATCTTAAAGAGGTATTTCCCGGGATCGATTATCCGGTACTGGACGATGATGTCGATGTCAATGATGTTTTCGTCCCCCGTGAGCATGAGGCTCTCTCGGGGCACGTCGCTGTAGCGGGCCGGAGGCCCCTGGTCGATGGTTCGAAAGCCCACCTCGATGCGCTTCACCTCGGTGACCTTGGGCTTCAAGACGCTCTCGATGGGCGCCGGCAGGTGATAGTGGGGCCCCGGGTCGGTTGTGGCCACCCACTTGCCGAAGCGCATCACCACGCCCTTTTCGTCGGGCGCGACTATGTAGACACCCGTGGCCAGCCAAATCAGGGCGAGGATCGAGATGAGCAAGGGGAGCCGAGGCAACCGAAACCCGGGCATGGAGAACTTCGGCACCTTGAACTTCGGGATGTTTTCAAAGGGTCCTCGCCCTTTGCGGCGTTTCTGAAGCTCGTCCCAGTCGATCATGAAGGAAGGTCACCCTTTTTAAGAGAATCGAAAGGTCCCCGGCGAGAGAGTTGCGGGGACAAAATCAATATACAGCAATGCATAGGGATGTCAAATCCTTAATCGGGCCCGGGGGGCGTGACTTCCCGCTCCTCCAGGCTCTCAGGGGTCGCCGGGGCCACACGGAGGGTTTTCTTCCACCGGATGAGCACCTGGCCCGGCCTGTACCCTTTGGGTTTGGTGACGTTCTTGGCGGCCGCATAGTCGACCCGTACCTTGGCGTCGCCCCGGCCGCCGCTGAAGTAAGCCGCGGCGGCGGCGGCCCACCCCACCGCTTCGCTCGGGGGGTCGTCCCGCCCATCGCCTCTAAGCACGACGTGGGCCCCGGGAACGTCCTGGGCGTGAAACCAGAGATCCTCGGGGCGTGCGATCCGGGTGGTCAGCTCGTCGTTGCCCCGGGCGTTCTTGCCGACCAGCACCTCCCAGCCCTCCGTGGCGCGGAAGCGCCGGATGGGCGCCTCCCGCCTCCTGTGGCGGGGTCGGCGCCGAGGGGGTGGCCGGGTCGGCCAGGGGGTGAACCCGCCGGCTTCGAGCTCTTCGAGCAGGCCCTCGGCGGTCTCCTCGTCGGCGATCACCGCCGCCTGCCTGGTCGCCTCGAGATAGGCCACCTTCCCCTTCATCTCCTCGAGCCGTCGCTCAAGGCTCGCCAGTGAGCGCTTCGCCTTTTTGGAGCGTTTGAAGTATCGGGCGGCGTTGATCTGCGGCGAGACGGCCGGGTCGAGGGCGATCGTGATGGTGGAGCCCTCGGGGTCGAAGTCGTTCGGGAGCGTAACGGAGGTCATGCCCCGGCGCACCGAGCCGGCGTGGGCAAGCAGAAGCGACCCGCATTGGTGGTCGTGCTCGGCCTGCCGGGCGCGGGTGAGATCGTCGCGGACCTTCTGGCGCGTCCGCTCCGCCTTCTTGAGCGCATGGTCCACGGCGCTTTCAAGCCGCTGGCGCAGCTGCATCGCCCGTTGGGTCTCGGTGCGGGACTCGGCTAGAGCCGCCGCTGCCGCGTTGGCCGTCGCCATAGGCTTGGCCTGCGAGTGGGCCTCAAGGTGGGCGAAGGGAACGGGCGTGGCCGCCAGCGGGTCTCCCGCCTCGTCGTGATAGAGGGTCGGGGAGAGCGGGCCGTCGCGCACGGCGGCGGCGAGCCCGTCTATGGCCTCCAGGATGGCCTGGGCTTGTTTGGCATCGACGGTGGGGGTCTCGGGATCGAGGCCCGCGCGGTGGCAGACCTCCCGGGCGACTAGAGGCGAAAGCCCCATGACTAGATAGACGAGGCGGCGCTCCAGAGGCCGGCTCGATATGCCGGGAGATGCCAAGGCCTCGGCCAGAGAGGCGCCCGTGTAATCATCCCAGGAGGCGGCCCCTGCCGGCCAAGGCGGCGGGGCGTAGGGCTCCCCCACGACCAGCCGCTTTGAGGTCCTCCTCTTCGGTCCAACCACGAACGCTACTGGGCCGCCCGGCACGGGCCCCTTGACCAGCACGAGGGCCGCTTGGCGGCCGGTCAGCTCCGCCACGAGGTTCACCTCCTCGGGCTCCGCTGGCGACTCCGAGGCCGCAAACGGCAGGGCCACGACCCGGTCGCCACCGACCAGCCTCGGGTGACCTAGGCGTCGGCCGTCGAGGGCGGGGCGCAGGGCCTGGCAAAAGGCCGGCGGTTTGGCGGGGTTTTCAAAGGCCGTCTCGGTGGTGTGGATTCTCGCGGAGCCGGGATCGGCGGCCAGCAACAGCTGCCCGGCCCAGGCGGGGCCCCGCACGGAAAGGACCACGACGGGAGAGGCAGGCTGGGTCACCTTCTTCACCATCGCCCCGGGAAGGCAATCATTCAGCTCTCGCAGGACGGCTTGGAGCAACAGGTAATCCATCGTTTTGCCCGTGACGCCTACGCAACCGGGGCTTTTTATTGACTTACTGCAGTTCCTTCGATAAAGTATCGTAACACTGTTCCGGGCGAGGGACAACCTGACGGGCGAGGAGTCACCCAGCGTGCTTAACAGCATGACGGGCTTCGGTCGCGCCGAGGCTCAATCCGACGCGTGGCAGGTGGCGGTTGAGGTCAACACCGTCAACCACCGCTACCTGGATGTGGCCGTCCGTATGCCGCGCCGCTACATGGCCCTTGAGCACCGCATCCGCAAGCTCGTGGGGAAGCGGTTCAGCCGGGGGCGCTTCGACGTCTCCTGCTCGATCACCGTCCTCGACGGCCGAGGCCGCCAGGTCGTTGCCGACGAGGCGCTGGTGGCGGACGCCATTCGTCTCCTACGCCGGGTCAAGGCCGACCACGAGCTTGCAGGCCAGGTGGACCTCGCCACCCTGTTTCAGTTTCGCGACCTTCTGCGGGTGGAAGAGCCCGAGGAGGACGTGAAAGGACTGTGGGATGTCGTGGCGCCCGTCGTCCAGGAGGCGTTCGGGACCCTGGAGGCGATGCGGGTCGAGGAGGGCAAGGCCCTCCACGCTGACATCACGGCCCGGGTCGCCACGGTTAGGGGCCTGATCGCCCAGGTGACCGACCGGCTTCCTGTCGTCCAGGCTGAACACCAGGCCGCGCTGGAGGAGCGCCTCCAGGGTTTCCTCAAGGACGTTCCGCTCGATCCGCAGCGGCTCGCCCAGGAGGTCGCCTACCTGGTCGATAGGAGCGATGTGTCCGAGGAGGTGGCTCGCCTGGGCAGCCACATGGATCAGCTCAAGCAGTTTCTCGCATCAGGCGGGTCGGTCGGGAGGAAGCTCGACTTCGTCGTCCAGGAGATGAACCGTGAGGTCAACACCGTCGGCTCCAAGCTCAACGACCTGACGGTGTCGCGGCTCGTCATCGAGCTGAAGCACGAGTTGGAGAAAATACGGGAGCAGGTGCAAAATATCGAGTGATGCCACCCACGGGGTGATGTCCGAAAGGAGTCGCGATCTCGATGGCAAAGCCAAAGGCAAAGCCAAAGGCAAAAGCAAAGCCAAAGGCGAAGGTAAAGGCAAAGGCCAAAGCAAAAGAACCGACGGAAGAAGAAAAGATGAATCGGTATCGGCTGGTCATTCTTGCCTCCCAGCGGGCACGTCAGCTGCATGCGGGGGTGCAGGCCCGCCTCGATCCCAAAGGCCACAAGCCGACCGAGGTGGCCGTCGAGGAGGTCAAGGAAGGCCTCGTTGAGTGGCAAGAGAAGGACGCGAACGACCAGCCCGAGAAGAAAGCGAAGAAGAAGAAATGACGATGCGAGGAGATGTGCTGGACGGCAGGGCCGTGGCCCTTGGGGTCACGGGGGGCATTGCCGTATACAAGGCCGCCGAGGTGTTGAGGGAGCTGACCAGGCGTGGGGCCGAGGTGCACGTCATCATGACGGCCAGCGCCCAGCGGTTCGTCACCCCCCTCGTCTTCGAGGCCCTCTCGCACCGGCCCGTCATCGCCGACATGTGGGAAGGGACCCCCCAGCAGCGGATCGAGCACATCGAGATGGCCTCCCGGATTGACGGGCTTGCGGTCGTCCCGGCAACGGCCAACATCATCGGGAAGTTCGCAAACGGCATCGCCGACGATTTCCTCTCGACCTTCTACCTGGCGGTCCAGTCGCCGGTGGTCGTGGCTCCCGCCATGAACACCGCCATGCTGCATCATCCGGCTGTGCGGGCCAATCTGCGCACCCTCTCCGAGCGGGGTGTCGTGATCGTTGACCCGGAGGTGGGTGAGCTGGCGTGCGAGACCATCGGAGAGGGGAAGCTGGCGGTGGTGGAGGTCGTCGTGGAGCACATCGCCGTTGCGCTGACCGACCCCAAGGACCTGGCGGGAGTCCGGGTGCTGGTGACGGCGGGCCCGACGGAAGAGCCCATCGACCCGGTCCGCGTGCTGACCAACCGCTCCAGCGGGAAGATGGGTTTCGCGGTGGCACGGGCGGCGCACCGGCGCGGGGCCGAGGTGACGCTGGTTTCCGGACCCGTGGCCCTTGAGCCTCCCCCCGGGGTGGGTTTCGTGGCGGTCCGCACGGCCGACGAGATGCTCCAGGCGTGTCTCAAGTATCTCGATGAGAGTGATGTGATAATCAAGACCGCCGCGGTGTCCGACTTCCGACCAACGGCTCCCGAGGTCCAAAAGATCAAGCGGGCCGACCGGAAAGCGTCGACGGTCGAGCTTCAGCAGAATCCAGACATCCTCCACATCCTCAGCACCCGGAAAGGCTCCCGGATTACCATCGGCTTCGTCGCCGAGACCGAAGACGTGCTGGCCAACGCGGCCGTGAAGTTGAAGGCCAAGGACGCCGACCTCATGGTGGTCAATGACGTCAGCCGGCCCGATATCGGGTTCGACCACGACGACAACCAGGTGACCCTCTGTTACGCCGACGGCCGCGTGGAACCCCACGAGAAGATGGACAAGCTCGCCGTGGCGCATACCATCCTGGATGCGGTGGTGCGCCTTAGAGGCGAACGGCCCTCCTAGCCGCGCGATGGCACCCGAGCCCCGCCAGCTGCTTCTGGAGATGATCTCCGAGGTGCGAGGCCACCTGGAGCTTCGCCGCGAGTGGGGTGTGACGGGCTACGCGGTCCCGCCCGAGGTCCTCGAGCCAAGTACCGCCGTTGCGGGGGGTGGTGGCCGCCCGCTTTCGCTCGATGAGGTCGAATCTTCTTGTGAGGGGTGCACCCTGTGCGCGCTCCACGCCGGTCGCACGCAGATCGTCTTTGGAGTGGGCAGTCCCCGGGCGGAGATCGTCTTTGTCGGCGAGGGCCCGGGCCGGGAAGAGGACCTGCAGGGCGAGCCGTTCGTGGGCCGGGCTGGCAAGCTCCTGACCCGCATCATAGAGTCCATGGGCTTGCGCCGAAGCGACGTCTACATCTGCAACGCCGTCAAGTGCCGGCCGCCGTCCAATAGGACTCCCACAGTGGAGGAAATCGCCACCTGCCGGCCGTACCTGGATGCGCAGCTCGCGGCCATCCAACCGCAGGTCATCGTGGCGCTCGGCAACCCCGCCATGCGCGCGCTGTTCAATATCACCAAGGGTATCTCGCACCTGCGGGGGACCTTTCGGGAATGGCGGGGCATCAAGGTGATGCCCACCTACCATCCGGCCTACCTCCTTCGCAACCCGAAAGCGAAGCGCCAGGTCTGGGAGGACATGAAGCTCGTCCTCGCCGAGGTCGGCCGCACGCCACCGGCCCGTTCCACTCGCTAGGCCGTCCGACCCCACCTTGGAGAGTTCTTCCTCATCCGTGGTCTGTCAGCGCGTGGGCCAGCCGGGAATGTAGGGACCCGCCTCAGGCGGGTGGCTGTCCATTTTTCTTTGCGGACAGGGTAAACCCTGTCTCTACATCCCACAATCCCCCTAAATATCAATCGCTTACAAGAATTGGACACTCCCTTCGCGTCAGTCCAATTTCCGAGATTGGATGAATCTCGATAATCGAATATAAATCAATTATTTAGCGCAAATTCGGGCTGTTGGACACATTTAGACACCTCACACTTCCGTCCAAGGGCCGATTCTCAGGTAACTCCTGCAATATCAATTCATAACGTGAGGTTGGACACTTCCGAAAAGGCGATTATGCATCTGAGTCAGCAAGCCGTAGTGGGCTATTTCCCCCAAGTTGAGAATGTGCTATATTATTGGGTGAGGCCACCAGACCTCTGGTTGCTACTCAGGTGCTACTTGCACCTGCGCTTTGCAGGCGGTGACCGTCTGTGTCCTCGGACACGAACGGGTTTCCGTCCGGGCTTTTTGCCAGAACGGACTAACCGCTTTTTGCACCTAGCGGCCATAAGCCTCACCTCCTTTCGATTGGGCTAACCGACGCTTAGCCTTGCGGGGAAAGCGTCGGTTGCGGGTGAATGCTTTGAGGCATGGTGGCCTCTCTTGTCTTTTTGAAAATGCTAAAAAAAGAAGAGGCTTCTGCTTCTATTGCTCAAATGAGATTGGTTCCCTCAACAGAATATGCAGGCATGAGCCTAGTAAAGGCGTGTGTAAGGACTTTGAAGGATTCGGGGGAGCATTTAGATGTTGGAGGAATTACGGACATTATTCTAAGCGGAGGATACGAAACAGATATCTCTCGGAAAAACCTCGAAGCGTCTGTTGGCACGACCATTAGGAGAGCATGGAAAAAGGGATATTTGGGCAGGAGAAAATTTGGGCGGTCTTATAAATACCGGTTCTTAAGCAAAGAGGAAAGGGTTCAAAAGGAGAGTGGCCCCGAAGATGAAAGCTCCGAAGCCACTCAAGAATTGGATGGGGGTGTGCCGGAATAGGTAGACGGGGCAGACTTGAAATCTGCTGGGGCAGAACCCCGTGTGGGTTCGAATCCCACCACCCCCAACAAGATAATTGCAATGGAGAGTCCCATAGCCCGCGAAGACTGAAGGACTCTCCCAACTAAGCGCCTGACAGAGCCAGACACCTAGCCTCAGCCTCTATTATACTTGTTCTGGCTTTCCTGTCAAGGCGCACGGGAGCCAGACAATGACGATTGTAGAGCTAATCCAAGAATTTGGAACCGAGGAAAAATGTCTAGCTTATCTAGAAAGAATCCGATGGCCCGATGGTGTTGCTTGCCCTCTTTGCGAGACGGAGGACGTAACTAAACTATCCACTCGCCGTGAATACCAATGCAACGGGTGCCGCAAGCAATTTTCCGTTACATCGGGAACAATCATGCATCGTTCCCGGTTATCGCTAACCAAGTGGATTGTGGCCGTTCATCTAATAGCTTCCGCCAAGAAAGGCATCTCCGCTTGCCAGCTTCAACGGCATCTAGCGGTCCATTATAGGACAGCTTGGTATCTCCTACATAGAATCCGAATGGCCATGAAAGAGGACACACTAACGTCCAAAATGGCTGGCACCATAGAAGTGGATGAGTGTTATATCGGGGGCAGGGAAAAGGGGCTTGGCCCCGGCAGGCCCGGAAAGAAAAGCAAAAAAGTTCCTGTAATGGGCCTCAAGAAGCGTGATGGGCAGATCAGGTGCGAAGTGGTTGAGAATGTTAACACCCAAAGCGTAATGGATGTCATTGAGCGTCATATTGAGAAGGGCGAAACGGTCATTACGGACTACCTTCCGTCTTACAGGCTGGTCGGCTTAGACTTCATTCATTCACGCATCAATCACTCCATCAAATACGTTGACGGGGAAATACATACCAACGGGGTGGAAAATTTCTGGTCGCTTCTCAAGCGTGGGATTGTAGGCTCATACCATCACGTTAGCCCAAAGTATCTCCCGTTATATCTCGACGAATTTGTAAGCCGATTCAACGCTCGACACCTTGAAAATGGTGACTACGTTGAGAAGGTCTTGGCGGGTTGCGTCACAAGATTGAATGGACAACAATACAATTTCTCCAACACATAGGAGGGTTCACGATGTCGTTTTATCAAGCCAAGGATTGCTTCGAGGACAACCAACGAATCATCACGGCAGAATCAGACCCAGTAAATTGGAACCTAACCGTTGGTTTATGGAACCTGTCTAACGCCCTAGAGAGCAAGTTCGCTGGGATAGAAAACCTTCTATCTCAGATTCTTCATGAATCACGGCGTCCAAGATAGCCCTGGCTCTCGTTGCAGGCAGGCCCCATAGCGCCTTGTTTAGTTTGTCTATATCAACCAATGCGACTTTCTTTTCGGTCGTAGCTTTCATATCGAAGTCCTCATATTGTAGTCTGCTGACCTAAGTGCATGATCGCCTCCGAAAAAACCCAAAAAGTGTCTAAAAGTGTCTAATCCGTAAAAGGCGTGATGGTTGGTCGAAGGAGGGGTTCTGGAGGGGCTTCCGTTCGGCCTCTAGCTGGAGGGTTCCTTATCAAGCTTTGGCGGCGGCTCGCTGGCCTTGGACTTCAGCCGCTTTAAGTACTCGGCCATCTTCGCCTCGTAGCCTCGGCCCGTCGCCTCGTAGAAGACTCTTCCTTTCAAAACGTCCGGCAGGTACTGCTGCTCGACCCATCCAGTATCGGCCGAGTGAGGGTAGCGGTAGCCCTCGCCGTGGCCGAGCCCTTTCATCAGCGCCGTCGGCGCGCCTCTAAGGTGGAGCGGCACGGGAAGGGTCTTCGTCTCGGCGATGGCATCGCGCGCGGCCTTAGCGGCTCGCAGTACCGCGTTGGACTTCGGGGCGCTGGCCAGGTAGATGACCGCCTGGCCGAGCGGCAGGAAGGCCTCGGGCATCCCGACGAAGTGGATAGCCTGCTGGGCCGCGACCGCGAGGGCGAGGGCCTGTGGGTCGGCGTTGCCGACGTCCTCGGCGGCGAAGATGACGAGCCGGCGGGCGATGAACATCGGGTCTTCGCCGGCATCGAGCATCCGGAAGGCCCAATACAGCGCCGCGTCCACATCGCTCCCGCGAAGCGACTTGATCATGGCGCTGGCGAGGTTGTAGTGCTCGTCGCCCGCCTTGTCGTAGCGCAAGAGCGCCTCGCGGATGAGCCCCTCGCAGGCTTCCCCCGTTATGTGCCTGAGGCCGTCCTCGGCGGGCGGCACCGACTCGACGACCGTCTCGAGCAGGGTCAGAGCCACGCGGGCGTCGCCGCCCGCCGCGCGGGCCATGATCGGCACGACACCCTCGTCGAGCTCGAGCCGCTCGGCCCCAAGACCAATCTCGGCGTCGCCCAAGGCCCGCTCCAGCACGACGACGAGATCCTCTTCGGTCAGGGGATGAAGCACGAGGACCCGGCAGCGCGACAGAAGGGGCGGGATTATCTCGAACGAGGGGTTCTCGGTGGTGGCCCCAAGCAGCGTGATAAGGCCCTCTTCGACGTGGGGCAGGAAAGCGTCTTGCTGGGCCTTGTTGAACCGGTGGACTTCGTCGACGAAGAGGATGGTGGCTCGGCCCCTGTGGCGGCGCTCTTTGGCCCGCGCCACCACGGCCCGCACCTCCTTGACCCCGTAGAGCACGGCGCTGAAGGCCTCGAAGGCGGCGTCGAAGGTATGGGCGAGGCAGCGAGCGAGCGTCGTCTTGCCGCAGCCGGGCGGGCCCCAAAGCAGCAGGCTTCGAGGCTTGCCCGCACGGGCTATCTTCGTCAGCACTCCTTCGGGGCCGAGCAGGTGGCTCTGGCCGACGACCTCCTCGAGCGTGCGGGGGCGCATCCGGTCGGCGAGTGGGGCTGAAGGTGAGACCTCGAAGGCGGGCGCCTCACCCGTATCGAAGAGCTCCATCTCCACGGCTGGCGCTCCTTGGGGAGGCAAAAGGGGCGTAACTATCCTCAACTGCATATCATACGGCCCGTAAGCGCGTGGTGTCAAACCGAAAGCCCGCCCGCACGAGCGTTGCTTGACACTCCCTCAAGCCGCTAACTATAATGAGCCTCCCGTGGCTCGTCCTCCGGGAAGGACCGTCCTCCATGTCCCCTCTCAAAAACCTTCGGCGCCCCAAGCGCTTCTACCTGGCCAAGCGGGGAAGGCTGCGCCGTCGAGGTTCGCGCCTTGCCCGGTGGCTCGCCGTTTTGGGTCTCGTGTTACTCGTTGCGGGCGGGGCTGGCGCGGCGGGCGTCTATGTCTACTTCTCTCGCGACCTGCCCGATGTGCGCACCCTTCGGGATTACCGCCCAAGCCTCATCACCCGGGTCTACGACGGCAACGATGAGCTTCTGACCGAGTTCTTCATCGAGAAGCGCTACCTCGTGCCGCTTGAGCAGATTCCTGCCATTCTCAGGGAGGCCACCCTGGCCGCCGAGGACCGCCGCTTCTACTCCCACCACGGCCTCGACTTCAAGGGAATCCTCCGGGCGAGCCTGGCCAACCTCCGGGCCGGAGGGGTGGTTGCGGGCGGCAGCACCATCACCCAGCAGGTGGCCAAGACGCTCTTTTTGACCCCTCAGCGGACCCTGGCCCGAAAGATACGCGAGGCGATCCTTGCGTTGCGCATCGAGGGGACCTTCACCAAGGAGGAGATCCTCGAGCTCTACCTCAACAACGTCTACTACGGCCACGGCGCATACGGCGTGGAGGCGGCGTCCAAGACCTTGTTCGGCAAGCCGGTCGCCGAGGTGACGCTGGCCGAAAGTGCATTGATTGCGGGCCTGGTGAAGGCCCCGGCCATCTACTCGCCATACTTCCATCGGGTGCGGGCCCGGTCCCGCCGCGCTCACGTGCTGCGCCTGATGCTCGCCGGGGGCTTCACCAGCCGCGCGGAGATGGAGGAAGCCCTGGAGGAGCCCTTCGCCCTGGTGGGCCGAGGGAAATGGGTCCATCCGGCCCCGTACTTCGTCGAGCACATCCGCAAGAAGCTCGAGGAGACTTACGGCTCCACGCAGCTATACCGCGGGGGCCTGCAGGTCTACACGACGATCCAGCTGCGGCTCCAGGTTGCGGCCGAGAAGGCGCTCCGCGAAGGGGTGCTGGCCGTGGACAAGCGCCGGGGCTGGCGCGGCCCTCTGGCCAAGCTCACCACCTTGCCCACCGAGCCCTTCGACTGGACGGCGCTCTACGAAGAGGCGGGCCGCTCGCCGGTCCCCGAGCAGTTCGCCGACGGCGACCTGGTGGTGGGCGTGGTGCTTGAGACCGAGCCCAAGCGGACCATCGTTGCGACCCCCGCGGGCCGGGGCGCCATCCCCTTCGAGACCATGCGGTGGGCCCGCCCGCCCAACCCGTCGGTGGACGCGCTTTGGCGGCGCATCAACCATCCGTCGGCGGCCTTGGCGCTGGGGGACCTCATCCTCGTCCACCTGGGCGGCTGGCGTCAAGAAGAGGGCCTCTATGCGCTGGAGCTCCACCAGGAGCCGCTTGTGCAGGGCGCCCTCGTGTCCCTTGACCCCGCCACGGGCGGAATCCTCGCCATGGTCGGCGGCTACGATTTCGGCTCAAGCCAGTTCAACCGGGCCGTCCAGGCCACCCGGCAGCCGGGAAGCGCCTTCAAGCCCGTCATCTACGGCGCTGCGATGGAGAAGGGCTTCACCCCGGCGAGCGTCATCATCGACAGCCCCATCATCTTCACCGAGGGTGACTGGCAGGGGGCCGAGCACTGGAAGCCGGTCAACTTCGAGGAGAAGTTCTACGGGCCGACGACCCTTCGCACAGCCCTGGTCCACTCGCGCAACGTCGTGACGGTCAAGCTGCTGAAGGCCGTCGGGGTGGAGCGCCTGATCGGCTTCGCCCGCCGCCTCGGCATAACAAGCCCCTTGACCCCCGACCTCTCGCTGGCGCTCGGCTCCTCGGGCGTCTCCCTGGTCGAGCTCACGAGCGCCTTCGCCGTCTACGGCAACCGGGGCATGCGCACCAGGCCGTTTGCTGTCAGAAAAATCCTCGACTGGGAGGAGCGCGTCCTCGAAGAGCACGCTCCCGAGCAGCAGCGCGCCATCGCTCCCGAGCTCGCCTACCTCGTCACCAACCTGCTCCAGGACGTCGTGCGCCACGGGACGGGCTGGCGCGTGCGCGCCATCGGGCGGCCCGCGGCCGGCAAGACCGGCACCACGAACGACTTCAACGACGCCTGGTTCCTCGGCTACACGCCTCAGTTGGTGGCGGGCGTGTGGGTCGGCATGGACAAGGAAGAGCCCATCGGGAAGAACGAGACTGGCTCGCGTGCGGCGAGCCCCATCTGGCTCTCCTTCATGCGCGGTGCGCTCAAGGGCGAGCCCATGGCGACCTTCCCCGTACCGCCCGGCATCGTCTTTACGAAGGTGGACCCCAAATCGGGCCTGCTTGCCCGCACCGGCCACGAGGGCGCCGCCTTCATGCCCTTCGTCGAAGGCACCGAGCCGACCACCTACGCCCGGCCTAAGGCCGCCGCCAGCGCCAAAGACCTCTTCCGCATGGACCTGAAGCGGTAGGGGGGCAAGGCCTGACCGCCTTGGGTACAATATCTGTGGTGATAGTAACTCTTCCGCATTAATTGAAGCTTAGAAAGATAACAACATGAAAGCTGATCATGAGAAAAGAGAATTCATTCGAGCGCTTTCAAAAAAGCGCACGAATTGGGTGATGCAAGAAGAATCCAAGGGATTTATTAAAATTATACGCCAGCACCTGTTCGCCGATAAGTCGCATTTTATCCTCGAGCTTATTCAAAACGCTGATGACTATGGGTCGACGAGCGTTGAATTCAAGATACAACCAAATAGAGTCATCGTCCTCAATGACGGCCACCAATTTACCGAGAAGAACGTCGAAAAGATTTGCCTCTTGGGAAGCCCTGAAGAGGAATCCAATAAAATCGGCTACTTTGGAATCGGGTTCAAGTCCGTGTTCGGGATTTCTCATAGGCCAGAGGTCCATTCTGGTGGGTACCACTTCTCCTTCGATTGGGATACGCTCATCGCCCCACAATGGGTAGAACGTGTCCCCGAGCAATACCGAGAAGGGAGGGGGGCGGTTTTCGTCCTACCCTTCAAGGATTCATCCAAGAACCGTGAGGAAATATTAAGACAGAAAGAAGAGTTGAGCCCAGAACTCCTGCTCTTCATGAGGCATCTCAAACGTGTCACTATCGGGGACGTGACGTTCGAGCGCCATAAAATCCCCAATAAGAAGCTTTTTAAAATCACACGGGACGATAGAGAAGAGGATGCTTACTGGCGAAAGGTGTCTAAGACTTTTGATGTCCCTTCTGTCCTTCAAGAAAGATTAAGGAAGGAAGAGACATGGAGGGTTAAGTCACGCGAAGAAGTTTCAATTATCATTCGCACCGACGAAAATGGAAACATCGCCCTCACGAGGAATGGCCGACTATTCGCCTACCTGCCGACCAGGGAGTTAACGGAGTTCCCGTTCCATTTACAGGCGGACTTCAGCCTCTCCGCCGGGAGAACGGAATTGTCAGGAATGGCTGAGGGGTGGAACGATTGGCTGCTGGACAAGACCGGACATCTCTTCCAAGACCTGTTCGAAATCCACCGTGGGACGCTCGAGAGCATAAGCGACTTCTATCGCTTGCTCCCGACCTCGGATCACGTGAAAGAGGGTCTCATAAAGAACAGGATAAAAGAATCAATCGACCGGTTCATGGAAAAAAACAACACTATCTTCACGCAGACCGGCGTCTTTAAGCGACCGAACGAGGTCAGACGGACAACCCATGAAGCACAAAAGCTTATTTCCATGAAAGACTTAAAGACTGTCACGGGTCGTGACTATTGGTACTTAGACCAGTCCATAGACGAGCAAGATATACCTTATATAAATGAGAAAATTGAAAGGTTACAGGCGGGAGAAATTTTATCTAAAAATTCCCTTTATAAAGGAAAGAGGAAGAACTATTTATGGTTATGCCAACTATACGCTTTCCTAGAGGATCAGATGTCAGAATGGGAGATATCTGAAAATGAAGTGGAAGGTTACC
The DNA here is from genome assembly GCA_027717595.1 of Nitrospinae bacterium AH_259_B05_G02_I21. Taxonomy (GTDB): domain Bacteria; phylum JADFOP01; class JADFOP01; order JADFOP01; family JADFOP01; genus JADFOP01. Next base: position 55,270 of record JALLOF010000003.1, on the reverse strand, counting down.
CGTGTATTCCATCGTCTACCGGATTTATCAAACCTTCTGGGAAAGTGTTTCGACTAGGTGGTAGTGCAGGCATCCCCAGAGATATCTTTGAAGGACATTATAGTTTAGTTAGCAAAAAGTTTCTCGACTATTTATATAGTCCTAAACCCACTCAAGCGCTTAGAAAGGTGCGGGGTGAAGCCCGAGATTTCTTGGAAAGGATGGTTCCTCCCCTTGAGCCTGCCGAGATTGTCCAGAAAGTCATAAATCTAGCTTTTGAAGACCGATTTGATGACTATAACGAGACCCAGCTTCTCAAGTTCACGAAGTTTGTCAAAGACAATCCAGATACCTGGGAAACGGCTAGGTTGCGATTTCTATCGAAAGAGCGTCCTGATGATGAAGCCCCGTCATGGTGCAAGCCCAAAGAGTTGACATTGCCAAGGGAATACAAACCAAGATGGCCTGTCGAAGAGATCTGCCTAAACCCTGACGATATTCCATTCTTAAGCGAAATATATATTAATAAGTTCGTCGGAAAAAACAAACCACAGACTGACAAAGAGCTAGATCAATGGAGGACATTTTTTGTCGAAATGGGAGTCAATGAGTACCTCCCAATTCAAACTTTGTCCGAAGAAAATCCTTCCTATGAACGGCTTGAAGGACTCGGGATACCCTCTAAACGTTCAACAAGAAGTGCGAGGTTAATTGATTACAGGCTTCCTTTACAAACCAATATCGTAGAAGGGCATTCACCGGTTGAGACTTATGAAACAATTTTGCAGATGATTGATGGCCACTGGGACTATTATAAAAACTATGTGAGTGGTAGATATCATTATTTTTTTAGTACCCCTGGGACTGAAATAGGGAACAACTCATCATTTAGCAAGTTTTTGAAGAACGCTAAATGGGTACCGACATTATACGATAATCTGACCTATGTGAGCAATGCGTGTTTGAACACGAAAAGGACCAGTAAATATGGGACTCCAGGGTTACCAGTCATATCAGTAGAACTTAGCAACAAAGACTTCATAGCTTATCTGGGCATAGAAGAGGGCATTTCCACAGAGAGGATAATCGAACACCTTGGTCAACTAGCTACTAACGAGTCGAAGGAACAAGAGGAGTTCTTAGGCGCGTACAAGGCGCTGCGTAAGATGGTCTACACTGGCAAGGACAGCACACCGGGGGATAGGGAGGGCGTAAGACAATCCTTCAAATCACGTCCTCTAATCTTTGTGCCTGAACATGACGACCCGTATCGGACATCCAAAGATGTCGTCTGGAAAAGTGGTGAGTTGGGCACGCTTCGGGGGGGCTGGTGGCCACCAATAAACAGATATTACAGCCGTTATAAAAACCTGAGGACGTTTTTCGTCGAGAACCTGGGAATCAACGAAACGCTTACGACGAGCAATTATCACGAGTACCTCGTCGATCATCTTTACCCTAGAAGCAAGCTGACCGAGGACGAAGTAAGCGTATGGGAGCATATCGTTCTCAATGTGATTGACGATGAATTCCTAAAACTCTTCTCCCAAGAGCAAGATGAAGGGAGGGCAGTCTTCAAAGTATGGCTTGAGGGTGGGCGATGGAGTGACGAAAGCGAAAACGTGTATTGCGTCGTCAACGACGATGACCGAAAGTTACACGGTGACCTTCGACACGTCCTTCCGATATTTTACACCTCTAAGAGTGGGAACCTGACCAAGAAGCGGTATGAAGAGCTACTCCGTCCCCTTGGTATTCACAGATTGTCCGAGGTTATCGAGGGTTCTGTTCATGCGGCCGAAGGTGTCATCGAGCTAAATCCGCTTGAGATTCAATGTCTGTTACTATGCGCCGAGAGCAAATTGATAGCGGAAAACCCTTCGTATAAACGGAGAATCCAAGAAGAGTTCGAGAGACTGATCCAGATGACCGTCGAATACACCCCGCACCTTACATCGGTCTTATCGATTAACGGGGAGACAGTACACACAATGCCGAAGCCTTGTGTAATGGTCCTAAACGATAAGACGTGTCTATATCAGACGTTCATGGACAACGACAATCCCAAGCTAGTGGTCACGACCTTATCTGAAACCCTGGCCGATATCTTCTCATTTCTGAAAAATAAAGAGGGTCTATATGACTTCCTTTTCACGATGTTAGGCGTGATTTCGAGGAAAGGGATGGAAGACATTGTTGAGATATGCGAGTTCAGAGGTTTTCCTCCCCCCCGATTTGACATAATCCCAGGTCTTGAGGATAGTCAGCCTCCTCTCCCTGAGGATGAGCTTTTGGAAAAGGAGGAGGACAAAAGACCTGTAAGAAAGGGTAGGAAGGCAAAATCACCAAGTTCCTCGAGTGATAAAAAAGCCAAAAAGCTTAGTGACAAACTGCGTGCGATTGAAAGGATACTCGGCCCTGGAAGAGAGGGTGAGGAGCATGAAAAGTTAAAGGATTGGGTGGCGGAGAACCCGCACGAAATCGGACTTATAGATGTCGAATCGACAGATGTCGAATATGTCTTCCCGTCCAAGGACAGGGTCGATATTCTTTTTAGACTTCGTGATGACAAGGAGGTGGTCGTCGAGATTGAGACTGACGCCCCCTACCCCGGCAATTATCAGGCGTTGAAGTACAAGGCGTTGAGGTGTGCCGAGCGAGGAATTGACATCGGCTCTCCGATGGTCGAGGCGGTTCTAATCGCCTGGGAAATACCTCAAGAGATAAGGGAATTTTGCGAGAGATACGAGATTAGATGTATAGAGAAGGAATTATAGATATGAAACTCACCACGATAGTCTCCAGGACACTTTAGCTCCGTATCTACTTACAAATCCTTATGTAAGGTACAACACCAATAGATGTCATTTTCCTGGCCTATTTGGTCAAGGATCGCATCACTGATGTCCTTCCATAAATAGCCAGTCTTTTTCGTCCAAATATCCTATTCTTATTCCGGATTCAAGAAGCCTTCGGCGTGACCGTTAAGGGGCTTAAAGCATGAAGGTCGCTGGCGGGCTGGTGGCCTCACACTCAATTTATCTGCGTGATGGCGCCTTTTCGCACCATGAGCAGGAAGAGCTCTTTTACGGCCTCGCCGGTCTCGGTCATCGAGGTGGTCCCCGAGGCACCGGGGTAGTCGCGGATGGTGAGGAGCCCCTCGCGCAGCTGCTCGCGGGTGGCGGCGCCGTCGCCCAAGACGCGCAGGATGAGTCCCGCCGCGTCGTAGGCCTGGGCCGCCAGGATGTCGGGGTCTTGGCCGAAGCTGAGCCGGAAGTTCTCGACGAAGGTCTTGACAGCCGTCCGCTTCGAGCCGGCGAAGAAGCCGTCTACGAAAACCGCCCCCTCCACGTAGTGCTCGCCGATGGTTAGAAGCTCGGGGGAGTTCCATCCGTTGCCGCCCAGCAGCGCGACCCCCATCACGTTGTAGAAGGCGAGCTGGGGGGCGAGCAGCCCGACCTTGTCGAAGTAGCCGGGGATGAAGAGCGCGTCGTAGTCGATGGGCGGGGCGGTCTGGGCCACCGGTAACGGCGAGGTGGGGGCCACCCCGTCTTCGGTGTCGGGCGAGAGGCGCTCGAGCTCCTCATCTGCGATGCCGCCGAGCGTCCGGATGGACTCCGTGAAGTCGTTGGCCGCCGGATCGTAGGCCGCCTGGCCGACGACCCGCCCTCCCAGGGCCTCCACGCCCAGCGTGAAGAGGGTTTTCAGGTCGTTGCCGTACGAGTCGTCGGGGTAGAGAATCGCAAAGCGCTTGAGCCCCAGCGACTCGACGGCGTAGCGCGCCATGAAGGCCGCCTGGGCCCGGTTGGTGAGGCTGTTGCGAAAGACGTATGGGCTCAACTCGGGGATGCCCGGGGCGTGGGCGAAAGGCACGACCATCGGCACCTTCAGCCGATCGGCCTCGGCAGCCGCGGCCCGTGCGGTCTCGCTGAAGACGGGGCCGATGATGCCGATGACCTTCTCTTCGCGGGCCAGCCGGGCGACGGCCGCCTGGGCCCGCTCGGGCACGCCCGCCGAGTCGCGGATGATGAGCCGGTAGGGTCGTCCCTCGGCGCTCACCCCGACCTGGGCGATTGCGAGCTGCACCCCCTGGAGGATGGATTGTCCCGCCACCGACTCCGGCCCGGTCAGGGGCAGGATCAGGCCCAGCTTGGCTGTGTCGACGGTGAAGGTCTTATCTATGAAGGCGAGGATCGCCTCAGCCCGTCTAGCCTCGGGGTGTTTTGGGTGGTCGATGAGGAAACCCATCAGCGTCTGGCTGGCTTCCTTGAAGCGCCGGGCGTTGAAGTAGTTGAGCCCGAGCTGGAGGCGGGCATGAGCGCGCGGGAACTCGGTCGGAAATCGGTCGATGACCTGGAGCAGCTCCCGGTTCGTCATCTCCGCCATCAGCTCCCCGAGCACTTTGCGGGCCGAAGCCCGGTGGGCGTCACTCGGGGCCTCCCGCAGCGCGTCGATCCATATGGCAGCTGACCGGAGCCTGTCGCCCCGCTTGGCGGCCGCCAGCGCCAGGGCCAGCCGGACGGACCATCGCTCGTTGGGGTCGGCCAATCGCGGCAGGAGGGGTTTCAGCACCTCGGTCGTCTTCTCATAGAACCCCAGCTGATAGTAACAAAAACCGACCCGGGCCTGCGCCGAGAGGTACCGATCCGAGGAGAGAAACTTCTCCAGGAGGTACTGGTAGGTCCGCAGCGCATCGGCGTACTGGCCTTGCCGGTAGGCGATCTCGCCGAGGTAGTAGAAGGCGTCGTCGGTGGTGAGGGTGGCCGGGTGCTCGCGAATGAAGGCCGAAAAGGCGTGGGCGGCCTCGGTGAGCCTGCCTCGCCGGTAGAGGGCGACGGCTTCCTTGAAGGGCTTGGGGGCGGACGGGGGGATGGGAGGAGGAGGGGGCAGCAGGCTCATGCGGGTGGTCAGCGCGCGGGCGGGGGCGTACGATTCGGTCGGCTCGTCGATTGCTTCGTCGGCGTATGCGGGGAAGGGCCCTAGGATGAGCCCTACGAGGACCACGGCCTCGAGCACTACCCACCGCCAGCGCCGCATCGGTGCAGCTCCCGCATCCCTCCTCATGGGAGGCGAAGTATATCCCAGGAGTCGCCCGAGTGTCAAATGATGGACGTGGCGAGGTGCGAGCAGACCGCGGGTGGAAGGATAGGTCCTGCCCCGCCGGGGCCTGACTAAAGGCCTATTCGAGCACTTCGAGAATATGGCGCTTGAACTTCTGGGCTCGCGTGGCGTTCAGGATGGTCCGCATCGCCGTGATGGTCCGACCGCTCTTGCCGATGACCTTGCCGATGTCTTCTTTTGCGACGCGAAGCTCGAGGACCGTTGAGTTCTCGCCCTCGACACCACTGACCGCCACCGCATCAGGTTTGTCGACGATGGACTTGGCTAATATTTCAACAAGCATCTTCATATCCATCTGCTCAACCTCAGACCCTGGTGCGTCGATACCATGCTCCGTGTTCGTTAGCGGTTCCATAGGATGTCGCCTCTCTCCAGCTATTGGTTGTTGGTGGTATATTGGGCTTGTTTTTATGAATTTGGGGGGTCCCTCGGGCATCGTCAAGGGCGGACCCCCCCCCTTGATTCCCATTCATTCCATCATTTCTTTGGTATCCTGGTGCCTACGGAGGGGGCTTGAACCGCCTTTTTGCGTCGGCTATACTGGGAAAAACCCGTGTGGGGGCCAATTTGAGGTCCCCCGCGTTCTCTATCAAACCCAAACCGTGAATATGGATAGCCAATCACCCAGATTTCCCTCGATTTCCCCTGCCGCTCGGCCTCCCGATTGGCCTCCGCCCCTCTATGCGCAGCCCCCTCGGGCGCCCTCTGTGCCCTGGGTGAACATCGTCCTGTTTTTGGCGACCGTCGCCACCACACTCGTGGCCGGGGCCATGCTCCGGGGCATAAACCCCTTCGTCTCGCCCTGGATGACCGTCCGGGCGGGCTTCTCCTTCTCGGCTACGCTACTGGGCATCCTGGGAGTGCACGAGGCCGGCCACTTCGTGATGAGCCGCCGCTGGGGGGTTAAGGCCACCTTGCCCTACTTCATCCCCGTCCCGCCGCCTTTCATCTTCGGCACCATGGGAGCCGTAATCAAGATGAAATCCCCCGTGCCTCACCGCGTCGCCCTGTTCGACATTGCAGTGGCGGGCCCCCTGGCGGGATTCGTCGTCGCGGTGCCGGCCGTGGTGGTGGGCCTCAAGCTCTCGATGGTCCACCCGCACACGCCTACCACCGGCGCGAACCTCCTGTTTGGGGGCTCGCTGCTCTTCAACGGCCTGGTCCGTCTTGTCCACGGCGTGGACCTCGTCCGGTACGATATCATTCTGCACCCGGTGGCGGTGGCCGGCTGGGTGGGCCTCTTCGTGACCGCGCTCAACTTGCTGCCCTTCGGTCAACTCGACGGCGGCCACATCATCTACAGCCTCTTCGGCTGCCGCCAAGGCATGGTGGCTGGCCTGATGGCCGCGGCCCTGGTGCCGCTGTCGTTCCTCTGGCAGGGGTGGCTCATTTGGCTCGCCCTCATCTATTTCGTCGGGTTTCGCCACCCATCGGTGCTCGTTGAAGAGGTCTCCCTCACGCGGACCCGGTGGGCGCTCGGCTGGCTGACCATCGCCATCTTCGTTGCGACCTTCACCCCCGTGCCCCTAATCGTCGGGTAAGGCCCAACCTTGACAACCCTTTACGGCGTCGCTAGCATGAGGCGAGGCAGCCCGGGCCCATCCAGCTTCATAAGGAGCGACCTCCCATGACAGCCACCGCCGTCGGCCTCGATGTGGGCAGCCACGTCCTGAAGGCCCTCTGCCTGGAAGAGGCCCCCGCAGCCCTGCGCCTTGTCAGCTACGGGAGCACCCCATGCCCAGAGGGCTCAATCGTCAACGGGGAGGTGGTCGATCCCGCGGCTCTGGGAGCGGCCCTGGAGGCCCTCTTCGCCGACAATGACGTCGATCATCGCCGCGTGGTCCTGGCCCTCAAGGGCCCCGGCATCTTCGTCCGCCGCCTCACCGTGCCGGCCTCGGATCCCGATGAGGTAGCCGAGCTCGTCGGCTGGGAGCTCGAGCAGATCCTCCCCTGGCCTGCAGAGGAGGTCAACTTCGACTACCACGTCCAGCCCTCGGGGGGGGGCGGGCAGGGCGAAGAGATCATCGTGGCGGCCGCCCGGAAGAAGGTCCTTGAGGGCTACCGTAATGCCCTGGCCTCGGCGGGCATGGAGCCGCTCGTTGTGGACCACGCTTCGTTCGCCCTGGAGAACACCTTTCACCTCTGCTTTGAGGCCGACCCGAACAAGGTCGTCGCCCTGCTGGACTTGGGCGCCACGGCGAGTTCGGTTCATCTGATGGAGGGCGAGCGGACCGTGGAGGTGCGGGATGAGCCCATCGGGGGGCGGGCGATCATCGAGCACGTGGCCTCGCGGTGCGATTCGGCGACCGAAGTGGCCGAGCTGTTCTTGCGGGGCCATCGCCCGGAAGACATCGACCTCGCCGGTGCCGAGGTCGCCCTCCAGGAGGCGGCCGAGGGCTTGGCCGACCGCCTGCTGAAAGCGGTCAACGCCTGTGGCTACGGCCCGGGGGGGACGCCCGTGACGGACATCGTCCTCGGCGGTGGGCTCGCTCGGGTCTCCACGGTCGAGCGGTGTCTGGCCGAGCGGCTCGGCGCCCCCACGGAACTGCTCAACCCATTCCTCAACGTGGAATACGACGAGGCGCGGTGGGACCACGACCAGCTTCAGGAGGTCGCGCCCGCAATGGCCGTTGCCGTGGGGCTCGCCCTGCGGGCCCTTCGTGAGCCCCAAGGCTGACGGGGGGCCGGGCCGTGAAGCTCCTGCGGGTTGAGCTAGGCGAGCGCAGCTACTCGATCGTCGTCGGGACCAACTTGCTCCACCGTGTTGGCGAGTGGCTCGAAGGGATGGAGCTCGCAAACCGGGTCGTCGTTATCACCCATCCGCGCCTAAAGAAGCTGTATGGCGATCTAGTTGCCTCGGGGCTCAGCGACTTAGGGCGCGCCCCGGCCGTCATCGAGGTGCCCGAGGGCGAGGAGGCCAAGAGCCTGGAGCAGGCCTCTAGGCTCTACGACGAGCTCCTCACGCTGAAGGTGGACCGCCACACCTCCCTGCTGGCCCTCGGCGGAGGGGTGATCGGCGACCTCGTTGGCTTCGTGGCCGCCACCGTCCTTCGCGGGGTTCCGTACATCCAGGTCCCGACGACACTCCTTGCCCAGGTGGACTCATCCGTTGGCGGCAAGACGGCGGTCAACCACCCCCTGGGCAAGAACCTAATCGGGGCGTTCTACCAGCCCATCCTGGTCGTTGCCGACCTAGCCACCCTCACTACCTTACCTCCCGAGGAGTATCTGGCCGGGCTCGCCGAAGTCATCAAGTACGGCGTCATCGCCGATGAGGCCTTTTTGGGGTTTCTCGAGGAGCAAGCCGGGCCCGTCCGGTCCCTCGACCCCGGGGCCTTGGAGCACGTCGTGCTCACCTCGTGCGCCATCAAAGCCTCGGTGGTGGGGAAGGATGAGCGGGAGGAGGGGCTGCGTTCCATTCTCAACTTCGGCCACACCATTGCCCACGCCGTCGAGGCGGTGGACGCCTACCAGAACGTCAAGCATGGGCTGGCGGTGGCCATGGGGATGGCGTGCGCGGCGCGCCTGTCCGAGGCGTTGGGGCTCTGCGGGGAGGCCGAGGCGGACCGCCTGGTGCGCTGCCTCGAAACCTACGGGCTTCCGACCCGGCTGCCGCCGATGGACCCCGAGGCCCTCTGGGAGGCCATGACCCGGGACAAGAAGGTCCGGGACGAAAAGGTCCGCCTCGTCCTGATGGAAGCCGTCGGCCGGGTGGGCCTCTATGATGATGTGCCCCGCGAAGCGGTGCTTGACGCTCTGGTAGCCTCCCAGGTCGCTTGACTTTCGCTCCGGCTTGACTAGAATGGCGGTCTGCCCATCCACCCAGGAATAGGAACCCTTGGGACGTAAGGAGGGAACGTGCCGACGATCCTGGTCCTTCACGGGCCGAACCTCAACCTCCTGGGGACTCGCGAGCCCGACTTCTATGGGACAGAGACCCTGGAGGAGATAAACGGGCACCTTGAGAGTCTGGCGGCTGAGCTGGGCGTGGACCTCATGGTTCGCCAGTCTAACCACGAGGGGGAGCTGGTCGAGGCCATCCAGCAGGCCCGTGGCGTGGCCGAGGCCATCGTCATCAATCCCGCCGCCTACACCCACACGAGCGTGGCAATCCGCGACGCCCTGCTGGCCGTGGGGCTTCCGGCGGTGGAGGTCCACCTCTCCAACCCTCATCGACGCGAGGAGTTTCGCCACGAAAGCTTGATCGCCGATGTCGTGGTGGGAACGGTTAGCGGATTTGGGCCGGTCTCGTACGAGCTTGCGCTTAGGGCCGCTGCGGCGATTGTGCGTAAGGAGCTCGCGCCGTGATTCCCACAAGTCAGTTTCGCCCCGGCCTGAAGGTCGAGATCGAGGGGGAGCCCTTCGAGATGGTCGAGTTCCAGCACGTCAAGCCCGGCAAGGGCGGGGCCTTCGTGCGCACGCGCCTGAAAAGCCTCAAGACCGGCTTCGTCCAGGACCGCACCTTCCGCTCCGGCGAGCGCCTGAAAAGGCCCGACCTCGAGGAGCGCCAGGTGCAGTACCTCTACAAGGACGACGGCCAGTGGCACTTCATGGATACCGAGACCTACGAGCAGTTCTTTTTGACGGCCGACCAGCTTGGCGAGGAGAGACACTACCTGCAGGAGAACGTCGTCATCTCGGTCTTGTTCCACGAGGGCCAGTCCATCGGGGTCCAGGTGCCGACCTTTGTGGAGCTCACGGTCGCCAAGACCGACCCGGGGCTGCGCGGCGACACCGCCACCGGGGCCACAAAGCCCGCCACGCTGGAGACGGGGTTCGTCGTCCAGGTGCCGTTGTTCATCAACGAGGGCGAGCGGGTGCGGGTTGACACCCGAACAGGTTGCTACATCGAGCGGGCCTGATGTCCCCCCCGCGCGCGGGGGTGAGGAGGAGCGTATGGATCTGAAAGAGATTGAAGCCCTGATTGATCTCTTCGAGAGCAAGGACATCGCCGAGCTCGAGTACGAGGAGGAAGGCCGCCGCATCGTTCTGAAAAAGGCGGTCGCCCTCCCCGTTGTGGCCCCGCAGCCCTATCCTGTGCCGGCCGCCCAGGTGGCGGTCCCTCAGCCGGTCGCCGCGGAGGCCGAGCCCAAGAAGGTCATCCCCAGCGACGACACGCTGGTGAGCGTGGAGAGCCCCATCGTCGGGACCTTCTACCGGGCCCCGGCACCCGACGCCAATCCCTACGTCGAGGAAGGCGACGCGGTCAAGAAGGGCCAGGTGCTTTGCATCGTCGAGGCGATGAAGCTCATGAACGAGATCGAGTCGGATTTTGAAGGACGGATCGTCTCGATACTGATAGAGAATGCTCAGCCCGTCGAATACGGGGAGCCGCTCTTCCTCATCGAGCCCGAGTAAGGCCCCCCCCCGCTCCCAATCAGGAGGTTGAACTGCTCCGATGCCGCCGTTTCGCAAGCTCCTCATCGCCAACCGGGGTGAGATTGCCGTTCGCGTTATCCGGGCAGCCCGGGAGCTCGGCATCACCACGGTGGCCATCCACTCCGAGGCGGACACCAACGCCCTGCACGTGACCCTGGCCGATGAGGCCATCTGTGTCGGCCCTCCGGAGAGCGCCGGCAGCTACCTCAACATCCCGTCCGTCATCGCCGCGGCGGAGATCTCCGACGCCGAGGCCATCCACCCCGGCTACGGCTTTTTGGCCGAAAACGCCGAGTTCGCCGAAATCGTGGAGAACAGCGGACTCATATTCATCGGCCCCTCGCCTGAGAACATCCGGGCCATGGGCGACAAGCAACAGGCCAAGGAGATTGTGCGGGACGCCCAGGTCCCCATCATCCCCGGCAGCGACGGGAAGATCCCAAGCCCCGAGGAGGCCCTCGTGGTGGGCGAGGCAATCGGCTACCCGCTGCTGGTGAAGGCGGCCTTCGGCGGCGGCGGCAGCGGCATGCGCGTAGTCGACAGCCCCGATAGCCTCACCAACGCCTTCCTCATGGCCAAGAGCGAGGCCTCTGTGGCCTTCGGCCAGGCGGACGTCTACATCGAGAAGTACGTCCACCGGCCCCGCCACGTCGAGTTCCAGATCTTCGGCGACAAGAAGGGCAACATCGTCCATCTGGGCGACCGGGAGTGCTCCATCCAGCGCCGGCACCAAAAGCTCCTTGAGGAGGCCCCGAGCCCCGTCGTCACGCCTGAGCTTCGAGAGGAGATGGGGGTGGCGGCGGTGCGGGTCGCCAAGGCAGTCGAATACGTCAACGCCGGGACGGTGGAGTTCCTCGTCGATGAGGAGTTGAACTTCTACTTTATCGAGATGAATACCCGCATGCAGGTCGAGCACCCCGTGACCGAGATGATCACCGGCATAGACCTCATCAAGACCCAGATCGAGGTCGCCATGGGCCACCCCCTGCCCTGGACCCAGGAGGAGATCCACTTCCACGGCCACGCCATTGAGTGTCGCATCAACGCCGAGGACCCGCGCAAATTCACCCCCTCGCCGGGGAAAATCACCTCCCTGGTCATGCCCGGCGGTTTCAACGTCCGAATCGATACGGCCATCTATCCCGGCTACTTCATCGTGCCCTTCTACGACTCGATGATCGCCAAGCTCATCGTGCGCGGCCGCGACCGTGCCCAGGCCATCGCCAAGATGACGGTGGCCCTGGATGAGTTCGCCATCGAGGGGATCAAGACCACCATCCCGCTCCACCGCGAGATCATGCGCGATAAGCGCTTCCAGGCCGGCAACTACACCACCGACTTCCTCGAGCCCACCCCGGGCGTCTCCGCCCATGGGGAGCGGGCCGAGGCCCCAGGCTAGGTCGACAGGGTTCGGGTTTAAGGTAAGAGAGGGTCGGGCTGCAAGATGGTCTGGCCCCGCTCGGGGCCTGTTGAGATCGCGACTATGGGCAGCCCGGTGAGTTTCTCGATCTGCTCGACGTAGCGGCGGGCCGCCTCGGGCAGCTCCTCCAGGGTGGTCGCCCCTGCGGTCGGCTCACGCCATCCCTCCAGCTCCAGCAGGACCGGCTCGGCCTCCTCCATGGCGCGAACGTCCGCCGGTATGACCTCCACAGTCTCTGCCCCGATCCGGTAGGCGGTGGCGATGGCCACCCGCTCCAGACCGTCGAGCACGTCGAGCTTGGTAAGCACTATCCTGTCCAGGCCGTTGATCCAGCAGGCGTGGCGTAGCACCACGGCATCGAGCCATCCGCACCGGCGCGGCCGGCCCGTGGTGGAGCCGTACTCCTGGCCCTCATCGCGGAGGTGTGCGCCGACCTCGTCGGTGAGCTCCGTCGGCAGGGGCCCTCCGCCGACCCGGGTGGTGTAGGCCTTGGCGACCCCGATCACGACGTCGATGGCCTTCGGCGGCAAGCCGAGCCCCGCGCACGCCCCGCCGATGGTGGGGGTCGATGAGGTCACGTAGGGGTAGGTGCCCTGGTCGATATCGAGCATCGTCCCCTGGGCGCCTTCGAGCAAAATGGTCTCGCCGCGGCCCAGCGCCTCCTTGATCAGCCGCTCCGTATCCGTCACCATCGGCGCCAGCCGTTTGGCGTACTCGCGGTACTCGGCCACGATCGCCTCCCCATCCAGGGGCTCCAGGCCGTATAAGGACTCCAGCAGGACGTTCTTCTCGGACAAGTTGGCGGCCAGCTTCTCGGCCAGGCGGGCCTCATCCAGCAGGTCGATCATCCGGAGGCCCTGCCGGGACATCTTGTCGGTGTAGGCCCACCCAATGCCCCGCCCTGTGGTCCCGATCGCCCGGGGCCCCTTGCGAGCCTCGCTCGCCGCGTCGATCTGGCGGTGGTACGGCATGATGAGGTGGGCCTTCCCGCTGACCCAGAGCCGCTCGTGCACCTCTATCCCGTGGGTGGCCAGCACCGCGATCTCCTGGAGGAGCACCGCAGGGTCAACGACCGTCCCCGTCCCGATGATGCAGACCTTCCCGGGGCGGAAGATGCCTGAGGGGATTTGGTGGAGGACGATCGTCTCGTGGCCGAAGATCACCGTGTGGCCGGCGTTGCTGCCGCCCTGGTATCGGGCAACGATGTCGACCCGCTCGCTGAGCAGGTCCACCACCTTGCCCTTTCCTTCGTCGCCCCACTGGGTTCCGATGACGGCGATGACAGGCATCAGGCACCTCCCTGACGTGGGCCGCAGACCCTTCCGCCCGGCGCGTTCTGGCTCCCAAGGACAGACACAGCCGTCGGCCTCGGTGTGCCCCTACAGGGTGATGGTCTTGGCGTAGTACAGGTTTGGCAGGGCCAGGAGCTCCGCAAGGACCGACTCGTTCACCGGTTGGTCAACGTTGAGCACCGCCACGGCGTCCTCTTGAGGAGCGGTGCGGCCGAGCTGAATCCCCGCAATGTTGATTTTGTTGTTGCCGAGGATGGTTCCCACCCGGCCGATGACGCCGGGGGTGTCTCGGTTGGCGAACACGAGAATGTGGCCCTCGGGCATGGCCTCGAGGCTCACCTCGTCGATGCGGACGATGCGTGGGTTCTTGCGGCCGAAGATGGTCCCGCTCACGGTGCCGCGACCCTTGTCCGTCACCAGCTCGACCGTGATGAGGTTCGTATAGTCTTCCGTCGCCCGGGTCGTGGACTCGTTCACCACGATGCCCCGTTGCTTGACCAGGTAGGGAGCGTTGACCGTGTTGACCGTTTCCTCCATGAAAGTCTGGAGCACGCCGGCGAGGACGTAGAGGGTCAGGGGGGTCGTGCCGCGGGCGATCTCCTCGCCGGCGTAGCGGATATTGACCTCCTTAATACCCCCATCGACGTATTGGGCCGCAAAGCTCCCCAGCCGCCCGGCGAGATTGAGGTACGGCCCAAGGAGGCTCACGACCTCGGGGTCCAGCGAGGGGGTGTTGACGGCGTTCTTCACCTCACCGCGGGTGAAGAAATCCGCGATCTGCTCGGCGATGGCAATCGCCACGTTCTCCTGGGCCTCCCCGGTGGAGGCCCCCAGGTGGGGCGTGCAGATCACCCTCGGGTGGTTGACGAGAGGATTGTCGGGGGGCGTGGGCTCGATGCTGAAGACATCGAGGGCCGCCCCGGCCACTTTGCCGCTCTCGAGCGCCTCGAAGAGGGCCTCCTCCTCAACGATGCCTCCGCGTGCGCAGTTGATGAGGAAGACGCCGTTTTTCATCTTCGCGAACTCCCCGTCGCCGATGAGCCCTTCGGTGTCTTTGGTCTTTGCGGCGTGCAGAGAGATGTAGTCGGAGCGGGCCAACAGATCGTCGAACTCCACCAGCTCGACCCCGATCTTCTCGGCTACGTCCCGAGCGATGTAGGGATCGTGGGTGACAACCTTCATCTGGAGGCCCAAGGCCCGCTGGGCCACGATGCTGCCGACCCGGCCGAGGCCGATGACGCCGAGGGTCTTGTTGAAGACCTCAACCCCTATGAACTGTTTCTTCTCCCACTTGCCTTCCTTCATGGAGTGGTCGGCCTGGGGGATGTTGCGCGAAAGCGCCATGAGCATGGCGATGGCGTGCTCGGCGGTGGTGATGGTGTTGCCGCCGGGCGTGTTCATGACGATGATGCCCTTGGTGCTGGCGGCCTCCAGCGCCACGTTGTCCATGCCGATCCCGGCCCGCCCGATGACCTTCATGTTCGCCGCGGCCGCGATGACCTCATCGGTCACTTTCGTGGCACTGCGGATGACGAGCCCGTGGTAGTCGGGGATGGCGGCGATGAGCTCTTCGGGCGGCATGCCCGTCTTCACATCGACCTCGATCCCCTCGGCCGCTTGGAGGATTGCGATGCCTTTGGGCGATAGCTCGTCGCTTACGAGAATCTTCGGCATGGTCTCAGCCCTCCAGTAGTGTGTGCTGCGCAGCCCGCACTCCGGCGCCCAGCTCCACGTCGTAGCCGAGCCTTTTGAGCACCATCTCGGTCGCGGCCACGGCCGTCACGATGTCCCAGTCGAAGGCGTAGCCGAGGTGGGCTATGCGGAAAATCTTGCCCTTGAACTGGCTCTGGCCCCCGGCGATGGTGATGCCGTAGTCCTCCCGCAGCATCTTGGGGATCGCCGTGCCGTCGATGCCTTCGGGCACCTTGACGGCCGTCAAGGCGTTGGACGGGCTCTCTTTGGCGAAGAGCTCCAGCCCGATCGCCTGCATGGCGGATCGCGTGGCGCGGGCCAGCCGATCGTGGCGTGCGAAGACCTGCTCGAGCCCTTCGGCCCGGATGAGCCGCAGCACCTCTCGCAGGCCGACCACGAGGCTCACCGCCGGGGTGTAGGACGACAAGTTATTGCGCAGGTTCTCGTACTCTTTCTTGAAGTCGAAGTAGTACGAGGGCAGGGTGGACTGTTCGACCAGCTTCCATGCCTTCTTAGTGGCTACACAGCAAAAGCCCAACCCAGGCGGCAACATGAGGGCCTTTTGCGAGCCGGAGACCACAATGTCGAGTCCCCACGCGTCGGTCGGCATGTCGAAGACCCCAATGGCCGTGACGGCGTCGACGACCAGGATGGCGTCGGTCGGACGAACGATCTGCGCCAGCGCCTCAACGTCGTGGCGCACGCCGGTGGAGGTCTCGGAAGCCGGGACGTAGAGCGCCTTCACCTCGGGGTGGGCCTGGAGCGTGTCGGCGACCAGAGTGGGGTTGACCGCGCTGCCCCACTCGACGTCGATGGGGATGACCTCGGCCCCGTAGGCCTCGCATATCTCCTGCCACCTCTCGCCGAACTTGCCCCCCCGGATGCAAATGGCCTTATCTTCGGGCGAAAGCACGTTGACGACGGCGGCCTCCATGGCGCCCGTGCCCGAGGCGGCGAACGTCACGACCTCTTCCTCGGTCTGGAAGAGGTATCGCAGACCGGCCCGGACATCCTCCATCACGGCGCCGAACTCGGGGGCCCGGTGGTGGAGAATGGGCTGGCCCATAGCGGCGAGCACTTCGGGAGGAACGGGGGTCGGACCCGGGGCAAGCAGGTGGCTCTTTTTCATCCTCATGGCAGTGCCCTCGCTGGGTCGGCGAAGCTGGCGGCCAAAGCGCCTTCGGTCGTGCGTGGAGAATCGACAGAAAGACGGCCCGGGGCAATCGCTGACGAGTCCCGGGGGGCTATCCTAGCCAAGGTGTTTGCGGGTGTCAAGGGCAATCCCCCCATGCCGGGTCGATGGATATCCTCTGTTATCAGCAAGTTAGGCGACATTAGGCCTCACCTGACGAGCGCGCTGACGGTCTTGACGATGACCCCGTCGGACGGGGTGATGACCTTGGTGTCGAGCACGGACCGCCCGCTCACCGTCCGAATCGAATTCAGCAAGAGGTAATCGACAGGCAACTTGCCTCGAATGGTGCGAAAGGCCTTGGGGGACTCCAAATCGCCGGCCTCGAGCTCGTTCTCCAGCAGAAGGATATCGAGCTTGTCCTGGTCGTAGAGGTCGAAGCGCTCTGTGGCTTCCAGGGCACGGGCCAGGGCCCGGGTGATCTCATCGGTCTCGATGGCCTCGCTCGTGCGGTTGATGTAGGGTAACACGGCGAGCCGCAGCTTGCTCGCCGTAATCCGCACCTTCTGGCCGGCGGCCACCTTTTCGGTAAGCTCTGTGGCCAGCAGCCGGGCGATGTAGAATTTCTCGCGCACTTCGGTCAGCTCGACCGTAGCGACCCGCTTCTCGAGCCGCCCCAATATCTCACCCGTGAAGGGATGCTTGAAGGGCTCGCCCTCCTCAAAGACGGTGAGCAACGTGCCCTCGGGCACCGGCCCGTCGCTGGACAGATCGATGTATATATCTTCGCCTTTGGCCAGGATGACCACCCCGGAGACCTGTGGAAAGGCTCCCCGAAGCTTGGCGGCGACGGTTGCGATGGCGCTGGCGAAGTACTCGCCCCCCGGCGGGGTGGTTTGGCCGAAGTCCCCCTGCAGCAGCGAGAGGGGAAAGGGGGCCTTCATGCCCTTGCGGCGAGGCGGGACTTTGGGTTTGGGAGCGGGCTGCGGCGGGGGAGGCTGGATGGGTTTTTCTTCCACCACGAGGCCGAACCGCTCCTCCACGGGAGCCGTGGCGGCAGGGGCTGGGCTGGGAGGGGGAGGGACTTTCTGGGGCTCGGTTTCAGCCGCGGCGGTCTGGAGCTGCTCTTTGCTCACGGCCCGCTCGTGCCCGGTGATCTTGGCGACCCCCGAGCGGACCCCCGAGCCGATCTTCTTCGCCGCCCCCACGGCTGAGCGGCAACCGGCGAGGGCCAGGCACAGGGCAAAGACCCCGAGAATAAATCTCCATCGATTCATCCGCTCACTCCCCCGTGCCATTTCCCCCCCGCACGGTCCCGACGTGGAGGGTCACAATCCCACCGGTGAGGCGCCGGAAGCCAACCCCTTCGAGGCCCGCTTCGGCCATGAGCTGAGAGAAACCCTCGGGGCTCGGATAGGCGAGGACGCTGGAGGGCAGGTAGTGGTAGGCGGTCGGGTGGCCCGAGAGGCGCCGGCCGATCCACGGCAGCATCTGCGTGAAGTAGGCCTCGTAGAGCCACCTGAGCGGCCTCCAGGCGGGACGGGAGAACTCCAGGACGATGACCCGTCCGCCGGGCCTGACCAGCCGGGCCATCTCGGTGAGCCCGGCCCGCCGGTCGGCGACGTTCCTGATGCCGAAGGCGATAAGGGCGGCGTCGAACAGGTGGTCGCGGAAAGGGAGCCGGAGGGCGTCGGCCCCGGCAAGGGCGCACGAGCCGTTGAAGCCGCCCGCCCGGAGCTTCCGTCGCGCCTCGTGAAGCATCGGCAGTGCGAAGTCGACCCCCGCAACCCAGGCCCCCGGGCGCTGGCGGAGCACCTCGAGGGCGACGTCCGCCGTCCCGCACGCCACGTCGAGCACAGCCAACGGTCGGCCCTGGGCGGAGGCGGGAAGGGCTCTTACGGCTTCGCGCCGCCATGCCGCGTCGCGCCCCACGCTCAAAAGCCGATTGAGCAGGTCGTAGCGCGGCGCGATGGCGGAAAACATCCGCCGAATGTCTATGGCCTCCAGGCCGGGCTGGTCCATGGGTTGGGGTCTCAAGATAGGGCTGAACGTTGATCTGGAGCCGGCGAGAGGATTTGAACCTCCGACCTACTGATTACGAATCAGTTGCTCTACCACTGAGCTACGCCGGCTTATCCTCGTGATTTTGTGGCCTCCGATCAATCCTCGCCGGATTCCATCCATTGACGAGCACGTGGTATGGCTCAGTCGGCCAGCCACACATGGCTGACACTCCCAAACCCACAAGCTAGCATATCACCGTCTTTCGCGTCAACGCTGCCCATTGAGGGGTAGTGGTCCTGATTTGAAACCCGTGCAAACAAAATCCCCCCCCTCATTCGCGAAGTTCGCGAAAAAAGAGAAGTACGTGACGAGAGGCCTCCCTCCCGTCCCCGCCGGAGGCCTTTGACACTTTCCGCTTTTTAGACACCTTTTTGAGACTCGAAATCGCCAGAAATATCTGCAAATCTAATAGGTTGTGGGGGATTAGACACATTAGACACAAGTGTCAAAAGTGTCTAAAAGTGTCTAACGTGTAAAATCGAAGTCCGCCAAAAAGAATCGCACTCATTCGCGGAGTACGCGAAGTAAGCGAAGTACGAGACGACAGGCCGTGTTGCGGTGTGCTATCTATTCGAGTGGACCCGCCTGAGGCGGGTGGCCGTCCGCCTAAGGCGGACCTGAGGCGGACCCCATCGGGCGGGCTACGGTAGGGACATCGTCGTGAAGGCTCCAGGAGGGGTGGGTGTTCAGTTCAATTTAGGGCACTACCAGCCTTCTTCACCCCCTTGATTTTTCATTCCCGCACGATATAATGGTGGGTCTGTATCCTCATCCCCCCCGAGGAGAGACACGACCACCGGCGGCTACCTAAGTGACGAGGAGTCGGGACTCATGAGCGCAACGTTTCAGGATCTCATCAAAGCGGTGAAGGGCCAGATCAAAGAGATAACGCCCGAGGAGGTCCTCGAGCGGCTGAAGGCGGGTGAGCCCTGGGCGCTTCTCGACGTCCGGGAGCAAAACGAGTGGGACGAGGGTCACATCGAGGACGCCCATTTCATCCCCCGCGGGTTCCTGGAGATTCGGGTGGAGAAGACCCTGCCGGAGAGGGACAAGCCCCTGATCGTCTACTGCGGCGGGGGTGTCCGCAGCGCCATGGCCGCCAAGACCCTGCACGATATGGGCTACTCGAACGTCGTCAGCATGTCCGGAGGGTTCACACGCTGGCGGGAGCTCGACTACCCCGTTATGAAGCCCCGGGTCCTCTCCGATGTCGAGACGGAGCGCTACAGCCGCCAGATTCGGATTCCCGAGGTGGGTATCGCCGGGCAGACCAAAATCCTTGAAAGCAGCGTGCTGGTCATCGGCGCCGGAGGGCTGGGGTGCCCCTCGTCCATCTACCTGGTGGCCGCCGGCGTTGGAACCATCGGCATCGTTGACAACGATGTCGTGGACCTAAGCAACCTTCAGCGCCAGATCCTCTACAACACCTCATCCATCGGGATCCCCAAGACCGAGTCCGCCAAGGCGACCCTCAACGAGATCAACCCCTTGGCCGAGGTCCGCACCTACCAGGAGCAGCTCACCAGCGCCAACATCCTTGATATCATCGAGCCCTACGACATCATTGTAGACGGCACGGACAACTTCCCGACGAGGTACCTGATCAACGACGCCAGTGTCTGGACGGGCAAGCCCAACATCCACGGCTCGGTTTTTCGCTTCGAGGGACAGGTCACCCTCTTTCACCCATACAACGGGCCGTGCTACCGGTGCCTCTACCCGAACCCGACCCCGCTGGACCTCGCCCCCTCGTGCGCCGACGCCGGCGTGCTGGGCGTGCTACCGGGTGTAGTCGGGCTGCTCCAGGCCGTCGAGACGCTCAAGTTCATCATCGGCCAGGGCGATAGCCTGGCAGGCCGTCTCATCACCTACGACGCGCTCACGACGACCTTCCGCGAGTTCAAGCTCCAACGCGACCCAAACTGCCCCGTCTGCGGGGACAGCCCCACCATAACGGAGTTCATCGACTACGAGGACTTCTGCGCCGACACGGCATCCGACGGCAACTAGTCGGCCAGCCGTATACGGAAAAACTCAAGGCCGATGGGATGACCTCCCATCGGCCTTTTGCATGGCAGGGACTAAACCCGCCGCTCACATGGTAAGAAGATCGAACTGCTCTTGGTGGATGCTGGCATCGGGCTTGATCACGACGCGCTTGCCCAGGGACTTCTCCAAGTGCTCGAGCGACGCCGCCTCCTCGTTGAAGAGGAGCTCGGCCACGCTGGGGTGGACGGTGACGATGAGCTTGCGCCCCGGCAGGGGCTTGGTGGCGAGGCGGTCGATCTCCCGGAACATCTCGTAGCAGACCGTGCTGGCGCTCTTGATGAGCCCCTTGCCCTCGCAGTAGCTGCACGGCTCGCAGAGCGTGTGGGCGAGGCTCTCGCGGGTCCGCTTGCGCGTCATCTGGACCAGTCCCAGCTCGCTCATGCCCACGATGTGGGTCCGCGAGCGGTCGGTTTTGAGCGCCTGCTCGAGGGCGGCGAGGACACGCTCGCGGCTCTCCTCGCGCTCCATGTCTATGAAGTCTATGATGATGATGCCACCCATGTTGCGGAGCCTGAGCTGGTAGACGATCTCCTTGAGCGCCTCGAGGTTGGTCTTTAGGATCGTATCTTCGGGGTCGTGCTTGCCGACGTACTTGCCCGTATTGACATCGACGACCACGAGCGCCTCGGTGTGGTCGATGACGATGTAGCCCCCGCTCTTCAGCCAGACCCGCCGGCCCAACGCCCGGCTCACCTCCATCTCGATCCCGTAATGGTCGAAGATGGGTTCGGCCCCATGATAGAGGTCCAAGCGGTCCTTGAGGTGGGGCAAGAAGGTGCGGACGAACTCCAAGGCTTCGTGGTACTCCTGCGGGCTGTCGATGACGAGACGGCTGACCTCGTCGGTGAACAGGTCCCGGATGATGCGCAGCACCAGGCTCAAATCGTGGTGGATGAGGGAGGGAGCCTGGGCCGCCTCAAAGCGCTCATTGATGGTCCCCCAGAGCTTATTGAGAAAAATCATGTCGGCCCGAAAGGCCGGCGGGTCCATCCCCACCGCCACGGTCCGGACTATGTAGCCCTCATCCTGTCCTTTCATGGCTTCGATGAGCTCGCGCAGCCGCTCGCGCTCGGCCTCATCCTCGATGCGCCTCGAAATCCCGACATTGGTCGAGTGGGGCATAAAGACGAGGTGGCGCCCAGGGAGGGTGACGAATGTCGTCAGCCTGGCGCCTTTGGTCCCAATGGGATCCTTCGCCGCCTGGACGAGTAGGTCTTGACCTTCCTGGAGGAGGTCCTCGATGGGGTAGCTGGGCGACGAGAGATCGTGCTCGTGGGGCTCTACGGCCAGCACCGGGCTCGGCGCGTCACCCCCTTCGGCCTCCGGGGTGAAGATCGACTCATATCCGTAATGGACTTCCTGGACGTCCACGTCCGCCACATAGAGGAACCCAGCCTTCTCCAGGCCGATGCCGACGAAAGCCGCCTGCATACCTGGAAGAACCTTGAGGACTCGGCCCTTGTAGATGTTGCCTACAATGCCCAGCTCCGAGTGGCGCTCGATATAGAGCTCCGTCACCACGTCCTTCTCATGAAGGGCGATGCGGGTTTCGTGCTCATCGGCGTTCACGATAATCTGCATTTTCAGCTACGCTCCTCACCCGTCCGCCACGTCACCGCCACCTTCTCGATGTGCAACGCGCCGATGGCTTCACCTTCAAGCCCGTAGCAGACCTCCATGAACTCGTGGGGCCTGGCGCTCCCCGCCCGGCTAAAGGGCAGGTCGAATTCGACCATGAGCCAATCATCCTCGGCATCCACCACCCGAGCCTCCACGATGAAGGGGCGCAGGTCAAGCTCCACGGTGCGACGGCCCCTGCGCCTCACGTAGGGGATGGACTCCTGGGAAAGCAGGGCATCCAGCCGTCGCTGGTGGGCGTGGCGGGCGGGCTCGCCATTCGATGGTGCGAACGCAGAGGCCCGACCAGAGACCCGGAAGGTCTGCGCTGAGACGGCCTCGTCCGGGGGTGGGGCCTTGAGCGGCACCTCGGCCACCTCGATGACCCGCAGCCCCTCGGGCAGCGTGGCCCGAAGACGCTCGAGACCATGGGAAGGCCTGACGAGCTTGATGAGCTCCATATCGAATATCTCCCACTGGCTCGCCACACCTACGGCCAGCGCCGGCCCGAAGGAGATCCGAGGCTGGGGGTTGAAGCCCTGGGAGTATGCAACCGGTAGCTCCGCCCGCCGAACCGCCCGCTTGATGGCCCGGGCCACCTCCAAGTGGGAGAGGAACCGAAGGAGCCCTTCCTTGGCGAAGCGGACCCTGAGGCGCTGGACCGAACGCGGAGGGGGCTCGCGCCGCGCGCGGGGGCGGGTGGCCACGGGCCTCTTTGCCCGCGGAATCGTGACCTTGGGCGTCTCGGCCCGCTCCTCACCGGGCTCCACCAGCGGTGCCCCAACCGTGTGGCGGTACTCCTGCTTCAGGAACTGCGGATTGTAGCCCATGTGTATATGAGCCCAGGGCAGGTTCTCATCCAGGGGGATGGTCCGATTGGCGTACCAGGTGGGGTCCAGGCCCACGGCCTCGAAAGCTTCCAACCATCTGGGGTACGAGAAGTGCTCGCCCCAGCCGTCAAACGTGCACCCTCGCCGGTGGGCTTCCCGAACCACAGAGCCGAGCCGCCGGTCGCCTCGTGAGAAGACGGCCTCGAGGAAGCTCATCTCGGGGTCCTGACGACGGAGGCGAAAGGCCCGCTGGCGAAGACGGCCGGCGAGAAAGGCCTGCTTCTCGCGTATGGTCTCAAACGGATCCTGCCCACACCACTGGTATGGGGTCGCGGGCTTCGGGACAAAGGGGCTCGCCGAGATGGCGATCTGCTTGACCCGGCCCAGGGCCCGGGCCCGGCGGAGGACCTCGTTGCAGAGGTCCGTGAGCTCTTCTAAATCGTCCTCTGTCTCGGTCGGCAGGCCGATCATGAAATAGAGCTTCAGGCTCTCCCACCCTGCGCCGATTATCTCCTCCACGGACCGGAAGATGTCGTCGTTGGTCGGCACCTTCCGTATGAGGCGCCGGAGTCGCTGGCTGCCGGCCTCGGGAACGATGGTGAAGCCGGTCCTTCGGACACGCTGAATCTCACTGATAATCGCCGGCGACAGGGTACCGGGCCTAAGCGACGGAAGGCTCACCGAGACACGGTCGCCGGCAAGGCGATCCATGATCGCGAACACAAGCCCGTGGAGGTCTGAATAATCCCCGATAGAGAGATTGGCCAGGCTGAGCTCGTCGTAGCCGCTCGCGGCGAGGCTCTCGAGAGCTTGGCGCACCAAGGTGTCGATGGACCGCTCCCTAACCGGCCAGTCGATGGAGCCGGCTTGGCAGAAACGGCACTTCCATATGCAGCCCCGACCCGTCTCGAGGACGATGCGGTCATGGACTATCTCTGCAAACGGGACGACCGGCCGGGTGGGATAGGCCGCGCGCTCAAGGTTCATGACGTCCCGTTTCACCACCGGCCCCACACCCTCTTTGAGCGGTTTGACCTCGCGGATGGAGCCGTCCGCGTGGTAGGCCGGCTCGTAGAACGCCGGGACGTAGATGCCTTGGACCTGCGCGAGCGCCTCAAGAAGGGCGTTACGCCCGGAGCCCGAGTCCTTCCAGCCTTGGTAAACCGAGAGGATATCCAGGACGACATCCTCCCCATCGCCCACCACAACGGCGTCGAGGAAATCGGCTATGGGCTCTGGATTCGTCGAGCACGGCCCCCCGGAGATAACCAGGGGGTCCTGCCGCGTTCGCTCGGCGCTCAGCAGCGGGATGCCGCCCAGCTCAAGGGCGTTCAGGACGTTAGTGTAGCAAAGCTCGTACTGGAGCGAGAAGCCGACGATGTCAAAGGCGCTCAGAGGCCGCTTGCTCTCCAGGCTGGCCAGGGGGAGCTTCCGGCGGCGCAGGAGCGCCTCGTAGTCGGTGTCGGGACAGAACACCCGCTCACAGGCGACCCGGGGCTCACGGTTGAGAATATCGTAGAGAATCCGCAGGCCCAGGTGGCTCATCCCCACCTCGTACTTGTCGGGAAAGACCAGGGCCACGGAGGTATCGACCTCGTGGGGCTCTTTGCGGATGACGTTCAGCTCGCAGCCGAGGTAGCGGGAGGGACGCCGGACGAATGGCAACAGGGCGTCGTAAGGATTCATGACTACACCTCCCCGCGGTGGATCGAACACCTGTCCGGGGGGGAACAGGCGGTGCGCTGCTCCTTGATGGAACCCTTTTATCAATAGACCAGGGCCTAGGCTGTGTCAAGTCTGGTGGGTCAGTATGGGAACTTACGCATTTTGATGTTCAGGAGCAAGCCGACCGAGACCATCGTTGCGACCAGGGAGGATCCGCCGTAGCTGACCAGCGGCAGCGGGATGCCGACCACCGGCAAGAGGCCCACCGTCATCCCGACGTTGAAGGTGATATAGAGCGCGAGCATCCAGGTAAGCCCAGCGGCCGTCATGGCCCCAAGGCGGTCCTTGGCCTGGAAGGCCACCTCAATGCTCTTTAAGAGGAAGCCGAGAAAAAGCGCAAGGAGGAAGACCGCACCGATGAATCCGAGCTCCTCGGCGAGCACGCTGAAGATAAAGTCGGTGTGCTGTGCGGGAAGAAAGTTGAGCCGGCCCTGGGTTCCCTGCATTAGCCCCTTGCCCAGAAACCTCCCCGACCCGACGGCAATCTTCGATTGGATGACGTGGTAGCCAGCCCCCAAGGGGTCGCCGGTCGGGTCGAGAAGGGTCAGGAGGCGGCTCTTCTGGTAGCCCTTCAGCATGGTCCAACCGAACGGCATCGCCCCCAGCAGAGTGACGGCCACGATGAGGATCGCCCGACGCTCCACCCCCGCCAGCAGAATCAGGCCGCCGGCTACGAGCCCAAGCATGGTGGCGGTGCCGAGGTCCGGCTCGTTGGCGATAAGACCTACCGGAACTGCCACCAACAGGGCGGGGAGCGCGAGCTGGCGAAGGGATAGAGCCTTGCCTTTCTGGACATCAGCGGTATACCGAGCCAGGACTAAGACCAGGACCACCTTCATGAACTCGGATGGCTGGCACCGCACCGGACCTAAGATCAACCACCGCTTGGCCCCAGCCACGGCGGGTCCGAAGACCAGGACGTAGACGAGGGCAGCGATACCAACGCCGTAGAGGACGTAAGCGTAGCGCGCGATGATACGGTAGTCCACCATCAGGGCCGCCACCATGGCCATCACCCCCACGAGCAACCACCACAGCTGTCGGACGTAGCTGGCCTGAATATACGAAGAGGCCTTCGCATGGGTGGCACTGTAGATGAGCACCACCCCGCAGGCGGCCAACAGGAGGGTCAACCCGAGCAGGCCCCAGTCGAGGGCTCGGAACCACCGCCTGACATCCGTCGCCACGGCCTACCTCCTGTGCGTACCGGCCATGCGCCTGGGACGGCGACCCAAGTGCGCCCGGATGAGCTTTCTGGCCAGTGAGGCGAAGTGTGCCCCTCCACGGCCTGCGTTCTCGATAAACACTACCAGGGCGATCGAGGGTTTATCGAACGGAGCGAAGGCCACAAACCAGGCGTGGTCGCGCAGATGCTTGGGCAGCTTCTGCTGGAACGTCTCATTGTCCTCATCGGGGCGCTGTTGGATGACCTGAGCCGTGCCGGTCTTGCCCGCAACCACCACCCCCTCCAGGCGGGCTCTGGCTCCGGTGCCCTTCGGCTCGTTGACCACGCCCCGCAGAGCCCTGCGCACGAGGTCCAACGTGCCGGGGCTGACCGGCAGGGTCCCAGTCACTTCCCGCTGGACACGCTCCACGACCCGCCCGTCGGGCCGACGCACCTCCCGGACGAGGTGAGGCTTAAGGAGCGTGCCGCCGTTCGCAATGGCGCTGACCATAACGGCCATCTGCATCGGCGTCACCAGGTTGAAGCCTTGGCCGATGGCCACCCCCAGGGTTTCGCCGGGCTGCCACGGCTTTCCCTTGGTCTGCAGCTTCCAGTCCCGGCTCGGCACCAACCCGGCCTTTTCATGCTCCAGCCCGATCCCCGTCGGCGCTCCCAGACCAAAGCCACGGGCATATGCCGCCAACCGGTCGATGCCCACCGCGTAGCCGATCTGGTAGAAATAGACGTCGCAGCTCTCGACGAGGGCCTTGTGGAGGGCGACCTCCCCATGGCCCTCTTTCTTCCAATCACGAAAAATCCGGTCGCCGAACTCGTAGTGGCCCGCACAGGTGATGGTATCGTTGGGCGTGACGGTCCCTTCCTCCAATGCGGCGGCGGCCACGACAATCTTAAAGATGCTTCCCGGGGGATATTGGCCCTGGATGGCCCGGTTCTGCATCGGGTGGTCGGGATTCTCTGTCAGCTTCTTCCACGCCTTCTCCGAGATACCGCTTGCGAAGAGGTTGGGGTCGAACGCGGGCCGTGAAACGAATGCCAACACCTCCCCGTTGCGGGGGTCCATCGCGATGATGACGCCGTTGTGGTCGGCCATGAGCTCCTCGGCCAACCGTTGGAACGTCAAATCGATGGTCAGCAGAAGGTCGAAGCCCGGCTTGGGCTGTCGGCCCTCGAGCTGCAGAAGCTCCCGCCCGAGGGCGTCCACCTCGACCTGGCGGACGCCGCCTCGACCCCGCAGCAAGGGTTCGTACTGGCGCTCCACCCCGTACTGGCCGATCAAATCGCCCACCTGGTAGCCCTTGTCCCGGAGGGCAGCTAGCTGGCTTTCGTTGATTTCCCCCAAGTAGCCGAGCAGGTGGGCAGCCATCTCCCCGTGCTCGTTCTCACGAAGGGGCTCGACGACGATGCGCAACCCTGGCAGGTCGAGCTTGTGTTCGGAGACGAAGGCGAGGGCGTCACGCGGGATGTCGCGGCTGATCAGGACGGGCCGATAGGGAGACACTCGCTCCATGCGCCGCTTGACTGCCGCCCGATTCACTACCACCAGCCGACCGAGGCGCTGAAGGGTCTTCTCCGGGTTTCTCATATCCTCACGGACCACCATCAGGTTGAAGGCCGGCCGGTTCTCGACAAGGAGCCGGCCGTCCCGATCGAAGATCTTGCCTCGGGGAGCCGCGACCGACTGGACGCGGATGCGGTTGTTCTCCGAGAGCGAGCGGTAGTGGGGCCCGTGAACAATCTGGAGGTTGGCCAGCCGCACGACCAGGGCAACGAAGATGAACACGACGACGGCGAGGAAACCGAGCAGCCGGGGCCGCAAGCCTGGGCTCTGGGCGGACCCGGCGGTGCGGTAGATCATTCAGGCGACTCCCGTTGCTATGGGACCCGGTAGCGGGTCCGCTGGAGGAGCTGGCGCAGGCCCGACGGGGCGGCAGGGATGTCCGCAAACCCACCGGAAGGAAGGTAGCGGCGAGCCACCCGGCTCAGGACGGCGAAGTAGGGTACAGCCAGCAGGACATTATAGAGGGTCTGGTAGACAAGTAGAACCACCGTGGGGAGGACGAGGGCTTCGCCGCCGTAGAAAAGGCGCACGAGGACGATGGTCACCAGGCCGTCGAAGGCGGTCAGGACGGCAACCAACAGCGCCTGGAGGAGGCGGTGGTGGAGACCCACGTTCCGCTGGAGCGCGCCGGCCGCAAGACCCACTAGAGCCTTGCTCAGGATGTTGAGCCCAAAGAGCCCCCCGGAGAGGCTGTCTTGCAGGAAGCCTGCGAGCGCACCGAGCAGCAGCCCCCTTCGGCGCCCGAAGAAGAGCCCCGCCACGCAGGCCAGCAGGAGGATGAGGTCGGGGCGCACGCTCGCCACGGTGGCGTATGGGGCAAGGGTCGATTGGAACAGAAAGGAGACAATAAAGAGGTTGAGGATAAAGATGGCGGACACGGCTATCGCTTGGCGTTGATGAAGACCTCTTCGATGCGCTCCAGATCGGTGCTTGGCCGAACGATGGCCTCTTGGTGGAGGCCGCCGCTGCTTTTGGCCACGCGGGTAATCGTCCCAATAATCAAGCCCTTGGGGTACAAGCCTCCCAGCCCCGAGGAAATGACCCGGTCGCCCACCTCGACCTTGGCCTCAAGCGGGATGTACTTCATCAGACAGCTCGAGCGGTTCATGCCCACCACCACGCCCCGGTCCCTCGTGCGCTGGATGAGGGCGTCCACGGCGTGGCGGACGTCGGTCAAGAGCAAGACCTTGCTCGCCCGTGGGCTGGTTCGAATGACGCGACCCACCAGGCCGTCACCGCTTACGACGATCATCTCCTTGGAGACCTTATCATCGCTGCCCCGGTCGACGAGAAGCACATTGGACCAGGTGGTGGGGTCGAGCCCCACCACGTTGGCCATCATCATCGAGGCCGGAGCCTCCCGCTTTACGGCCAGCAGCTTCTGGAGTCGATGCAACTTGAGGTTCTGCTCGATAAGGCGGTTGTTCTCCACCTGCAGGGTGCGAAGCTCCCGCCTCAGGGTTTCGCTCTCAGCACGCACCCCGACGAGATCGATGTAGCTGGACCATATGCCTTCGAGGCTTCGGGCGGTGCGGGTCGCGGCCTTCTGGATGGGAGCCAGGGCCGAGACCACCACGCTCTCCACCCACGTGGTCCCTTTGGCCCCCTGTACGTCTAAGGACATGACCGTTAAGGACGACACAACAATGGCAACCACCAACAGGACCGTTTTACGTTTGGCAATCCGTCTCTTCATGGGCGGTATAGCCCCGCATCAGGGGCTTAGATGGCGAGCCGTCTCAGCAGTTCCGGGGACTCCAGCACCGTGCCCGTGCCCAGCACGACGGAGGTGAGAGGGTCTTCTGACAAGGTGACCGGAAGCCCAGTCTGGTCCCGCAGCAGGATATCGAGCCCCCGAAGAAGCCCTCCTCCACCGGCCAGCACAATTCCCTTATCTACGATGTCGCTCGCCAGCTCGGGGGGCGTGCGCTCCAGGGCGATACGGACGGTCTCTATGATGGTCCCGATGGGCTCGGAGAGGGCCTCGCGAATCTCGTCATCGCTGATCACCAGGGTTTTGGGGATGCCGGCCACCAGGTCGCGCCCTTTGACCTCCATGGTAAGCTTCTCTTCCATCGGGTAGGCCGAGCCGATCCGAATCTTAATCTCCTCGGCCGTCCGCTCGCCGACCAGCAGGTTGTACTTCCGCTTGACGTAGCTCACAATACACTCGTCCATGACGTTGCCGCCGACCCGGACCCCCTTGCTATAGACGATGCCGCTCATGGAGATGACGGCGATCTCCGTGGTCCCGCCGCCCACGTCGAGAATCATGTTGCCGCTGGGCTCGTCGATGGGCAGCCCCACCCCGATGGCGCACGCCATGGGCTCCTCGATGAGATGGACCGACCGGGCGCCAGCGCTCTCAGCGCTGTCGCGCACGGCGCGCTTCTCCACCTGGGTGATACCACTGGGGACGCAGATGACGATCCGGGGCCGAACGAGGGTCTTGCGGTTGTGCACCTTCTGGATAAAATGGCGCAACATGATCTCTGCGACCTCGAAGTTCGCGATGACCCCGTCCTTCATGGGCTGGATGGCGACGATGCTGCCTGGAGTGCGCCCGAGCATATTCTTGGCCTTGGTGCCGACCGCCAGGACTTGCTTCGATTCCTTGTGGACGGCCACCACCGATGGCTCACTCAGCACGATCCCCTTGCCACTGAGGTAAACCAAGGTGTTGGCCGTTCCGAGGTCGATCGCCAGGTCGTTCGAGAACAGGCCAAAGAGGGCATCAAACACCATAGGAGGGCACTCCCGCAACGGCGGATTCCCAGGTGGGAGCAGACAGCCTCCCTTGGAGAAAGCCGTTGAAGTTCTTAGAGATAGTTGGCCGATTTATATCACCAATCCAGGGGGGTAGCAAGCCCTTTTTCGGCAAAAAAGCCTTGCACCTCCTGCACCCGTCGGCTATGCTGGGCGCCTTCACACACAACCGGCGGGTTGGGTGACAACCCGCCGGTCTCGTATGGACCATGCTCTATAAAATTCGCAAGAACATCAAATCGGTGTTTCTCCGCTTCATCCTCATCGCGGTGGCGCTCACATTCATCTCCTGGGGCGCCGGGTACTTCTCCCGCGGCGACCAGGCGGCCGACTCAAAGGTCATCGCCAAGGTCGAAGGCATTCCCATCACCCTGGGCGAATACCAGACGGCCTACCGCCGCAACCTGGATACGTACCGCAAGCTCTTCAAGAACCAGCTCGATGAGGCCATGATCCAGCGGTTGAAACTCTCCCATCAAGCCCTGGACGGCCTGATTGAAAACCGACTGCTGCTGGCCATGGCCCGGCAGGAGGGCTTTTCGGTCTCCGACGCCGAGGTGATCCGCTACATCGAGGGCCACCCCGCCTTCCAGGTGGGAGGCTTCTTCAACCGGACCCGCTACTTGAACCTCCTTAGAAACAGGGGGATTACCCCGACTCAATACGAGGACTCCATCCGTAAGCTGCTCCTGCTAGAGCAGGTCCAGGAGGCCTTTAAAGACGGAATCCATGCCACCGAGACGGAGGTCCGAACCGCCTACCAGATCGAGCACGAGCAGGTCTCGACGACCTTCCTGCTGCTCAAGGCCGAAGACTTCGCCAAGGACGTTGCCGTGACCCCGGAGGCCATCGAGGCGTTCTACCGCGAGCACAAACAGGAGTTCGCCGTTCCCGAGCGACGGCAGATGGCGTACCTCGTCTTTCGGCCCGAGACGTACCAGAAGGAGGTCGTGCTCGACCGGAAACGCCTGAAGGAGTACTACGAGCTTCACATCGACGAGTACAGGAAGCCGGAGCGGGTCCACGCTCGCCACATCTTGCTGAAGCTCCCTACCAACGCATCCGACGAAGAGGAGGCCAAGGTCAAGGCCCGGGCCGAGGCGCTGCTCAGGGACGCCCAAAGCGGGAAGGACTTCGCCGACCTGGCGAAGGCCAACTCACAGGGACCATCGGCCCCCCGAGGGGGTGATCTCGGCTTCTTCGGCCGGGGCAAGATGATCAAGCCCTTCGAAGAGGTCGCCTTCGGGCTTGAGGGCGACCAGGTGGGGGGGCCCGTGAAGACGCCGTTCGGCTACCACGTGATCAAGGTGGAAGCCAAGGAGGCCGCCTCTACAAAGGCCTTCGAGGAGGTCGAGGGCGAGATTCGCAAGATCCTCATCGCCGAGGAAACCCGCTACTTTGCCCAGGACGCCGCCGACGTGGCTCTGGAGGCCGTCCGGGCCTCAGGGGCGCATGGGGCGGCGGCGCTTTCTGGAAAGGAGGGCCGCCCCGTCTCCACAACCGACCTCTTCGCTCGCAATGAGCCGTTGCCGGCAGGGCTTCGGCCGGACGAAGAGGCCATGCGAAAGGAGACCTTTCGCATGGCGGAGGGTGAGGTCAGCGACGTCATCGAGGGAGAACGCAACAGCTACCTCATCGCCCTGGCCAAACGCGAGCCCGAGCACGTGCCACCCCTAGAGGCCATCCGAGCCGATGTGGAGCGTGCATACGAGCGCTCTCAAGGGCGTCAGCGAGCCATCGAGGAGGCTGAGGCGCTGGCCAAATCGGTCGCGAGCGTCGATGAGATGGCCGAGGCGGCCAAGCGGCTGAAGCTCTCCACGACCCAGACCGCCACGGGATGGTTCACGCGCCGGGGCCCGGTTCCCAAAATCGAAGCCGACAGGCCATACATCCGAGCCGCCTTCAGCCTGCGGCCGGGCGCGTTCGGTGCCGTTCCGACCGCCGAGGGGGCCGCCGTGCTCACGGTCATCGGCCTCAAAGGGATTTCGGAGGAAGGGTTCGCTTCGGCCCGAAAGGCGCTCGCCTCTCGGCTGCGCCAGCAGAAGGCCAACGCCCTTTACTCCGCCTGGATCCAGCGGCTACGCCAAACCCGCCAGGTGGAGGTGGACGCCGACCTCTTCCCGACCTACTTACAAACCAATAATAAGGCCCCCTGAGCGCTCCCCTTCATTACAGATTCCAGGAACTGAAAAAAGCACCCTTGAGCGTAAGAGGCGGAGTCGAAGCCGCCCCTGGGCCGAAAGACCTTGACACCTACAGGGCCCCTTGCTAGCATGAGATTAGCATAACCGTAGATGTTACAAGGGGCTTAGGCGTCCCGGGGCGGCTTCGCAGCCCGTTAAAGAGGGAGAGGGTGGATGTTTGGCCTCGGCCTTCCGGAACTGCTCATCATCTTGGCCATCTGTGTGTTGCTCTTCGGCGCCACCCGTCTGCCCGCCCTCGGCCAGGGTCTGGCGCAGGCAATCAAGGACTTTCGCAAAACCTACCGGGAACCCGACGAGATC
Organism: Nitrospinae bacterium AH_259_B05_G02_I21; assembly: GCA_027717595.1. GTDB lineage: Bacteria > JADFOP01 > JADFOP01 > JADFOP01 > JADFOP01 > JADFOP01. The sequence goes on along the minus strand of JALLOF010000003.1, from coordinate 22,956 downwards.
GACGTCACCCCTCAAAGCCCAGAGCCGCCGGGAGATCCGCCATCGCCCGAGTGACCGGACCCATGCCGGCCAAGGGAGATGAACGCCCGTGGTGATTCGCATCGAAGACAGCCGTGACGCGATCCTCTCCTACTATCCCCAGGCCGACCTCGACATCATCGATCGCGCCTACATCTTCTCGGCCAAGGTGCACAAGGGCCAGGTGCGTCTTTCGGGCGAGCCATATCTGCGCCATCCCCTCGAGGTGGCCTACATCCTGACCCAGCTGAAGCAGGACCCGGTCACGGTGGCCGTGGGTCTGCTCCACGACACCGTCGAGGACACGTTCACCTCGCTCGATCGCATCAGTGAGCTCTTCGGCTCCGAGGTCGCAGACCTCGTGGACGGCGTGACCAAGATATCCAAGATGACCTTCTCCAGCAGCGAGGAAAAAGAGGCGGAGAACTTCCGCAAGATGCTTCTCGCGATGGCCAAGGACATCCGGGTCGTCCTCATCAAGCTCGCCGACCGGCTCCACAACATGCGAACCCTCGAATACGTTCCCGAGCTCAAGCGGAGACGCACCTCTCGTGAGACCTTAGACATCTACGCGCCCATTGCCCACCGGCTCGGGATCAACTGGATGAAGACCGAGCTCGAAGACCGGGCCCTCGCCCACCTCCATCCGGAGGAGTACGCCGACCTCCAGTCCCGCCTCCAGCGCTCCCAGCCCGAGCGCGAGGGGGCCGTCAACGAGCTGAGCGAGCTCGTCGCCAAGGCCCTGGCTGACGCGGGGGTGCCGGGCCACGTGGAAGGCCGCTCCAAGCACCTCTACGGCATCTACACCAAGATGTTGAAGCAGAACATCTCGTTCGAGGAGGTCTACGACATCTCGGGCCTGCGCATCATCACCGATTCGGTCCGCCTGTGCTACTCCATCCTGGGCATCATCCACTCGGTGTGGAAGCCCGTCCCCGGGCGCTTCAAAGACTACATCGCCATGCCTAAAAGCAATATGTACCAGTCGCTCCACACCTCCATCATCGGCCCTAGGGGCGAGCCGGTCGAGTTCCAGATTCGCACCGATGAGATGCACCGCACCGCCGAGGAAGGCATCGCCGCCCACTGGCGCTACAAAGAGGGCAAGGAGGGCGCGGCCAAGGACGAGGAGCAGTTCCGTTGGCTCCGCCAGCTGCTGGAGTGGCAGCAGGAGCTCGAAGACCCGCGCGAATTCATGGAAACCGTCCGGGTGGATCTCTTCCCCGACGAAGTGTACGTCTTCACCCCCAAGGGCGACGTCAAGGCCCTGCCCCGGGGCGCCACCCCGGTGGACTTCGCCTACGCCGTCCACACCGAGGTGGGCAACCGCTGCGTTGGGGCCAAGGTCAACGGCAAGATGGTGGCCCTCAAGACCCAGCTGAGAAACGGCGACATCGTGGAGGTTCTGACCGACGCCCGCCATCAGCCGAGCCGCGACTGGCTGAAGTTCGTCAAGACGGGCCGCGCGCGGGAGAAAATCCGCTCCTTTGTCAAGGCGGAGCAGAAAAAGCACGCTCTCAGCCTAGGCGAGGAGATATTCCACAAAGAGCTCACCAAGCACGGCCTGGACCCGGCGGCGGCTCTCAAGAGCCCGGAGCTTTTGGAGATCGGCAAACGGTTCGGTTGCCAGCGGGCCGAGGATCTGCTGGTGAAGATCGGCTACGGGAAGGTCGCCATCCGCCAAGTGGTGATGAAGCTGTTACCCGAAGACCAGCTCGAGGCCCTCCGCCTCAAGGAGGCGGAGGCGACCGTCGCCGCCCCGCCCGAGAGGCCCGAGCAGGCCGAGGGCGTCAAGGTCAAGGGAATCGAGGACGTCCTGCTCCACTTCGCCAAGTGCTGCAATCCCGTCCCCGGCGACGAGATCATTGGCTACGTCACCCGCGGCCGCGGCGTGTCCATCCACACGACCGACTGCCCGGGCCTAGTGTCGCTCGAGGTGGACCCGGAGCGGAGAATCGACGTCCAGTGGGACGTGTCGAGGAAGACACCCCACACGGTGCGTATCCTGGTGGAGACGGTCGACCGTCCGGGGGTTCTGGCCAAGATCACGAGCGCCATCGCCGAGTGCAAGGTAAACATCTCCGAGTGCACCGTCCAGACGTCGGGGGACGATCAGGCGCAAATTCACCTCGATATCGGCATTCTCGACCTCAGCCACTTGCAGCGGGTGATGGGAGAGATTGGAAAGATTAAGGCGGTGCTCAACGTGCACCGGGTCAAGGACTCCGCCCGGCCCAGGCGGCGCCTCGGCCACTCACGCAACTGACGCAGCCCGCCCCGGCCCTTCTACACCCCTCAGAACACCTTCTGGGCCCGTCCGGAGCGCAGGCACCGGGTGCAGACGTATGCCCGGCGAACCTTGCCCGCCTGCTGGATGCGCATCTTCTGCAGGTTGGGATTAAAGCGGCGCTTGGTGACCCGGTGGGAGTGGCTGATGTTGTGCCCAAACTGGGGGCCCTTGCCGCAGATCGCGCATACCCTGGCCACGTCCTTATCCTCCTTCGAGGGGTGTCCGGCGATTAGGAAGGCGCAATCATAGCACGGCACCCGTGCCGGTGCAAGGTTCCGCGATGAAACCCCCGTGGGGCGAGGAGAGCGCGCTTACCCATTCATCCGTATCCCGCTTTTTCCCTTGCCTTGCCTCGCAATCCGGGTAGAATAGGGAAACCCGCGCCATTTTCTCCTCCCCACAAATAGTCGCACCCAAACTGCCGAGGGAAGCGTTGTGGACGCTCCAGCCTTCAAAACGCCCGAGCAGATGCGCAAGCTCTTCTTCCCAGGGAGCGTGGCCGTCGTCGGGGCCTCCACCGATCCGTCCAAGCTCGGCCACGAGATTATGAAAAACATCATCGATGCCGGCTTCGCCGGGCCCGTCCACCCCATCAACCCCAAGGCCGAGGAAATCCTCGGCCGGCCCGTCTCCGCCTCGATCAGCAACCTCGCCGAGCCGGTGGACCTCGCCGTCGTCATCGTCCCGGCCCGGTTCGTGCCGGGCGTGGTCGCCGAGTGCGGCGAGAAGGGCGTCGGGGCGGCCATTGTCATCACGGGCGGCTTCAAGGAGGCCAGCGAGGCCGGCGAGGCGCTGGAGGCCGAGCTCGTCGAGGCCGCGACGAAGGGAGGGGTGGCCGTCGTCGGGCCCAACTGCCAGGGCATCAACCACCCATATCACGGCCTGTGCGCCTCGTGGCCGCTGCTGACCAACCAAGGGCCCATCGCGCTGGTCAGCCAAAGCGGCACGGTGGGAGCGGCGCTCATGGACTGGGCCCAGCTCGAGGGGCTCGGGGTCTCGTGCTTCGTCTCGATGGGCAACCGGTGTGATGTGGACGAAAGCGACCTCATCCGCTACTTCGCCCAGGACGACCACACCCGGGCGATCGCCATCTACCTGGAGGGCGTGAAAGACGCCCGCAAATTCCTCTCCGCGGTCGAAGCGTGCGAGAAACCGCTCGTCATCTTCAAGGCGGGCCGAACCGAGCGGGGCCGGGTGGCCGCCGAGAGCCACACAAAAAGCCTCGCCGGACGGGATGAAATCTACGAGGCGGTCTTCCGCCAGTACGGAATCTACCGGGCCGAGACCCTTGAGGAGCTCTACGACTACGCCAAGGCGCTGGCCTACATGAAGCGCCCAAAGGGCCGTCGCATCCTCTTTCTCACCTCCTCGGGCGGGGCGGCGATCGTCGCCACCGACGCGGCGGTGGAGTGCGACCTCGAGGTGCCACACCTCCCCGACGACCTTTACGCGAGCCTGCGCGGGGAGCTTCCCGAGCACTTCGTCGTAGGCAACCCCTTCGATCTCACAGGAGACGCCACCGCGGAGATCTACGCCGACGTGGCCGCGAAGGCCGCCGACCACTTCGACGTCCTCGGGCTAATCTTCGGCGACCCCATACACGACGCCCACACGGCCGTTGACCCCGAGCGGGGAGACCTCGTCATCTTCCTCGGCGGGGCCGAGGTGGAGCGGGAAGAGCGGGTGAAGATCCATGAGATGGGGGTGCCGGTCTTCCCGACCCCCGAGCGGGGCATCAAGGCCCTGGCGCAGCTCTATAAAGAGCCCGCCGGACGGTAAGGGAGCGGCCCATGCACGAGCTGGTCGAGACCGCCGCGTCAGCCCCCCGCCACCTGACCGAGGCCGAGGCCTACGAGCTGCTCGCCGCCTACGGCTTCACCGTGCCCACCTCGCGGGTGGTTAACTCATTCGGCGGGGCCGTCGAGGCCGCCTCGGATATCGGCTACCCCGTGGCGCTCAAGCTCTGCTCGCCTGAGGTGCTCCACAAGAGCGACGTGGGGGGGGGTGGCCTTGGGCTTAGACGGCCCGGAGGCCGTTGCGGCGGCCTTCGAGCAGATTCGCAGCCGGGTGGGCCAGGCCCTGCCCGAGGCGGCAGGGGCCGACCTCCTCGTCGTGCCCATGGCCGAGGCCGGCCTCGAGGTCATCCTCGGCATGACCCGAGACGAGCAGTTCGGCCCGGCGCTGATGTTCGGCCTCGGGGGCGTGTGGGTCGAGCTTCTCGAGGACGTCACCTTCCGCCTCGTCCCTGTGGCCGAGGCCGAGGCCCGCCGGATGCTGGGCGAGATCAAGGGTGCGCCGCTGCTCGCCGACTACCGCGGAGCGCCACCCCGCGACGCCGAGGCGCTGGTGGAGATGATTCTCAGCCTCTCCCGGCTCGTGGAGGACCACCCGGCTGTGGCGTCGGTCGACATCAACCCCCTGGTCGTCTACGAGAAGGGAACCATGGTGGTGGACGCCAAGGTGCTCATCGAGGGCGCCACCGCCTCGGCGTGAGGTCTTCCCACCCATCCCGCTTGCCATTCCCGCCTTCCGTGATACACTGGAGCGTGAGGCGCGACGATGGGCGAAATAGTAAGGAGAGCGGTCCATGGCACCGATGCAAGAGGTTCGAGAACAGGCCAAGAAGGTACTGGAAGCGGGCGACCCGGCCGGAGCGCTAAAGATCCTGCAAGACAAGGTCAACGAGCTGGCGGCCCAAGAGAGATACGAATATATGGCCATGTGGGCGCTGCTCGACGATCAAGTCCCCTGCCTCGAGGCGCTGGGGGACCAGGAAGCTATCAAGCGGGTTCGAGCCGAACAGACCCGGATCGTCCTGGAGCACGACGCCAAGATAGCCACGGGGGAGATTCGCGCCCACCACCCGGTGACCGACGCGAAGAAGGACCTACCGAGCCGGGACCGGCAACCGCCCCCCAAGCCCGAGGACTACCGCCGCGACTAGCGGAGGAGTTACGTGGGAGCGGTGAGCCGCTGGCTCGGACGTAAGACCCCAAGTCCCGAAGAACGCTGCGCCGAGGCGCTATGGGCGGACTACGAGACGCTCTTGCCCGAGTGCCGAGAGATGATCGTCGATCCCGCGGCGACATGGACGGCCGATATGGAGCGTCCGCCGCTTGAGTTCGACGAGGAAGTCCTCCGGCGCGACCTCATCTTCTACCTCTGCTTCCTCTCCACCGTCCACTGCCAGGAATTTCTCTCCGACTGGCGTCCCTTCCTCGACCACCTCCACACCCGCGCACTGGCGAGCCTTCCTGCCGGGGCGCTCGAGGAGCTCAACGCCAGCTACGGCGAATACACCGAGGCCTTCGAAGGCGGGATGGGCCGCAACTGGCATGCCGTCAACCGGATCTTCATCACCAAGCTCCAGGCGCTGCTCGGAGACGTCCCCAGGCTTCTCTGGTCCGGGGCGACCTTCTCCATGCTGCAGCTCACCCGCCGGGCCGCAAAGGAGATCCTCCAGCAGCTGCCGGGCAAGGCGACGGGCGAGGCCTGCCCTGCCTGCGGGCTGGCGGGCCACCTCCAGCGGGTGGCATTCAGCGAGGCGGGAGCGGTAGTGGTGTGCGGCGCGTGCCTGGAGCACCCGCACGTGAAGGAGAAGCTCATCGGCGATTTCGCAGCCCTTTTCGCCCTGGCCGAGCGCGGCCACAGCGAGGCTCCGAAGCTCATCCGCCAGCTTGCGGCCCGCCACCGGATGAGCGAGCCCGAAATTCTGACGCCGGCCGCCCCCGAGGGCGACGTCCCCGAGGGGACCGCCTAGATGCCGCCAACTCGTTGATTGGAGACGAAAAACCATGCGCTTGGAAAACGACCAGCAGTTTCCGACAATCGTAGCTCCAAGAGTGGGTGGCGGGGAGATGACCATCCCCGGCGACCTGGGCGACAGCTGGGGCGTGGTGCTCTTCTACCGGGGACACTGGTGACCGTTCTGCAATCAGCAGTTGGCTGACTTTCAAGGAAAGGTCGACCAGTTCAACAAGATCGGCACCCAGGTGGTGGCGCTTTCAGTGGACTCGGAAGAAGACGCACAAAAGACAGTGGAGGGCAATACGCTCACCTACCCGGTCCTCTACGGGCTCGACGCCCGGGAGATGGTTTCGACCATCGGCGCCTACATCAACGAAGGGCCGCTCTACCTCCACGCTACAGGGTTCATTCTGCGCTCAGACGGGACCATCGTCCTGGGCGTCTACTCCAGCGGTGCGATCGGCCGCCTCGTCGCCGAGGACACCATCGGATTGACGAAGCACTACCAACAGCACGGTTACTAGGGCACCGATGCGACCTGGTCACACAGGCGGCCCCGTCCCGATTCCCGAGGTCCATCATGAATATCATCGCCCCCGCCATTGAGTCCTATCTGGAGAGCCTCCTTCCTGAGCGCCACCCCATCTTTCGAGAGATGGAGGCCGAGGCAAAAAGGAAGGGGTTTCCCATCGTCGGGCCCCTGGTGGGCTCGCTGCTGGCACTTCTAGCCAGGGCCATCGGCGCCCGGACCGTTTTAGAGCTGGGCAGCGGCTTTGGCTACTCGGCCCTCTGGTTCGCCCAGGCCCTGCCGCCAGACGGCCACCTCCTCGCCTTGGAGGGCAACCCCGACAACGCACGAGACGCCCGAGCCTACTTTGCCCGGGCGGGCCTCGAAGACCGGGCGACCTTCAAGACGGGCGACGCCTTGGAACTCATCGAGGCCGAGCCCGGACCCTTCGACATCATCTTCAACGACATCGACAAGGACGCCTACCCCGAGGTCGTGCCCAAGGCGCTGAGGCGGCTTCGGACCGGCGGCCTTCTGATTGCCGACAACGCGCTCTGGTCCGGCCGGGTCACCGAGCCTCCCGGCGATACATGGACGGCCGGCCTGCAGGCCTACAACCGCTTGGTGGCGTCCGAACCTACCCTCATGACCACCATCGTGCCGATCCGCGACGGCGTTTCCGTGAGCCTCAAGGTCCCGGACAACTAAAGCCGGGATGCGGACGACCCCCCCTTCGAAGACGTATCCTGCGTAGGGGCCGTCTCGGAGCGTCTATTTCACCGAAATATGATACCTGGCTGGGCGGGACTGGAGTTACTATTCATCGTGTTATCGATACTTTGTGTTTTTAGAATAAAGCTACATTTAGGTTCTAATGACTGGGGGCAGGTCACTAGCTTTTTGATTGGTGAAGATGCCATCGCCTCCATTTTTCCACTTTGAGCGTATTTTTTAAAGAAAAACGCAATAACGGTTTGGACCAGCTTGACCAGACCGCATTCATACCCGCTCAGGACTCGTTCGCCTTCAAGAGGTCACTGCGTCACAGCACTGAAAGCGTTGACCCGGCCTTGGGAGTAAGTCAGATCTGCGCCTTTCTTCCCCAGATCATCGGCCGACCGCTGGAGCCTCGTCTTCAGTTGACCGCTGTTGAGCCCACCGCCGAAGCGGGAATCGATGAGAGCCGCCACACCCGAGGCATGGGGTGCTGCCTGGCTAGTGCCCACGAGTTTGAGATAGAAGTTCACACCCGGGAACGCTCCGCAGATCGGAATGATGACGCTCGATCGGGAGCAGGGTGACAAGACGAAGTTGTCATCACTTGGAAGGGCGTCCTCACCGCCCGGGGCCGCGACCTCGACCGCGGAGTGGCCGAAGTTGGAGAACGAGGAGAGGGCGTCTGTCGGTCCCGTGGACGAGACGCCAACGGCCGTTCCGGATTGGGACGGGACGTGAACCAAGTCTCGATCCTTATCCGAATTGAGGCCCAGATTTCCCGCCGAAGCCACCACCAAGACTCCCTGGGTATTGGCGAAGTTGACCGCCTTGTTCAAGGCCCCGATCAAGCGGCCCGCCCCACCGCGCTTGGGAATGGTCGCTCCCAGGCTCATGTTGATGATGTCCACCGGGAGGCTCGTCGCGTACAGGATCCCGCTGATGACATCGGCAAAGGAACCGAAGCCAGCGGCATTCAACACCTTGACGGCCACCAAAGTCACGTGGGGGGCCACTCCAGCGGTTCCGATGCTGTTGGTGGAAACGATCCCGGCCACATGGGTCCCGTGAAAGTTGAAGTCGTCAAAGCTCACTAGGTCGGGCCCAAACGGCGAAGCCGTCACGAAGGTCTTACTGCGAAGGAGATCGACCTTGCCGACCATGTCGACATGGGTTGGGTTGATCCCCGTATCGAGGATGGCCACCTCGACCGCTGGGATCCCCTGCTCGATTGGCCAGGCCAGATCCGCCTGGATGATCTGCATATTCCACTGGATAGGGAAGAAGAAGGCCGTCGTCGGATCGACGTGTAACTCAGCCCCTACCTCCTCGTCTTTGATCGGCTGGTATTCCAGCACATGAACCTCTGGGTTGGCCGGAACCCACTGGACCATCAGGTCCCGCGTCACATCCTTAACCCCGTCTAGCTGCGCCAGGGCTTCGGCCTGGGCGTCGTCGAGGCCGCCGACCACAGCCCTGCCCATCTCTGGCCACTCAACAAGGATCTCTCCTCCTAGCTCGTCTACTGTGGCCGCGAAGCCACGAGGAGCTTTGCGGCCGAAAGTAACCACAACGTGGTCGGCGTACTCTGGCTGCTCGCGAACCTTGGGATCGGGGTCTCCCATCAGGACTTCGCCCAGGGCCACCGACTCCCCTTCGGCCCCGACCTTCCTTAAGGCGCCGCTCGCCTGGATACGAACCGAGGAGTCTTCATCCGCCAGGGCCGTAGCCAGCGCGGCGGCCGCCTGCTCGCCGCGGAAATTGCCCAGGGCTTCGGCAGCGCGCCCACGAACGATTGAATCCTCATCCTTGGCGAGGACCTGGGCCAGTTGCTCCTTCCGGGCGAGATCCGGTAAGTACAGGTTCGCCGCCGGGGGCCCCTTTGTCGCAGCGACGCGCGTCTCTGGCGCCGAGTAGAGGCGAACCTCAACCAAATGCATTGGCCCCGCCTCGCCCCGGGGTGGGGCGTAGATCATGACCATCGAGGTGTTGCCCACCAGTCGCCTGACGGCCTTGTCCACTGGGACGCCGGCGAACGAGTCCGTGACTGGGGTGCTGAGATCGCTATTAACGATGACTTTGAAGCCTGCCTGGTCGGCGATGGCGCGAAGAACATCGGCAAGTGGCGCGTTGCGGACAGCCAGGGTCAGCAACCCCTGCTCGATTGCAACCTGAATTTCGGAGCCATGGACATCCTCCGCAACCTGGGCCAAGGCGGCGCGGACGTGGAGGTTCAGGGCAGGGCTCGCCAGGATGATAAGCCCCACCAGCGCCACACAACCGGGCAGATGCTCCTTGCCGAAGCTCCATTTTGGGATTAATGTTTTTCCCGTGAAGTGCTTGGCTCCCACTTACTGATTTCCCCACTTCCAGTCAGCTTCGCGGCTTTCTGATTTGTGGTGATAGCTAAAAGAGGTGCACTTGATGTAAATATGCACCTTGGGAGGTAAAGTAGCAACAATGTCTCGGTAGTTACTATTATCCCAGGGAGTCGTTACTTTCTCTTAGAGGGGAGAAGTTAATATTTCAACCGAAATATGCCCCTGGAGCTTCTGGGCTACGAGGGGCAATTTCATCGTGAAATCGATACTCGATCTTGTAACTAGGCAGCCGGTGGTGCGGCGCAATGGTAGCCCTCTGAAGAGCCAGAATCTTGACGGCGACGAAAAAGGTCTCTGCGCAGCTATGGTCTCTTTACCTCACCTGGACCAAATGCTTGGTTAGCTGGGCATCCGGACACTTTACGGCTATGTGATAAAGTGACAAAGAAACGATAGTTCTCGGTCGTCATATCAACGTAATTATTCTAAGCGAATCTGTACCACCAGCCTGTCCAGAAGATAAGCCCTCAGTTAATATCACCTTGTCACCTCTTTTTCCTAATCTGGCATCTTTCATTAATTTCATTATCAGGTCATGCCAACTATCAACCTTGTTCTCTATCAAAAATGGGTAAACTCCATAAGACAATGATAAAAATCGGTGTGTTCTCTCAAATTTACTAAAAGCTAGAATCCAACAATCGGGCTTAAATCTGGAGATACGACGAGGTGTATTGCCCGTCTCGGTAGGTGTCAAAATAAAGCGTGCATTTAATGCGCGCATGGCTTCGATCACATTCAGGGATACAACATCCTCAATCGACACGGTCTTCTGACCCACACCACTCAGAAAGGACTCTTCGACGCTCGATGATGGAATTATGCTTAGCCGCTGGCGTTCAATAGACCCCGCGATTCTGGCCATCATTCTTACCGTCTCCACAGGATATCGGCCAATCGCAGTTTCTTCAGACAGCATCACGGCATCGGTCCCATCCAAAATTGCGTTTGCCACATCTGTTACTTCAGCCCGAGTAGGGCGAACGTTTTCTGTCATGGACTCCAGCATTTGCGTGGCTGTGATTACCGGACGCCCCAAGAGATTTGCCTTGTGGATGAGCTTTTTCTGGACCGCAGGCCCATCTTCTATAGGCATCTGTACCCCAAGGTCTCCCCGAGCGATCATAATCGCATCCGCCACATTCAGTATTTCGTCGATGTTATTGACTGCCTCCTCCCGCTCAATTTTTGCCACCACGTAAATAGGTTTGCCCCTTTTTCTTGCAAATTCCTTGACCTGGACGATATCCTCTGCCTTTTCTACAAACGAAACGCTAAAGGCATCCACCCCCTCCTTCAATCCAAAATCAACTAAATCGAGATCTTTGTCTGTTACTACATCTATCAATAATTTTACCCCTGGTATGTTAAGTCCTTTGTTGGACATTAATTGTCCACCAATGATAACTTTGCACCTCACCTCATTGCCTAATTCCTCCTGCACCCTCAATTTTATAAATCCGTCGTTGAGAAAGATTGGGCTACCCTTAGACACGCTCGCTGGTAACTTGTCGTAATTGATCGATATACGTGAGGCCGTACCAAGAACATCATTAGTGGTGAGGGTCACATTGTCACCTCTTTTCAGTACAAGCGGTTCGTTCTGCAGTTTGCCTATACGGATTTTAGGACCGGGTAGATCCATGAGAACCATGACTACTCGATCTAACTGGGCCGCTACAGAGCGTATACGCCGGATATTTTCCCTGTGACCCTCAAGGGTGCCGTGAGAAAAATTGAGCCGCGCCACACTCATCCCACTCTTGACAAGTTTCTTTAGAACAGACTCTGAGCGGGAAGCCGGCCCGATCGTGCACACGATTTTTGTTTTATGGCTGGGTAGCTTCAAGTTTATTCTCTATTCTGAAAACCTCAACTTTTGTGCTGCGCGTCTGCTGCTTATACAAATCCAGCCATAATGAAAAAAGTCGAGCTAGCTCCTCAACGAGCAGCTCGGCTTACAGGTCCGTACACTGACACCTTCACTTCTCATTTAATGTCGCGGCGTATTGCTGGACTGGGCGCTCGGTCAGGATAACGGGATTTGGAAGCATTATATGCTCTAAGAGTGGAAAGTCAACAATTTGCCGGTATGTACGACTATCCCAGGTAATCGTTACTTTCGCTTAGTGAGGAAAGTTACTATTTCAACCGAAAGATGCCCCTCGAGGGTCAAGGGTCATCAAGGGCAATTACATCGTGTAGTCTGCCGTTTTGATGAGCGGTGGTTCTCCAAAGCGGAGGACTTGTCGGGCATCAATTTTATCGATGACCCATTAATTATTGAGGTGGTTTTCGATTATAGTCCGAGGCGAATCTACATTGCGGGGTTGAGGAACCTTCATTATGGTGATCAGGCTATAAAGGTTGATCCCATAGAAACCGCCCGCTCTCTAGCATTCTGCGAACCTGCCAGGCTTGCTTGTCATAAAGTTCAAGGGTCTCCATAGAAGGAAAGTTAGACTCCTTGAGAAATAGATACTTGACTCTCTCATCTTTGTTTATCATTTTTTCGCAATTTTCCCTGTATTTTTGTTTGGGCCCATGTATCCTAACGCAACGATTGGGCCAATCTAATGACACCCCTGCTTTTGTTAAAGTTCTTTTCTCTTCCAATTTCAGGTTTTCTAACAAATACAATATCTGGCGATTATTCCCTTGACACAAGGTTGCTGATGTCCTATATTACTTCTTAGAGGATTTATCACGACGCTTTTCCTCTATGGTCTTTCGGATTTCTTTAATGACCTTCTTGGGGAAAAGACGTTCCATGATTTCCTCTGTGGTCATTTCATCGGCCCGCTTCTTTTTCTTCTTACCCATAGGGAGGCCTCGTTATGAGCAAAGCGGTCAAATTCAAAAGACCCGAAATAAACCTCATTGAGCTAATCGAGAAATACCGTGATGAGGACGAGTGCCGCATCTTCTTAGAGGAATTGCGCTGGCCTGATGGTGTAAAGTGTCCACGCTGTAATCACAAAAGTATCTCAAGAGTAAAGAAGCGTGGGCAGTTCGATTGTAACTCATGCCGCTACCAGTTCTCTGTAACTGCAGGCACCATCTTCCATGACAGCCACCTTCCGCTTTCCAAGTGGTTCATCACCATCTACCTTATGTTGGAGTCTAAAAAGGGCGTCTCTGCTAACCAAATCAAGCGTACCATCGGCGTTTCGTACAAGACTGCTTGGTATCTCTGCCACCGAATCCGCGCCGCAATGACTGAGATTGGCCCGCCGAAGCTGAGTGGCAAAGTCGAAGTTGATGAAACATGGGTAGGCGGAAAAAAGAGGGGGCGCGGGAAAGGATACAAGGGCAACAAGAGTATCGTTGTTGGCGTCGTCCAGCGTGGCGGCAAAACTCGATTGCAAGTCGTCCACGGCCTTGATCGCAAGACCCTTCATGACTTCATCAAAAAGCACACCGACCCCGAGACTGATACCATCTACACCGACGATTGGCCTTCTTACAAGGGCATTGGGGACTATGACACTCAGCATAAGACCGTTACCCACCGCAAGGGTGAATACGTTGTAGAAGATGCCCACACCAACACCATTGAGAACGTATGGAGCCTCTTGAAGCGTTCTATTACAGGGACTTACCACAAACTCAGCGCAAAGCACCTTGACGCTTACCTCGACGAGCTAGAGTGGCGGTTTAACAACCGTGACAATCCATACCTTTTCCGGGATACTCTTCGTAAGCTCATTAGTGCTGATAAGTTAGAGTTTAGCAAATTGATTTCCTAATCATCTTTAAGTTCGATTTCAAATTCAGTTATCCCTTTTTCATCTTGGTGAAGATGTCCAAAGGCATCTCTCAGGCGAGTCAATCCTTCATAAACATGATCTGGATATTCTTTTTTGCAAGCAGGGCACTCAATTACCTTTACGTATTTGTCTAGATCATACTGTATCCTCGTCTTACAATATGGACAGGCAATATCGACGGTCTTAATTTCATGAAGCCCGATGCGTATTGTCTTTCTAACCATCATTAACCTTCCCTCGCAAGCTCATTGGCTCTGAGAATCTTCCTTATCGGAACTTGATAAACCAATAAATCTTAGAGCCTCATCTAGTTTATTCTTAACATCAACCAAGTCCTTTTCTATTATCTTCATTCTCTTTTCTGCTATAGCTACTTCCTGTTTAGACTGGTTATGAATGGAAACCGTTTCTTTATAAAGATTTTTTGTTTCTTCATTAAGCCCCTCTGTTTTTCTCACCAAATAGCGATAGACAATCTGCATAAGTATAAAAAATGGGAAAACGGAGAGCCCAAAGGCTAAAGTCATCTCCACAAAATTTTCTTGAAAGATTTGCCAATCGAGACTAGATATCACTTTAAATAACGGCCAACCTCCCCTCCTTAAAATGATATCGAAAGAGTAAACGCAAACAGCAAGCGCAACCAAACCCAATATGATTCGACTTATAGATTTTCCAAAGTATTCTTCAATCAATTCAAACAGCTTTCCAATTCCAAGGTCCATGCCTCAATCCTAACATGTCCCTTGTAGAAAGTAAACAAGCGCGCAATATCTTATTTCCTTCATAATTTCTTACAATATAATCAAACTGGAAGTAAATTTCAAAATCATATGATTGATAACTAGAAAGGGAGCTTCTACGAGGGATTCCTATTTCATAAGTGTATATTTGTATGACATCGATATGTAGCCCTTTCACTTTAATAGTAAATGAATATTTTGATTCAGATAGTTCTAGGTCATCCGGACTCCCTTTGGGAATTACCTCTGCATCTATCCCTATATTTTTAAGGTGTTCATATAGCCTCTCGCCCGATATCTCCTTGGTGGGAGCAGCTCCGAAGATTTCTGCTATTTTTTTGAACATCACTTTGCCCTCCTAGTCGATGAACTTCTAGGACCGTCGGCTTATCAGAAATTATGCAGCCATTACCAGTCCTTTGCGCCTCACAGCCGACCCTCCTTCACCTGGAAAGAGGGACCAAATCCTCCCCGGTTCGACAAAACAACTTCCCGCTTTTCCCCAGTAGTGTATAATTTGGTTTAACTCACCAATTCTTATCTCATGTTTCCAGTCCGGGTCGGCTGGGCGTCTTTTCCTCCTGGATGCCGCAACGTCAAACCGGGCCTGCCCGATTGTGGGGATGCCTTCGCCTCGACCGTCGAGGAACGGGCCGTTTGAGCACCTCCGCCCAGATGACCGCTCTCTTTACATCACCCGCGTCCCGGAACCACGAGGGTGGGCTGGGCCGAGCTTTCGGAATTTCAGTTGCTCTCTCCACCGCGGGGGCCTCGGCGGGCTGCTCTTCACTAACCTCTGGTGGGGCCTCCAGAATTTCCGTGGTCGTCTCCACCGCGGGGGCCTCGGCGGGCTGCTCCATATCCTCCTCAAGATACGCCTCTCGTCCCGCAGGCTGGACCGGCAGCGGCGCATGTGGGGTCATCTCCTTCTCTAGTGCCTTTTGCAAGGCTGGGGGGAGGACATATCCGGGGGTCAACTCCTCAATCCCAGGAAGACGCACCTGGTCCTCACCCTTGGGGGCTGCCACACTCGTCTGATCCCGCTTCCGAAACCAATTTACAAGCCGAGCAAATCCCAGAAAGATCAAAAAGATCCAGAACCAAATTGAGTTTAGGTATTCCTCCATCCTGCCTCCTCCACGCGTTACTTCTCTTCAGCCTCTCCAGGCGGACCGGTCCTGGATATGCTCTCTCGCATGCGCGTGTCCGCCCGGATGTTTTGCATGTTGTAGTAATCCATGACCCCGAGCTTGCCCTCCCGAAAGGCATGGGCCATGGCCAGGGGGACCTCGGCCTCGGCCTCCACTACCTTGGCGCGCATCTCCTGGGTTCTGGCGGTCATCTCCTGCTCATGGGCCACGGCCATGGCCCGACGCTCCTCAGCCTTGGCCTGAGCAATCCGCTTATCCGCCTCGGACTGGTCGATCTGCAATTGGGCGCCGATGTTTTTGCCTACGTCCACATCGGCAATGTCAATGGAGAGAATCTCAAACGCGGTCCCGGAGTCCAGCCCCTTATTGAGTACCGTCTCAGAAATGCTATCAGGGTTCTCCATCACTGCCTTGTGAGTGTCAGCCGAGCCAATGGTGGAGACGATCCCTTCACCCACCCGCGCGATGATCGTCTCCTCTCCGGCCCCGCCCACCAGACGGTCGATGTTGGCCCGCACCGTAACCCTGGCAAGGGCCTTGAGCTGAATCCCATCCTTGGCCACGGCCGCAACCAGGGGCGTCTCGATGACCTTCGGGTTCACGCTGACGCGTACCGCTTCCAAAACGTCCCGGCCGGCCAGGTCGATGGCGGTGGCTCGCTGGAAGGTCAGCCCGATGTTGGCCTTGTCCGCCGAAATCAGCGCAAGGACCACCCGATCAATGTTGCCACCGGCCAGGAAGTGGGCCTCCATCTCCCCGATATTCAAATCGAGGCCAGCCTTGGTGGCGTTGATCAGGGGGCTGATGATGAGGCGAGGCTTCACCTTACGCAAACGCATGCCAACCATTGTGCCCAAGCTTACCTTGACACCAGAAAAGAAGGCGGTGATCCACAAGCCAACGGGTACAAATATGTTCAGGAACAAGAGGAACAGAATGGTCCCGACCAGAATGATCAGGCCCGTTGTAATCGTTAAAATTTCCATGGCGACCCTCCTTAAAAATTAGGGTTGAGGCGCAATTTATTGGCGACCAGAGGATGAAGGCACTCGATTTTCCATGATGCCCGCCTGGCTTTCAGTTCGGTTGCTAAATCCGCCGAACGATCAACCGGTATCCCTCATCCCTTACAATTTCAATGCGTTCCTGAGAATCTATATAGCCTCCTTCCGTTACGACGTCCAATCTCTCCCCATCAAACATTCCGGTGCCGCTGGGACGAAGGTCCGTCACTGCAACACCAACCTTTCCGACCCGGTCGCTGTGAACCTCCGAGGCGGCGAAGCCGGCCTCCTTCGTGGCCCTGGTCGGCAGACCAATGCGTTGCCATATGGGGGTACGCTCCACGTATTTGAAAAGAATCACGGTGCCGAAAATACTCAAACCCAGCGCTCCCAAGAGAACCAAAACGGCATTGGAAACGTCGCTGAGCGTGGGCACCCGCCCCAGCAGGCTCATGCCTAAGCCCACCATCAGCGCCACAATCCCCAACACACCGGCGATGCCGAAACCAGGGATGACAAATATCTCCAGTCCAATTAGTATCAGACCCAGTCCGATGAGGAGTAATTCCTCGAAGCCCGCCAGCCCCACCAGATACTTGGAGCCAAAAAACAGTCCCAACGCCACAATTCCCGCTAAGCCCGGAAGACCCCAACCAGGAATCTGGAACTCGGCCAGGAGACCGAAAAACCCCACCCACAGCAAAATCGCACTAACGATGGGATTGTTCAGGAGTCGGACAAGACGCTCCGCCCAGGTAATCTTAGGCTGAAACACCTGCGCACCTTCAAAGTTAAGCTCCCTTAACAAGCTATCGAAGCTGGAGGACTGTCCGTCCACGAATTTCCGCCGGAGCGCCTTTTCGGTGGTCAGGGTCAGAAGCTTACCTTTATCAATGAGCCCCGGTATCCTGATGGACTCATCCACCATGGCCGCTGCAATGTCAGGGTCGCGCCCGTTGCGCTCTGCCGTGGCGCGAAATTCCGATCGGGCGTAGGAAACCACCTTTTCACTTGCCTTCTGCCCGGCACCCAAAACGGGCGTGGCCGCACCGATGGTTGCACCAGGGGCCATGTAGATCTTCCTGCATGCCAGCGCAATGAGGGCTCCAGCGCTGATGGCCCGAGGATTCACGTAGGCGACGGTGGGCACTTTGGCACCCACGATGGCATCGCGAATCTCGATCATCGCGTCCAGTCGGCCACCCAGCGTGTTGATGTCGAACACCATCAAGTCGGCATTGTCCCTTTCGGCATCCTTGATGACCCTCGCCACAAACGGGGCCAGCCCCAGATCAATTGTTCCAGAGATTACCACATGGTAGACCAATTCGTTACCGACTGCGGAGACGAGGCCCGCAGCCAGAACCATCAGCACCAAGAATCCATGTATAGCCCGTATCCCTTTTTTTACTCCGAGACGCATCTATAATCCCCGACTTTTACAGTGAATCATACGAACGTCCATCGCCTTATAATCAATAGGAATTATCCCTCATGCGGTCCAGCGATTCCTCACGATGGACCCCTATCCAACCGAAACGAAAAAAGGCCGAGCTAACTCCCTGAAGGGCAACTCGGCCTAAAAAGACCTCGCATTGCTGACCTCCCCCTTGGGGGCAGGTTCAAGTTCTTGTGAATTTGCTGATAGGAATAAGAGATAATACCACCATAACCGTGATGTGGCAACGATTCCTCTGTAGTTACGATTATCCCAGGTAATCGTTACTTTCGCTTAGAGGGGAAAAGTTAAGATTGCTGGGGTTATATGTCCCTGGAGCCAGAGGAGCGTGAGGGGCGATTACATCGTGTAATCAAATCTGAGTATGGCGCTACTTAAGATAGTCAATACCTCTTTGTCGGTGGTATAATGAATGGGGGCAGGTCACTGTCCATAGCAATAAGAGTTCTGGGAAGACATGAATTACATAAAAAAGCCACAACCCAAACCCAAACAAGGAACGGTACGCCTGAAATGCCTTGGCTGTAGCGATTATTTCGATAGCTGGGGCAAGGCTAACCGCCTCTGCCCTCGATGTAGACGAAAAGAAGGATATAGCGAGGGACAGAAAGTTTAAGAAATATTCCCCGCCAATGTCTCTGCTACCCTATTTTACGGATTTTTAACTATAAAACGCCAAATATTAACTCCAGCAACCTGAAGGAAAAGTTAATATTACTGGGGTTATTTGCCCTTGGGGGGGGGGCGGGCCGCATGGGGTGTCCGCGGACAGGGACAAGCCCTGTCCCTACATTTAAAGGTCAAAGGCGATGGCCCCCGTGCCCGTTCGTGTTCTTTTGCCTGTGTAGGGACAGCCTTTATGGTCCGCCTGAGGCGGACGGACAGGGACGAGCCCTGTCCCTAGATCCCATAATCCCCCCAAATATCAATTATTTGCAAGAGTTAGACACTTTCCTCCCGCCGGTCCAGCTTCCGAAATCGGAACAAATCCAATAATCGACCCTAAATCAATTAGTTATCGCAATCCGGGGCTCTTGGACAGTGTTAGACAGTGTAGACTTCTGTCCAAGGGCTAATTTTCTGATAAGCCCAGAAATATCAATGCGCAACGTAAGGTTGGACACTTCTGAAAAGTGTCTAAATGTGTCTAAATGTGTCTAAATCTGTCTAAGGTTTCACGTCCCACAGGTGGCTTGTGGGCGTCGCGCCAGGCAAGGTGGTGGTGGAGCGAGGGTCGGCTCGTCGAGGAGGCCTGCGATTCCTCTTGCAGCCAGCCTTCAGAGCGGGTATGCTAGCGACCCGCTGGAGCACACTATCCTTCTCCTCTTGGTCCAACGGAGCGCAACCGGTGGGCTACACTTGCCGAATCTGTCACGGAGACCTCGACCCTGGGGCGACCACGTGCCCCCATTGCGACACCAACGTCGAGGCCGTCGGGCGCGAGGTCACCATCGAGGTGCTCGATGAGGTGGCGGTCCTGGAGGAGATGGGGTTCAAGCTCACCGACAAGCAGCGCCAGTTCATCGCCGACCTGTGGGTCATGACCATGGAGGATTCGCCGGTGGAGGTCTTGGGCCTGGAGATAGGCTTTCTCGGCGGCTGCACCATCCGTTTCAGGGCAAAACGGGAAGAAGAGGCCTTCTAGGGCCCAGGCGACTCCCGGACGATCAGTCCCCGCCGAGCCAGCCGCCAAGGCAGGAGGCGAAAACCCGCCCTCTCGATAGCTACTTCGACCGCCTCGCGCCGCCCGTCGGCCGCCAGCACCGCGAGGCATCCTCCTGCGCCGGCCCCGCAGAGCTTCCCGCCCAGAGCTCCGGCCCTTCTGGCCTTTCTCATCGCCGCATCTACGGCCGGCGTGCTCGCGCCCGGCACGAGCCGCCTTCGGACGGCCCACTCCTCGACGAGGAGCCTTCCGACCGCGTCGGCGTCTTCGTCCAGAAGCGCCTGGCGCATCGCCTCGGCGATGGCCTTGAGCCGCTCGAAGCGCTTCCGGGTGGCGCCCACGTTCTCGACGTAGGCTTTGAACTTCTCCCAGTTGGGGATCCCAGAGAGGCGGCTCGCACCGGTATAGGCCAGCACGAGGCGCCCGGCAAGGGCTTTGAGGAACTGGGTGGAGACCGGGAGCCGCTCGACGCGCCAGCCATCGAACGAGAAGTGGTAGGCGGCGAGCCCTCCGAAGAGGGCCGCCAGATAGTCCTGCTTGCCCGTGGGCACCCCGAGTACCGAGGCCTCGAGACGGGCTCCTGTCTCGACGAGGGGGGCCTTGGTGACCCGTCGGCCCTGGAGGCGGACCAGCGCCGCCGACAGCGCCATCAGGAGGGCCGACGAGCCCCCAAGGCCGCTGCCGGAGGGAGCGGCGGCCTCCGTCACGACCTCGATGCCCGTCTGGGGCCCGTAATGGGCGAGGGCCCGTCCGTGAAGGGCCAGGGCCGCCGGCAGCCTCATCCGCTCGATCGAGCGGCCCTTGGTCTCGGCGCCGAGGTCCCGGGCCACGAGGCGCACCCGGCCCGGCGGGAGCCTGCGGACGGAGACCCGGGCCCTGAGCTCCACGGCGAGGTTCACCGTCACCGCGCCCCCGAGAAAAGCGTAGAGAAACTCCAGATCGAGCGTTCCTCCGGCAAGGTCTATGCGGGTCGGGGCGGTGGCGACGATCGGCATGGGTTCCTCCGGGCGATAGGGCTTCCTGGGCGGGCATTATACCGAACGAGGGCTCGCCCAATCAGGGGAAAATACCCCGTTCGGCCCAGATTTCTCTTGCGGAGAGCTCCTCCGGAGTGATAACATCAAGCTACATCATTTAACACTACTATTTTTTTCACAATTAATCGGGAACTTTTCCGTTCTCCATCTGAAGTATCTCTTTGACGCGGAGGAGGGGCCATGGAGATTCGCATGCCGAGGGAGGCCCTCCACAAGGGCTTGTCCAAGGTCCAAGGGGTGGCCGACCCTAGGGCAGCCCAGCCCATTCTGGCGAACGTGCTGCTGGAGGCGACGGACAAAACGCTCGTCCTCACGGCAACCGACTTCGAGATAGCCGTCCAGGCCTCGTGCGAGGCAGAGGTGGTGCAGACGGGTCGCTTGACCCTGAACGCCCGCCGATTGTATGACATCGTCCGTGAGCTGCCCGAGGAGACCGTCCACCTGGTCGCCCAGCAAGAGCATTGGGCCGGCCTTACGTGCGGGAAGGCGTCCTTCCGGATCGCCGGGATGCCCGCCGATGAGTATCCGCCTATGCCCGCCTACGACGCGGCCCAGTCCATCAAGCTGCCCCCGGATGCGGTCCGGGAGATGGTGGCCAAGACCCTGTTCGCCGTCTCCACCGACGAGACCCGCTATGTCCTAAACGGCGTGTTGCTGAACCTGGAGGGCAAAACCCTCGAGATGGTCGCGACCGACGGGCACCGCCTCGCCCAGATAGTAAGGGATGCCAAGGAGCCGGTCAGCGAACCCATGAATGTCGTCATCCCCCGAAAGGCCCTCCACGGACTCACCCGGCTGCTGGAGCCGGAGGTAGAGGTGTTGGAGGTCGTCCTGCAGGAGAACCATGTCGTCTTCCTGCTGCCGGGAGCCGTCCTGGTCGGCCGGCTCATTGAAGGCCAATTTCCGAACTACGACCAGGTCATTCCCTCCTCGAGCGACGTGGTCGTCACGGTCGGGCGCCAGGCGTTCATCCAGGGGCTTAAGCGCGTCAGTCTCATGGCGAGCGATAAATCGAAGATGGTGAAGCTGACGATGACCGCCGGGAGCCTGACCCTTGCCAGCGAGGACACCGAAGTCGGCGCGGCGCATGAGGAGCTCGCGGCGGAGTATGACGGAGAGGAGTTCGTCATCGGTCTCAACGCCCGGTACCTGCTCGACGCCCTCGGCGCAATGGAGACCGATGAGGTGGCCATTGGCCTCACCGATGCCTTGGCCCCAGGGCTGTTAGAGCCCGTAAACGGAGGCCGATACAAGTGCGTCGTCATGCCCATGCGGCTTTGAGGTGGAAGATAAGATGGCTAATCGCCTGGCGCCGTTCGTAGTCATCCTCGTCATCCTCGCGGGAGCGGCCGGTGCGTACTTTTTCTTCTTCCGATCGAAGGCGCCGGCCCCGCGCGTGACCGGCCCCGCAGGATCGCTGGTGCTTCATGTGGCCGCCCGGCGGGTGGGGGGCCGCGCCGTGCAGCCCGAGGGAATGACGGTCGAGGTGCTGTTCGACGCCTCCGGCTCCATGTTGAGGACCCATCCCGCCACGGGGCGGCGCAAGATCGACGAGGCCAAGGAAGCCCTCCGCCGGTTCGTGGAACGCGCCCCGGAGGGGCTGAAGTTGGGCCTGCGTGTCTTCGGCACCAGCACCCCAAATACCGATCCCTATAAGGCCGAAGGATGCCTGGATACGAAACAGCTTATTCCCGTGGATGGAGGTAGCCCGCGAGAGGTCTTGCGGGCCGTCCGGGGGATCGAGGCGCGGGGCTGGACGCCGCTCGGCTATTCCATGCGGCAGGTCATCGAGGACTTCCGCGGCGTGAGCGGACCCAAGCGGCTCGTCGTGATCACCGATGGTCGGGAGCGGTGCGAATCCTTCGATGGCAACCCGGCCGGGGCGGTCAGGGCCCTCACGGAGGCCGGAATCGAGGTCAAGGTGGCCTTCATCGGCCACGATACGCCTCCCGCCATCCGCCAGGCCCTCACGGAGCTGGCGGCCGTCGGCTCGGTCGACGTCCTGACCTTGTCGAGCCCGGGGGAGCTTCGCGAGGTGCTGGCTAGGGCGGCCGAGGCCCTGGTGACCAACGCCACGGCCACCCATCAGCCCTCTCAGACGACCTACCCCGTCTCCACGACCTCTCCCGCTCGGGTTCCCGTGGGCACCTACAGCCTGGAGATTCCGCCCATCCCCGGGGTCACCACCACGCCGACGCGCCTGTCCGACCTTCCCGTCCGGGCCGGGAAAACCACCCGCCTTGACGTCCTGTTCGTCGAGGGGGAGGCGCAGGTCGAGATAACCACCCGCTGATTCCCCCTCCCTGCCGCCGGTAGTGCCCTGCTTTCAGTAAACTGTTGGAGACGTAACCGCTCGGTCCGCCTCAGGCGGATTTCACCGAAATATGATACTCGGCTGACCCGCGGGAAAGTTAATATTACATCGTGAAATAGATACCTTTGGATGAAGGCACAATCGAAGTACTTCAACA
>JALLOF010000039.1 GCA_027717595.1 Nitrospinae bacterium AH_259_B05_G02_I21 | reverse complement strand
GGGAGAGCAAAGGCTTTGACAATCCTGTCTTCTTGGATAAATCATCAAGGGTCCAGTGGCGGACCTGTTTCCGGTAATGTTTCAGTTTCGTTCCGATTTGAAGCTCCTCAATCGCCCGCCTCGCTTCCTTACGCATTGTATCCTCCTTGGTTATAAATACGCATTTCGTAGCACAAGACGAGAAGGTGCCTCCTGGCGCTGTGTTGAAAAGAGCTTGGCTATTGACCTGAGGCTCCTTGATACCTACATTTTGTTATTGTCCCCGGCTGCATTCGATGCTCTCGGCGGGGATCCCCAAGCCTCTCGCCACAGTTTCTTCAAAGGAGCCGCGCCAGCCAGGAGAGAGGGCCTCGATGCAAAGCGCCTTCTTGGCCTTTTCGACGTTTTGATTATCGAAGTAGAGGAGATGGTGGATTTCCCGCACGGTCATCCGCTCTGGATCAACCATGACCCGCTCAAATACATCGCCCGTGTCGACCTCGCCCTCTTCCAAGACGCGTAGGTAAAACCCTACCCTTTCGCTGGCCAGAAACATTTTGGGGAATTTCGGCAAGTCCATTTTGAGGCCGAGCTTGTAGCACGGGACACGGGGCTGGGTCACTTCGACTAGGGCGTCGCCCACCTGGAATTGGTCACCAACGTGTACCGCGAACACTCAGAGTACCAGCCTCCTGGCCGCTTCCCCAAGTGTTGCACTTCCTCATTGAACCAATGAGGAGTAATTCCAGCGGGCCGCGGCGGAGATGCCAGGACTCCCATCCTTTATGCTGGCCTTGGTGCAGGGTGGCGATCACGGTTCCCGCCTTTCAGTGATCCTGCAGCTCTCTGGTTTCCAAGTAGTTCCTCCCACTGCACCTCTGAGATCGACATAGCGATCTCTATTATCCGTGGGTCGAACTGCTTCCCCTCCTCCTGTCGCAGGACCTCCAGCGCCTCGGACACCGGGCGGGCGCGCCGGTAGGGCCGATCGTGGGTCATAGCGTCTAGTGCATCGACGACGGCGAAGATGCGGGCAGTTAACGGGATGTCGTCCTCGCTTAGCCCTTGCGGGTAGCCACCCCCATCAAACCGTTCGTGGTGTCCACCGACCACGTCGAGGGCCGGGGTCAGCAGGGGCACCGTCTCCAAGAGGTCCATGCCCTGTGCCGGGTGCTGCTCGACAATGTGACGCTCCTCAGGTGTCAGGGGGCCCGGCTTTTCCAGGACCGCCTCGGGGGTGCGGATCTCGCCGATGTCATGCAACAGGGCGCCGAGCTCCAAGGCTTCTCGTTGTGTCGGAGTGATCTCCAAGCGATCTGCCAGGGCTAGAGCAGCCGTTGCTAATCTCCTTAGCGAGCCGGGCTCACCGCCCCGCGCCTCCAATGCGCGAACCAAGACGTCCACCATACTTCGGTGGGAGACCTGGAGCCGATCGACCATGAGGTGGAAGACGTTGCCCAGCATGCCGATCTCGTCCCGGGAATTTATACTAACCCGGCTGGTAAGGTCCCCCTCGACCACCGCCCTAGCCAACGCTGAGAGCTGTGCCACTGGACGGGTGATTTTCTGCGCAAAAAGAACCCCAGCCAACAGGGACAACACAGCGGCGGCCAGCGAGTGGAGGTAGAGCCGTCGCCGAACTGCCCCGAGCTCTCTCAGATAGACGTCGGCCCGGAAGTCCACATCAAGGGCCGCCACGGTTTGACCCGCGCCGTTGCGAATGGGAGCGAAAGCTGTGATCCAAGAGCCGTGCTCGTTCTGGTAGATGTCGGTGTACGCAGCCGTTCCCTCCGCCAGCACCCGCCTGAGGATGGGCTGAATTGCAGAAGCCAGCTGATAGGGCTTGCGGACGGCCACTTCACCTTCACTTATGACTGCAAAGTGCGCCGTCTCTCCCTCAACATCCAGGAGTGTATAGACTGGGTCTCCGAGCCGATTGGTCTCTTGGATCTGCTTCAGTTGTGCCCGGATTGTCTGGTAGGGAGTTGTGTCTGTCCGCCCGGCCTCCACGACTTCCTGGTGTAGGTCGCCGTCGATCGGTAGGGCGCCGGTGCGGGCAATGTTCAGTAGAAGCGAACCTAGGGATTGGCGGAGCCACCTATCTTGGGCCCTGTACTGGAGGTAGCCGCTCAGTAGAATGCCTAGGGCGGTCAGCAACAGAAAACCAGCACCTATCCGCCAGCCCAGCCGACGCCAGAGAGGCAAGCGGGCCTTCGTGGGCCTCCCAGCCTTTTCTTGGGACATTCTAGCCTTCCCTCCTCTCCTCCACCGTGAGTTCCGATACATCCCGCTCGAAGAACAGCTCGACCATCCAATCCAGGAAAACTCTCAAGCGGGCTGCCATGGTCGGCAGTTTGAGCAAGTAGACCGTCTTCCATATAAACCAGGCGGGGAATCCAACGATCTTGAACCCCCGAATGTCAGCAACTGCGGTCCGCCGGCTTAAGGGCACCATCTCGCCCAGCAGGTGGAATCGAAACGGTCGCTTCTCCCGGCCTATCAATTCCGCCTCCAGCACAGCCGCCAACGATCGGGCCTGGCGGAGGGCGACCTGGGCCGTGGCGACGTAGGGGGTCTCGGTATGAGGGTCGGTCTGGGAGGCGTTATCCCCAAGCGCGTAGACATCTAGCGCCTCCTCGACTTCGAAGAACTCGTTGACCCGAAGCCGGCCGTCACGGGCCTTGGGCAGTGGAAGGTCGGCCACCACGGGGCTTACACGGTTGCCGGCGGTCCAGATAACACAGTGGCTTGGAATCACTCGCCCGTCCTGGAGGGTCAGTCCTTCGGCCGAGACATCGGCCGCGCGGCTCGCCTCCAGCTCAATGCAACGCCTGAGCAGCTGCTCTCGCGCATACGTGGCTAGGTTCGTGGCGGTCTGGGGCAGGACGGTGCGACCTACCAGGACGAGGCGGACGCTCTTGGGAGGGATGGAGGGATAGTGGCGCAGCAGAATCCCACGGGTCAGCTCCTCGAGGGCAGCGATTAGCTCAGTGCCCGCGTGGCCCGCCCCCACGACTACGAACGTGAGGAGGCGTTGGCGCACCCACGGATCGTCGGTCAGCGCGGCTGCCTCGAACAGGTTGATCACCTTGTTGCGGATCCGAACGGCGTCACCCGCCCCCTTAAAGGCTAGGGCGTGCTTCTTAGCTCCAGGCACAAGGTCCAAGTTCGGTGTCGTTCCAAGGGCCAGCACCAGTTTGTCGTAGTGCACCCGCTGGCGAACCTGGGACCGGCGGTGGCCAGCCGTCACCCGGCGCCGCTCAAGGTCGACGGCCTCCACCGACATCTCCCCGAACTCGACACCCCAGGCAACGCACAGGGGCCTGATGGAATAGAGCACATGGCGAGGCTCCACAGCCCCGGCGGCGGCCTCAGCCAGCATGGGCGTAAAGAGGAAAAAATTCTGGTTGGACACGAGGGTAATATGGACCGGTAGGACTCCGGCGCACCGCTTGGCTAGCTCCAGGGCGGTGGTAACGCCAGCGAACCCGCCTCCCAGAATCAGGATGCGAGGGGCAAGAGAGGTAGACGGCCGGGCAAGGACGTGACCGGCGGCTGATGGAGAGGTCGTGCGAGGCTGCGCGGTCACGTCACGCCCCCGCTCCCAGGGCTCGGTCGAGATTGTAGGCGGCGCTTATGAGCGCCAGATGGGTGAAAGCCTGCGGAAAATTGCCCAGCGCCTCACCGGTCGGCCCTATCTGTTCGGAATACAGCCCTAGGTGGTTGGCGTAGCTGAGCATCTTCTCGAAGATCAACCGGGCCTCCTCGACCCGTCCGGCCCGGGTCAGGGCCTCCACGAGCCAAAATGTGCAGATGCTGAATGTCCCCTCCTCGCCCTTCAGGCCGTCGGCGGTCTCTTCCACGTTGTAGCGGTAGACGAGGCTGTCTGAGACCAGCTCGCGCAGGGTGGCATCAAGCGTCGAGAGCATTCTAGGGTCGGTCGGAGAGAGAAAAAAGACGAGAGGCATCATCAAGTTGCTCGCATCCAAGTGGTCACTGCCGTAGTGCTGGACGCAATCTTGGCGCTCCCCGTCTCTCCCGGGTGAACAGCAACAGCCTTCATTTATCCAATCCTCTTGAGGTCGCAGAATTCAAAGTTCAGAGGAGGCGCCTCCCAGAGGGAACGGCTGCCTACCGGCGAAGCTCAAAGGTCCCTTGAGCGGGCGTCGTCCCCGGGCACCCCTCGAGGGTGTAACGCCCCAACACTTTATCGCCCTCGACCGATCCATCAACGCGCAACGCATCGGGACACCGCTTGCCGGCCACACCACCTCGCAGTGTGAACCGTCCTACTTCAACGCGCCCCGAGGCGGTCCCCGTGGCCCCCGAGCCCAGACGCCAGGCCGCCACGATGGCACCGGCGCGGTCCACTGCCACTACCGTCATGGGCTTATTCCCCTTGCCGCGCTCGGCGAAATGGCCGTACCAAGTGCCGGTGAGCCCTCCGGGGCCCTTGGGCACCTGGGCGGTGTCGTTGAAGGCGTAGACCTTGCCGTCCATTGAGGGCTGATAGAGGGTGCCGTCGCGGTCGAGAACGGGCGAGCCGATGAGGGTCCCCTTCGTTTGAAAACCCCACAGGAGCTGGGGCTTGGCTCCCCACAATCCCGCGGGCGGCCTTACGGCGTAAAGTCGGCCGTCGTCGGCCCCCACATAGACGATGCCGTCGGCGCCCACGGCGGGGGAGGTCTCGATTGTGGTCCCGATCTTGTATTCCCAGGCAATCTTTCCCTCTGGGGTGACAGCCAGGAGGCGACCATCCTTCGGGCCAAAATACAACGTCCCGTCTGGCCCTACGGCGGGATTCGAGAAGATGCCGTAAGTGTCGAACCAGGTCTTGAGCCGCCACCGGACCTTCCCCGTGGTTCCCTCCAGGGCGTAGAGTACCCCGTCGTTGCCTCCGATGAGGACGGCCTCTCCAGCGAGGACGGGGGAGGTTTCGATCCCACCCGTCGCATCGCGCTTGCCCGTCGAGAAGCTCCACTTGAGGTTTGGAGGCTGGCTGGCGCCCCGGTCGGAGAGGGCGTAGAGGTGCCCGTCCATGGAGCCGATGTAGATGGTCCCGTCGGCGTCGAGGGCGGGGCTTGAGATCAGCGTACCCCCGGTCTGGAACGTCCACTTGAGCGTGGCGGTGGCCGAGCCGGCCGCGGGCGGAGCGATGGCGTAGAGCTTCCAATCATCGGCGCCAAGATAGACGGTGCCGTCACGGCCGATGACCGGCGAGGTCTCGATGGTCGTACCGAGATTGAACCGCCAGACCACCTCCATGGCGATGCCCTCCGCCGAGGGGCGAAGTGCATAGAGATGGCCATCCTTAGCTCCGTAATAGACGAGCCCCTGGCGGTCCACGGCGGCGGTGGAATAGATGGCAAAGGTGTCGAAAGCGCTCAGGTGGACCCACCGGATGGCGCCGGTGGCGGGGTCGAGCCCGTAGAGCACACCATTGTTGGCACCAATATAGAGGGTGCCATCGGGCCCGATGGTGACGTCATTTTCGAAGCCGCCTTCCTTCTCGGCCCTCCCGGTGGAGAAGACCCACTTCAAGCGGTTCGTAGCGGGGCCCTTCGTGGCGTTGAAGCTCGTGTGTCCGGGGTCGTGGCGGTACATGGGCCAAGGGCTATCGGCGAGACCGGCGGACTCTCCAAAGCTCCATCCCCCGAAGACGATTCCAATTGCGGTGAGGCTTATCAGGACCCAAGATGGGATAGAGGGTCTCAGGCTCAAGGCGGGCTCCTTTTTACATCAATAAGCGGGCCGTAAGCCCAACGAGGCCCGGCCGTTCGGCGAGCTTCGGCCTAACCAGGCCGTCCACGCCCCAGAAGCGGCCGGCCTTGGCTGCGAGAAACACGAGGTGGGGCAGAATTTGCAAGGGCCAGATCCAGTACCACTCACCCGGCACCGAGAAGCTTCCCAGGGCGATGTTGACCTGCATCCCGAAGCCCGCCAGGCCGCCGAGCACCACCACCGTGCCCGTCAGCAGGCTGAGGCCAATAAACATCTCGGTCATGAAGGTCATGTAGCCGAAGAAGGTGAAGTTCGGCAGGACGAAATTTTCCAAGAACGCCTTGTACCACCCGAAGGTCGGGTGGTTGATCTCTTTCCAAATCCACCCATAGAGCCAGCCAAACTCCTCGCCCTTCCACGGCGCCTTCTGGAGGGCCATATCAATCCACATCAGCCCGATCACACTGCGAAAGAGAGCCAGAGCGATCAGCCCGAAGGCGGGAGGACCAAGTCGTGAGGACGCACCCATTCAGCACCTCCTTGGTAGGACAGGTTTCGAAACCTCTTGCTCCCTGCCTGAGCCAAGCCTGGCCGGGGTGGAAGGACGTAGGCACCCACGGACCGACCAATGAAACGATCACTTGCCAAACGGGGGGAACGCTCACTTTATTCCAATTGGAAGGCCGCTGCAAGGGGCGGAGGGGAATTCCCTTGTGACAAAATTCACGTATCGTCCGCAAAAAATGGTGGACAGGGATCGTATCCTGCCCCATTGTGGAATATTATTATCCCGTCTCTCGTTTGAAGAAGAAAACCAGAGCCAGCCCGGGCAGAACCCGGCTGGTGTCCCAACACCCCCCCGTTGAGCCATGGAACGTTCGCATGCAGGCCTACGCGTGACGGCCGTCATCCCTGCTCTCAACGAGGAGGCGGCTATTGGACCCGTGGTGGAGGGGCTCGTGCGGGCAGGGATTTACGACGTCGTTGTGGTGGACAATGGTTCGGCCGATGCGACCGCCGAGCGTGCCCGAGCGGCCGGTGCGCGGGTGGTGACCGAACCCCGGCGGGGATACGGGGCCGCCTGCTGGGCTGGCCTCCAAGCGGCCCAGGAGGCCGACGTTGTGCTCTTTCTCGACGGAGACGGAAGCGACGATCCCGCCGAGGCCCCAAGGCTCCTCAAACCGATCAACGACGATACGGCGGATCTGGTGCTGGGGGTTCGTCTCGTCGATGGAAGCGAGCCGGGGGCCCTCACGTCCCAGGCCCGAATCGGCAACTGGGTCGTCACACGGCTCATCCGAGCCCTCTATGGCCTCCAGCTCAGGGACATTCCGTCCTTCCGGGCCATCGCCCGCAAGGACCTGGAGCGCCTGCGTATGCGCGAGCGCACCTACGGCTGGCCGGTGGAAATGGTAGTCAAGGCCGCCAAGCACGCCTACAGGATTCACGAGGTACCCACCCGATACCGGCGGCGCCGCGGGGGGACGAGCAAGGTGGCGGGAACAGTCAAGGGAACCATTCTGGCTGCCTGGTTTATGCTCACGACCACCCTCCGCCACGCCTGGAGCGATTAAGCCATGTCGACGTCTCCCACCAGACGAGATCTGCTGCCGCCGCCCCCGACGTGTCTCTACATCGAGGTGACGAACCGCTGCAACTTGAAGTGTGTGACCTGCATTAGGACCTTCGAGACCCGTGAGGAGGCCAAGGACCTCAGCTTTGAGGAGTTTCGCGCTGTGGTGGACCAACTCGCCACGCTCGAGCGGGCAGTCCTTCACGGCATCGGGGAGCCGCTGCTCAACTGGGAGCTGCCCCGAATGATCAAGTATCTAAAGGACCGGAGCGTATACGTCCTGTTTAACTCCAACGCCACCATTCTTACGCCCGACTGGCAAGAATGCCTCGTCGAGACGGGGCTAGATGAGTTACGAGTCTCGATGGACGCCGCGACCGAGGAGAAGTACGAACAGATACGCGGGCTGCCTATGCTGGATAAGTTGATTACGAACCTAAAGGAGCTCCACGGCCTCAAGCAGCGTCTGGGGGTTTCCCTGCCGCGGGTTTCGCTCTGGCTGGTGGGCCTCCGGGAGAACATCCACGAGATGCCGGCCTTCTTCGAACTAGCCGAAGAGGTCGGCGCCGACGAGATTTACCTCCAGAGGCTCGTCTACGCCGACAACGGACCCGAAGGCAGCGTCATGCGCCGGGAACATTCGCTCCATGGGGCCGACGATGGAGAAGTGGACGAGGTGTTAAAGGTCTGTGAAGAGCTGAGCAGCAAACACGGCATCGCCCTTCAGGCTTCCGGGGCCACCCGCCCCGAGCAGAGCATCAAAGGTGCCTCAGACCCCTACCCCTGGCAGGCCTGCCGCCGCCCGTTCACGCTCATGTACATGACCGCCAACGGCAACATCCTCCCTTGCTGCATCGCCCCATTTGCCGTGGCCCTTCACGAGTATCCGGAGATCGTCTTAGGTAACGTGCGGGAGCAATCGCTCGCGGAGATCTGGCACGACGAGCGTTACCAGACCTTCCGACGGCAGCTCTTGAGCCCCGAGCCGGCCACGCCGTGCCAGAGCTGCGGGGTGGAGTGGAGCCTCTAGGGCCGGCGTCTGAGCAGGCGCCGACGAGGGAGCCAGAGACATCGTGACGAGGATGAGAGAGCACCGAGCGTACAATCCTCGCGGGCCGAGCCGCCGAGCGTGTGCACTCATGGCCAAGGTCCCCATCCCGGGCCGGGTGAAAACCCGTCTGCTCCCGCTGCTGGACGAGGAGTCCTCGGCCCGGCTCTACGCCTGCTTCCTTCGAGACATGGTCGAGGCCGTCGAGGCCGCCTTCCCCGGCCTCTGCCGGGTCGCCTACACGCCGGCGAGTGAGAGCGACCGGCTGCGGCGACTGCTGCCGACCGGATGTCCATTGATCCCGCAGCGAGGCGCCCACCTGGGCGAGCGGCTCGACAACCTCTTCCATCACTTCCTATTCTCGGAGGGGCTCGCGTCTGCGCTGGCCGTCAACAGTGACAGCCCCACCCTTCCGATGGGTTTGGTGGCTGAGGCCTTCGCCAGACTGGAGGAGCCAGGTGTCGACGGGGTGCTGGGGCCCGCCGACGATGGGGGCTACTATCTCATCGGGCTGACCAAGCCTCACAAGCACCTCTTTGCCGACATCCCGTGGAGCACGCCCGAGGTGCTCCCGACGACCCTGAAACGAGCCGAAGAGGCGCGCCTCCATCTCGTGCTCCTGGAGCCCTGGTACGACGTGGACGATCGAGCGACCTTGCGCCGCCTCTGGGAGGAGCTGCAAGATGGGGCCCCGGGCGGGCAGGCTCCTGCCACGCGGGCCTACCTCCAGCAGCTACACGCCGAAGGGAGGCTGGAGGCCCTATGAGCGCCCGAGCCGCCCGCTGGAGGAGCCGCGGCGTGCCCGTCTTTGGGCTGGGGCTTGCGAGTCTCGGGCTCTACGGCTGGATTGGGCTGGGAGGGGGCTTGGCAAGCGTGGCGGCCG
The DNA here is from genome assembly GCA_027717595.1 of Nitrospinae bacterium AH_259_B05_G02_I21. Lineage (GTDB taxonomy): Bacteria > JADFOP01 > JADFOP01 > JADFOP01 > JADFOP01 > JADFOP01. The sequence continues at coordinate 4,133 of JALLOF010000039.1, read as the reverse complement.
CCGTGGGCGTCGCCTCGCCCTTCACCGCCTTTGTCATCTTGGCCTCCGCCCTCTTCCTCCTCTACGGGGCGAGCGTGGCGTTGCTGTGGCGCACCGATGACGCTCCCTGGTTGCTGGCCGTGCTCTTTGGCCTGGCCGTCCTCTTTCGAATGGTCCTAGTGGCGTCGCCCCCCACCCTCTCCAGCGACATGTACCGCTACATCTGGGACGGTCGCGTTCAGGCCCACGGGCTGGCCCCGTGGACTTATCCTCCCGGCGACCCGGCTCTGGAGCCGCTGCGGGACGAAACCATCTACCCCCACATCAATCGCAAAGGGGCCCGGACCATCTATCCGCCCGGCGCCCAGGCCGGCTTTCGGCTCATCTACGGACTTGTCGGCGACAGCGTAACCGGTACCAAGGCGGTGATGGTTATGGCGGACCTGGTGACCATCGGTCTCTTGACGCTCCTCCTAGCACAGATGGGGGCCCCGCTCAATCGGGCCCTCCTTTACGCCTGGAACCCCCTCGTTATTGTCGAGGTGGCCCACAGCGGGCACCTCGATCCGCTCTACCTGCCCGCCGTGGTAGGAGCCTTCTTAGCCCACCGGGCCGACAGACGAGCCTTGGTGGGAGCCCTCGTGGGGCTCGCCACCCTGACAAAACTCTACCCGGCCCTCCTCGTGCTGGCCTTCCACCGGCGGGGGGACCGCCGGATGCCACTCGCCTGGGCGGCGGTGGTCGGGCTCGGCTACCTCCCCTCCCTCGGGCTCGGCCGCCAAGTGCTTGGCTTCCTACCCACCTACCTATTCGATCAGTATGAGGAGTTCAACCAAGGGGTGCGTTTTTTCGTCCGATCTTTCATGGGGGTAGGCGGGGAGCCCTTCAACGCCATCTATCTTGTGGTGGCGTGTCTTGGCTTAGCGGGCCTCACCTGGCTTGTCACCCGTTGGGGCGATGGGTCGGAGGTTAACGCGGCGCAGCGAGGGCTTCTCATAGGCGGGTTCTTTCTATTCGTGGTGACACCCGCTCTTCACCCCTGGCATCTCCTCTGGCTGCTCGCCCTCGGGACGATTGCGCCATCGGTGACGCTCTTTGTGGCCAGCTGGGCCCTCACCCTTTCGTATCTGAAATATGCTCAGGAACCGGGGGTCCTGCCCTTAGCCGTACGTCTGGTGGAATTTCTCCCCCTCCTTGCCTTGCTTGCCTGGGAACTCGTGCGTCGACGAGGCGCGGCCGTGCGGTGGGAGCCACAGCCATCAGCCCCGAGGGCCCTGACGGGGATTCGCTCCCCCGAGTATAGTGAGAGCCCGTCATGAGCTTCCTCTTGACCGTGGGAGACAGTCTCCTGGTGGTGGCCTATCTGGCCTCCCTGATCGGCCTCTTTTGCTACGGGGTCAACTGCTACGTCCTGATGATGCTCCACCGGCGGCACCGGGCAGCGTGGGCCGCGCGGGCGAGGGCGGTGAGAGAGGCCTTCTGGAGCGCGCGCTCGGCCGACGACCAGTTGCCGCTGGTGACGGTCCAGCTTCCCATCTACAACGAGGAGTACGTCGTGGAGCGCCTCATCAAGAGCGTGGCCGCGCTGGATTACCCGCGCCACCGGCTTGAGGTCCAGGTGCTGGACGACTCGACCGACGAGACCACCTCGCTTGTGGCAGCGCTTGTTGGCCACTTCCGGTCGGCAGGGCTCGACATCAACCATATCCACCGCACCCACCGGGTCGGCTACAAAGCAGGGGCCCTCAAGGAGGGGCTCCGGGTGGCCCGCGGGGAGTTCATAGCCATCTTTGATGCCGACTTCACCCCACCGAAGGATTTTCTCCTGCAAACAATCCCCCACTTTGAGGATGATCAGGTCGGGATGATTCAGACACGTTGGGGCCATATCAACCGGGACTACTCGCCCCTGACCCAGGCTCAGGCTATCGGCATCGACGGCCATTTCGGGGTCGAGCAGGGGGCGCGGGCTTGGTCGGGACTACTGATGAACTTCAACGGGACGGCGGGCATCTGGAGGCGCCGGGCCATCGAGGAGGCCGGCGGATGGCTCGACCGCACCCTCACCGAAGACCTGGACTTGAGCTACCGTGCCCAGCTGGCTGGCTGGAAGATGGTCTACCTGCCGGAGGTCGTTTGTCCCGCGGAGCTCCCCGTCCAGCTTCAAGGCTTCAAAACGCAACAGCGCCGGTGGGCCAAGGGCTCCATCCAGACCGCCAAGCATCTCCTGCCGCATATATGGGGTTCCTCCTTGCCCCTGTTCACTAAGGTGCAGGCCTCCCTTCACCTGACCCACTACGTCGTCCACCCCCTCATGCTGTCGGTGGTGCTCTTCTCCGTGCCCCTCCTGATGCGAGGCTTTTACTTCTCCTCCTGGACGCCCTTGCTGGTAACCGTTACCTTGCTCGCCCTAGCCACCTTCGGGCCATCCTCCCTATACGTCTACGCCCTGCGCCAGTTCCGTCTGGAGGGGCGATCCCGGTGGCGTTACCTCCCGGTCCTGGTTTGTCTAGGCACGGGTGTCGCGCTCAGCAATAGCCGGGCCGTCCTCGAAGCGCTGGTGGGTCACACCTCGGGGTTCGTCCGTACCCCGAAATTCAAGGTCGAGCGGCAAGGGGACGCGTGGGCGGGCAAACGCTACGCCGCCGTCTTCGACCGAACGGCCCTCGTCGAGCTGTCCCTAGGCTTTTACAGTCTCACAGCCCTGGGGTTGTTTGTCCTAAATTGGAAACTCTTTGTGTGGCCTTTTATGGCTATATACACCGCCGGCTTTTTCTACATAGCACTATTAGGAATCAAGCAGCGCAGGGAACAGCAGGCTGCCGCTTACAGGATCCCCAGCCAGGCGCCCGGCAACCTGCAGATTGCGGTTGAGGAGCCTTCCGTGGCTACAGACCCGATTTCCCTGCCCACAGAGGAGATTCTATGATGGCAACGGTAAAACTATCGCTTCAAGCAATCTGGTTCAACATAAACCAGCAGTGTAACCTCGAGTGCGCGCACTGCCTGACGAACTCGGGCCCGCGTGTGACGGCCCCTGTACTCAAGCTAGACGACATACGACGCATTACCTATGAGGCCCGCGCCATCGGTGTGGAGCGGTTTTACCTAACGGGCGGTGAGCCGACCATGCACCCCGAGTTTTTTGACATCGTGGAGTTCCTCCAACCCCTCGGCGAGGTGGTCTTCTTCACCAACGGAACGCTCTTCGACGAGGAGGGGTTAAACAGGCTGGAGGCCTTGGCGGACAAAGACCGCATGGAGGTCCGTGTTAGCTGGACCGAGTACCACGCCGAATCCTACCAAGAGATGCTCCCCGAGGACCCGGGGATGCGCCACCCCCTGGAGACGCTGAAGGAGCTAAAGGCCAGGGGATTTGAGACGACAATGGTCTCCATGGACGGAAGCGGGGATAAAAACCTGGGCCTCTTCCCGACTCTTCGGGGAAAGCAGGTGACCAAGCAGATGCCACCGGCCCGCGAGTGGTTTACCGGCTGCGACGGCAGCAACTCCCTCACCATCTGGATGGACGGCAGCGTCTGGACCTGTCCGCCGCTTACGAAAATCACCCCGTTCAAGCTGGGCAACATCAACGATCATTCTCTGGAGGAGCTGCTTGAGCTGCGTCCCGACACCGTCAAGATGCCCCAGTGCACTGTGTGCTTTGAAAACGAGCCGTGACGATAACGACCTATGGAGGGACGGGCTCCCTCCCAGCCCCCACGATGAACTCCCATCGGATGACCGGTCCGTGGTAAGGGAAATCCCATGCGGATTGGAGTCTCCGTAGCCATTCGGTCGTTGAGGCGTATGGGCCGCTGTGGTAGTCAGGCAGAGCTAGAGCCGGGGATCATGAGGAGGCCACCAATTATAGGACTCGCGTTGCATCTCAAAGGCTATAAAATCCCTGAAGGAAAGGAAACAGCACCCCTGGACGGCTCCATTAAAACGGGAAGGTGGTGAGATTGTGAAGTAAGTCCACAGTTGCGATTATCCCAGGGAATCGTTACTTTAGCTTAATGGCGAAAAGTTAAGATTGCTGGGGTTATTTGCCCCTGGAGGCAGAGGAGCGTGAGGGATGATAACATCGTGAAATATACCCTTCCGATGAGTGGTGGGCCCCCTAAGCCAGAGGGGAAGTAACGGAGAATTTC
>JALLOF010000399.1 GCA_027717595.1 Nitrospinae bacterium AH_259_B05_G02_I21 | reverse complement strand
CCCCGGAACTCCTCGATCTTCTCTTCGAAGCGGCCCAACAGGGCGAAGGCGTCGGCCGCGGCCCCGGCGAACCCTACCAGGACCTTATCCTCGTGCATGAGGCGAACCTTGCTGGCGCCGTGCTTAACGGCCGTCTGACCAAATGAGACCTGGCCGTCGCTGCCCATCGCAACCGCCCCGTCGCGGTGGACACAACAGATGGTCGTGGCGCGCAACACGTTCACTCAATCCTCCTTACGGGCCCTGGGATGGGCCGCGTCGTAGACCGCCATGATGCGGTCGGTCGAGACGTGTGTGTAGCGCTGGGTCGTCGCCAGGGACGCGTGGCCCAGCAACTCCTGGATGACCCGCAGGTCCATGCCCGCATCGAGCAGATGCGTGGCGAAGGCGTGCCGAAGCGTGTGGGGGCTCATAGCCCGTGGCACGCCGCTGACCCGCAGGTACTTCTTCACC
>JALLOF010000398.1 GCA_027717595.1 Nitrospinae bacterium AH_259_B05_G02_I21 | reverse complement strand
TCGTAGACGGGCTCGTGGACGAAGATGCGCTGGACGGAGATGCAGATCTGTCCGGCGTATGCAAAGGACCCCAAGCGACAGCGCTTTGCCACGAAGGGGACGTCGATGTCGGAGTGGGCGACGACTCCCGCATTGCCGCCAAGCTCCAGGGTGACCCGCTTCTTCGGCACAAGGGCCTTCAAGTGCCAGCCGACCTCGGGGCTGCCCGTGAAGGTGAGCTTCTTGATGCGGTCGTCCTGGAGGATGCCCTCGGCCACGGGCCCGGAGCAGGGCAGCACGCTGAAGGCCTCCGGCGGCCAGCCCGACTCCAGGACGATCTCTCCGAGCTTGAGCGAGGACAGCGGCGTCTGGGTGGCCGGCTTGATGATCAAGGGCGCCCCGACGGCGATGGCCGGGGCCACTTTGTGGGCGACCAGGTTGAGGGGGAAGTTAAAGGGAGAGATTCCAAGCATGGG
>JALLOF010000397.1 GCA_027717595.1 Nitrospinae bacterium AH_259_B05_G02_I21 | reverse complement strand
CCGTAGAAGAGCTTGCCCTGTCGGGAGCGCCGCTCCGCGACCTCACCGCCGCATCCTTCTTCAGGGCAGGTCACCCCGGTTATATTGGGCTTCACGTAGCGACACTTCGGGTAGGAGGAGCAGGCGATGAAGGGGCCAAACCGGCCCTTGCGCACGGCCAGCGGGGACCCGCACTCGGGGCAGGGGCTTTCGTCCGGCGCTAGCTGGATCTCGGGGTGTTCGGACGGTTGGGTGTCGAGGTCGCGGGTGTTGCGACACTCCGGGTATGCCGAGCAGGCCAGGAAGCGGCCGTACTTGCCCCACCGTTTCACCATAGGGCTGCCGCATTCCTCGCAGACTTCGTCGGTCGGCTCCACCTCCTCCTTGAGGTTCTTCATCTGGACTTCGGCCTTCTCCAGCCGCTCGGTGAAGAAGTACCTGCGGGTCAGCGGCGTGCCACGGGCTATGAGCCCCCACACG
>JALLOF010000396.1 GCA_027717595.1 Nitrospinae bacterium AH_259_B05_G02_I21 | reverse complement strand
GGGCATGGAGGAGCTCTTCAGCCTGCTTCGGCTCAAGGCCCACGTGGAAGAGGACGCCTACGACACCTGCATCCTCGACTGCGCCCCCACGGGCTCGACCATCAGGATGCTCTCCTTCCCAGACTTCCTCGGCTGGTACATGCAGCGCTTCTTCCACATCGAGCGGAGGATCGTGAAGACCATCCGGCCCGTCGCCGAGCGGATAACCAAGATGCCCCTGCCCGACGACGCCGTCTTCTTCAGCGTGGAGGAGATCTACCAGAAAATCGAGGGGATGCGCGAGATTCTAACCGATCCGGTCACTTCCTCGGTGCGCATCGTCTGCAACCCGGAGAAGATGGTCATCCAGGAGAGCCAGCGGGCCTACACCTACCTCAACCTCTTCGGGTTTCCCGTCGACTGCATAATCGTCAACCGGCTGCTACCCGAGGAAGTGACCGGATCGGTTAGAATCTCGCGCA
>JALLOF010000395.1 GCA_027717595.1 Nitrospinae bacterium AH_259_B05_G02_I21 | reverse complement strand
GGCGGTTTTTAACGGGGGACAAGGAGAACATCCAAAAGCTGACCGACGCGGTGGGCTTCCGGTTTCGACGCAACGAGGATGTTTTCCAGCACTCCATCTCGTTGGTCGTCCTGTCCGGCCAGGGCAAGATCATCCGCTACCTCTACGGCAAGACCTTCTTGCCCTTCGACTTGAAGATGGCTCTCACCGAGGCCTCGGAGGGGAGAACCGGCCCGACCATCGCTAAGGTTCTGCTATACTGCTTCACCTACGATCCCAAAGGCAGACGATACGTGTTCAATATTTTGAAGGTGTTTGGAACGGTCATGGTGGTGTTCTTGGGAGGCTTTTTTATTTTCTTAACGAGAGCGGGTAAAAGACGAACACCGAAAGAGGGGAAAGGCGCATGAGCGGCGAGGCAGCAGTTGCGGTTCATCCGGGATTGAGCTTTTATGATGTGAAGGGTAAGTACAACGGGATAT
>JALLOF010000394.1 GCA_027717595.1 Nitrospinae bacterium AH_259_B05_G02_I21 | reverse complement strand
GATGCTGTCGAGGAGGTCTTGAATCTGAGGGTTTGTCGAGTAGGCGTCCACCTTGATCTCGTGGGCCACCCGGCGCTTGTTCTTGGCTATCAGCAGTTCCTTGACGAACGAGTCCCGCCTCTTGCTGCGTTTGCGGCCCTTGAAGAGCCGGCCGATGCCCATGACCTTCTCGCCCACGCCGCGCCCGACGGCCTTCACCGTCTGGACACTACCGCCACCCCCGGTCGCTTGACACCTAGAAGGCCCTCCCGGTATCCTTGCCCCGGTCTTCCCGGTCCTCGCTCGGCCCTCGTTGAGGCTTTGACGTCTTGTAAGGAGCCCTCCATGGCACGCTACGATCTGGCCGTGATCGGCGCCGGGCCCGGCGGCTACGTGGCGGCCATCCGCGCCGCTCAGCTTGGCGCCCAGACGGTCCTTATCGACAAGGAAGAGCTCGGCGGCACCTGCCTCAACTGGGGGTGC
>JALLOF010000393.1 GCA_027717595.1 Nitrospinae bacterium AH_259_B05_G02_I21 | reverse complement strand
CCTGGTTTCCAGGATTTGGGAATTTCGATGTATAGTCGGTGAAAATTACACGATGTAATCTTAACCTGCGCCCCAGCCAGCCAAGTACCATATTTCGGTGAAATCTGTCCCTAACATATCAGGGTAACGGTGTTATTTCATGGGATACCAGGAACTAACGGTACTTGGTCGCTTCTCCGTAGTCTCCACTTTATTGGGCAACAAACCAGGAGTATACTGGCCTTTAATTTGGCTCAGGGTCATGACTGACATGAGAGATATGAGACTCAAGAGAAATTTGATCGAGCAGCAGCACCTCAAGGCCCGGCTGACGCACGGACGGGGGTCATTCCACCTGGAGAACCTCCGCATCCTACCCAATATTCTGCTGGCTGGGCTCCGTGTGTCGGGACTTCTTGCAAGAGGGCAGCGCAATGCGCTCGATCTTGTCATAAAGTCAATACGCTTCGAGTTTAACGCGCTCC
>JALLOF010000392.1 GCA_027717595.1 Nitrospinae bacterium AH_259_B05_G02_I21 | reverse complement strand
CCGGCTCGTAGCCGCCGATGAGCTCGACGACGATTTCAATCTCCGGGTCCTTGACCACCTCCTGGGCGTTGGTGGTCATCCGCTCCCGGTCCACCTCGACCCACCGTGGGCGGTCTAGGTCAAGATCGGCAACGCGGGCCAGTTCAATGCCCGCCCCGAGCCTTTCCTGAATGACGTCCTGGTTGGTCTGGAGAATATGGGCCACTCCGCACCCGACGGTCCCGAGACCGAGCAGGCCCACCTGAAACGTGCGCACCGTTGAACTCCCACGGATCGGCCATCAGAGGGCGGCCTTGATACCCTTGATCGCTTGGCGTGTGCGGTGGATATTCTCCACCATGGCGAACCGGACGTGCTCATCGCCGAAGGGGCCGAAGCCGACGCCCGGAGAGACCGCAACCTTGGCCTTCTCGACCACGAGACGGAAGCGGTCGTCACCATCGGCTCCAAGGAGGGCCTGAGCC
>JALLOF010000391.1 GCA_027717595.1 Nitrospinae bacterium AH_259_B05_G02_I21 | reverse complement strand
GTGTAGAAACCCTCCTCGTGCATGAGCTCCTCACAGTAGAGCGCCCAGCCCTCCATGCCAAATCCCGACGCCAAGCCGCTCCGCCTCATCGAGGACGTGCTGGCTGAGTACTCGCGGGCCAACCCTGTGTGGGCGACCTACGTCGGGGTCCGGGACTTCGACGGGGCGCTACCTGACCTGCGAGCCGAGGCCCGCCAGGGGTGGCTCGAGGCCAGGAAGGACGCGGCCCGGCGGCTCGGCGCGGTTTTGGACGACGGCGAGGGGCTCTCGCGCGATGCACGGCTCGACCTCGAGTTTCTAAAGCGCCAGCTTGATATGGAGGTCGCCGTGGAGGAAGCCACCCGGCCTGCGGAGCGGAATCCTTGCCTCGCGCCCAAGGCCGCCCTCTATGGGCTTTACCTCCTTACGCTTCGGCCCTTCGCGGACGAGGCGGAGCGGGCCGCCCGGATGAGCGAGCGGCTCGGGGG
>JALLOF010000390.1 GCA_027717595.1 Nitrospinae bacterium AH_259_B05_G02_I21 | reverse complement strand
GTTACAGTGGGTGAGCACCGTGGCGCCGTCAGCCACGAGGGTCGAGCCGGCCTTGCCGATGGCCCGACACGCCGCGACGTCCTCCTCTAAAATCGCCAACGCTTCGTCTTCCAAGGCCTTGGCCACCTCCGGAGGCGCCGACGGGTCGTGGCTCCGGGCCACCTCCCGCATCCGCTCGATGGCCCAGAACAGATTCCGCGCCGTTGGGCGGGTAGCGCTCAACCGCCGTAGGCAGGCCTCGAACTCATCCCAAAAAACCTCGGGGTCGCGGGCCTCAAGCGCTCGGGCGCCTAGGGCCACGCCGAAGGCCGCCGTTACGCCTATCGCCGGGGCCCCACGCACCGTCATGTCCTCGATCGAGCGGGCGACCTCTTCGACGGTCCGGCACTCGATGAAGGCCTCCTCGGCCGGAAGCCGTCGCTGATCCAGGAGCACCACCGCCCCGTCCCTCCAGGCCACGGTGGGGA
>JALLOF010000038.1 GCA_027717595.1 Nitrospinae bacterium AH_259_B05_G02_I21 | reverse complement strand
GTCTAGAAGAGCACGGCCACGAGCGAGCGGCTCGCCGCGGTGATGAAGGGGCTCGGAAAGAGCCCCAAGGCCAGGGTGGCGGCGGCGGCGATCACCAGAGCCACGGTGGCCGGAGCGCTCCGTGGAGCCAGGGGAATCTCCCCCGCCGGCTCCATGAAGTACATGACCACCACGACCCGGAAGTAGTAGTAGACGGACACCAGGCTCGCCAAAACCCCAATGACGGCAAGGCCGACAAACCCGCCCTGGACGGCGGCAGAGAAGATGTAGAACTTACCGACGAAACCTGCCGTCGGGGGAATGCCCGCCAAGGCGAACATGAACAGCGCCATCGCCGCGGCCAGGGCCGGGGCACGGCGCCCAAGACCGGCGAAGTCATCGATCGCAAGCACCTCCTCGTCCTGGCGCCCCAAGACCAACACCACGCCGAAGGCACCCAAGTTCATGAAGGTGTAGACCAGCAGGTAGAACAGCACGCTCGAGGTCCCAAGCGCGCTGGCCGCCACCATGGCCACCACCACATAGCCAGCATGGGCGATGGAGGAATACGCCAGCAGACGCTTGATGTTGGTTTGGGCGATGGCCATGACGTTGCCGACCACCATCGTGGCCACCGCAAGGAGCCACAGCAGATGGGTCCAGTCCGGCGAGAGCGGCTGGAGCGATATGGAGAAGACCCGAACGAAGGCGCCAAAGCCGGCGGCCTTGGCGCCCACCGACATGAAGGCCGTCACCGAGGTCGGCGCCCCTTCGTAGACGTCGGGGGTCCAGACGTGGAAGGGGACCGTGGCCACCTTGAAGCCAAACCCGATGAGCATCAGGCCCACGCCTATCAGCAGCAGGGGCTTGCTCGCGAACGTCGTCTCGCCTACGGCCCGCGTGATGTGCTCCAAATCGAGCGAGCCGGTCGCCCCGTAGGTGAGGGCCACGCCGTAGAGAAAGAACGCGGAGGAGAAGGCCCCCAGGAGGAAGTACTTGAGGGAGGCCTCGATACTGGCCGCACGTTGGCGCTGTATCCCGGCCAGAATGTAGAGGGAGATGGAGAGCGTCTCGAGGCCGAGGAAAATCGTAATGAGGTTGAGCCCCTGGGCCATCATAATCATGCCGACGGTGGCGAAGAGCAAAAGAGCGTAGTACTCGGCCCTGTCAATCCCCATGCGAGAGGTGTAACCTATTGACAGCAGGGTGGTTATAGTCGTACCGACGATGAAGATGCCGGTGAAGAAGGTCGAGTAGTTGTCCACGATAATCATCCGGCCGAACACGGCCTCCTGCGCTCCCCAGAGGCGCCAGGTCGCTCCCAGGGCCACCAGGCAGCCGGCGACCGTGACGTAGGCGAGGTGGGATCGGCGCTCCGACGGCCAGAAGCAATCAATGGCCAGCACGACCAGGGCGGTCGCGGAGAGGATCAGCAGGGGGCCGATCCCGCCCAGGGAGATGTTGATGGCCGCGACATTCATCGGACGACCTCCCTGGCGGCCATCTCACCACCCCGCGCCCGATGGCCTCCAGCCGTCAATGCCTCTGCCGTACGTGTGTGCTGCTCGGCGGTCATCTGGCGCCGTGCACCCTGTAGCTGGGCCACGAGGTGGCGCACCGAGGGCTCCATACGGCTCAAGAACGGCGTCGGGAAAAGGCCGATGACCAGGTAGAGGACCACGATGGGGACCATGATGGCCAGCTCGCGGGGCTTCATGTCCTGCATGCGCCGATTCTCCTCGTCAACCACCTGGCCGAAGAAGACCCTTTTTACCATCCAGAGCATGTAGACGGCCGCCAGTATGCCGCCGGTCGTCCCTAAGACGGCCGCCAGCCGATTGGTCTGGAAGGCCCCGACCAGGCAGAGGAACTCGCCTACGAAACCGTTTAGGCCCGGCAGGCCTATGGAGCTCATCGTGGTGACGAGGAAGAAGAAGGTAAAGAGGGGCACCACCGCATGGAGGCCGCCGAAGTCGGCAATCATCATCGTGTGGCGCCGCTCATAGATCATCCCTACGAGCAAGAAGAGCGCCCCGGTCGAAAGCCCGTGGTTGATCATCTGGAGGATGCCGCCTTCGATGCCCTGGACGTTCATGGCGAAGAGCCCGAGCATGACGAAGCCTAGGTGGCTGACCGAGCTGTAGGCGACGAGGTTCTTCATGTTCGGCTGAATCATGGCCATAAAGGCCCCGTAGATGATGCTGATGACGGCCAAGGCCATGATAATCGGCATGAACTGGACGCTGGCGGCCGGAAACAGAGGCAGACAGAACCGCACGAAGCCGTAGGTGCCCATCTTCAGCAGCACGCCCGCCAGGATGACGCTTCCGGCCGTCGGGGCCTCGACGTGGGCGTCGGGCAGCCAGGTGTGGAACGGCCACATGGGGACCTTGATGGCGAACGAGAGCGCAAAGGCCGCAAAAAGCCACCTCTGGTAGGTGAGCGGGAGCTTAAGGGGGAAGTAGGCGAGCAGGTCGGTCGTGTAGAGCCCGGTGGCCGACTGGTGGTAGAAGTAGAGCACCAGAATCCCAACCAGCATTATCAGCGAGCCGAACAGCGTGTAGAGGAAGAACTTCACCGCGGCGTAGATGCGCCGCTTGCCGCCCCACACCCCTATGAGGAAGGCCATCGGGATAAGCATCGCCTCCCAAAAGACGTAGAATAGAAAGAAATCAAGGGCCACGAAGACCCCGAGCATGCTCGTCTCGAGCAGCAGCAAGAAGATGTAGAACTCCTTCACCCGGCCGGTGATAGCCTCGAAGCTCGACCAGACGGCCAGCACACCGAGGAAGGTCGTCAGAACAACGAGAAAGAGGCTGATGCCGTCGATGCCCACGTGGTAGCTGATGCCGAACCGTGGAATCCAGGAGAGGCGCTCGACGAACTGGAAGTCCGCCGTCCCCTTCTCGAAGCCCGTAAACAGGGGGATCGACAGCGCCAGCGTGACGGCCGAGACGGCCAGCGCGCCTAGCGGAAAGACGCGCCCGAGGCGGCGGGGCATGCACGCGAGCACAACCGCGCCGGCGGCGGGCAGAAAGACGACGAGGCTGATGAGTCCGAAGCCCGTGTTCACAACTCCCGAGCCTCCCCTACAACCAGAGGTAGTAAGCCATAACCAACACCACGCCCACGAGGATGCTGAGAGCGTAGTTGCGCACGTAGCCCGTCTGATAGACCCGGATGGCCGAGGCAAACGAGCGCACGAGCGCCCCGGCCCCGTTGACCGCCCCATCGATTACCCTAAGATCGAACCGTTGGTAGACGGCCTCCGAGCCGACCCGGGCCGGTCTTACGACGAGGTCGTCGTAGATTTCGTCCACGAAGTACTTGTTAAGCAGCAGCCTATAGAGCGTGCGGTAGCGCTGGGCTATCCGGCCCGGCACCTCGGGCCGAGCCAGATACCAGCGCCAGGCCAGAGCGATGCCTACGGCGGCCACCGCCAGGGAGAAGGCCATGAGGCCGAGCTCCGTGCCCACACCCGCGTGGGGGGCGTGGGCTTCGGTATGGGCGAGGGCCGGGGCGAGGAACGCCCCGATCTTGTTGCCGCCGTAGATGATGGGGATGCCGACGAATCCGCCGACGGCCGAGAGCACCGCCAGGACGGCCAGCGGACGGGTCATCACCCGCGGCGACTCGTGGATGTGCCTGGCCATCTCCCGGTCCACCCGCGAGGTGCCGTGGAAGATCAAGAAGTGGAGCCGGAACATGTAGAAGGCGGTCAGGAAGGCCGTGAAGACCGCCACGGCCCAGACCCCGTAGTGGCCGCTGGCGAAGGCGCTGAAGAGAATCTCGTCTTTGGAGAAGAAGCCGGCGAAGGGGAAGATGCCGGCGATGGCGAGGCTCGCGATGAGGAAGGTCACATGCGTCACCGGCATGTGGCGCCTGAGGGCCCCCATCTTCTGGATGTCTTGCTCGCCGCCCATCCCGTGGATGACGCTTCCGGCCCCCAAAAAGAGCAGAGCCTTGAAGAAGGCGTGCATCATTAGGTGGAAGATCGCCGCCCCGAACGCGCCCACGCCACAGGCGGTGAACATGTAGCCGAGCTGGCTGACGGTCGAGTAGGCCAGCACCCGCTTGATGTCGTTTTGCACGAGCCCGATGGTCGCGGCGAACAGCGCCGTGGCCACCCCAACCGTGGCGACCACGGCGAGCGCGAAGGGCGCCAGCACGTACAGGGCGCTGCAGCGGGCCAACATATAGACGCCGGCCGTCACCATCGTGGCGGCGTGGATGAGGGCACTCACAGGGGTGGGGCCCTCCATCGCATCGGGCAACCAGACGTAGAGGGGAATCTGGGCGCTCTTGCCCACCGCACCGACGAACAGCAGCAGCGCAATGAGCGTCGCCGTGGGCCCGCCGAGCGCCAGAGCCCCGGGTGCAGCGTGGAAGACCTCGGTGAAGTCGAGCGTCCCGAATGTCACGAAGATGAGCATCATGCCGACGAGGAACCCGAAATCACCTATGCGGTTGACAATGAAGGCCTTCATCCCCGCATTGGCCGCGCTGTCCCGCTCGAACCAAAAACCTATCAAGAGGTAGGAGCAAAGCCCCACCGCCTCCCATCCTATGAACATGAGCAGGAAGTTGTTCGCCGACACAAGAACGAGCATGCTCAGGGTAAAGAGGTTGAGGTAGGTGAAGTAGCGCGTGTAGCCGGGGTCGTCGTGCATGTAGCCGACCGAGTAGACGTGGATGAGGAAGCCCACGCCGGTGACGACAAGCATCATCACGACCGAGAGCGGATCAATCTGGAGCGCCATCTCGACTGTGAACCGCCCCGAGCCGATCCACGTGTAGAAGACCTCCTCGACGAGGCGCCCATCGGCGGGCAGCGCCCATATATCGAAGAAGGCCCTGCACGCCACCAGGAACGCGAGCCCCACGACCCCGGGGCCGATCCACGAGACCCCGCGGCGGCCGACCCAGCGGGCGAAGAAGCCGTTGATGATGACGCCGAGAGCCGGCAATAAGAGAATCAGCCAGATGTAGCTCATATCGGGCTTCCCCGCTGCGTCACCACTTGAAGAGGTTCATCCGGTCCACGTCCACGCTCTCTCTGAGCCGGAAGACCGAGATGATGATGGCTAGGCCCACGACCGCCTCGGCGGCGGCCACGACCATTACGAAGAAGACGAACAGCTGGCCGTCGAGGGTGTGGTGGAAGCGGCCGAAGGCGACGAAGGTCAGATTGACGGCGTTCAGCATCAGCTCGATGGACATGAAGATGATGATGGCGTTGCGGCGCACCATGACGCCCACAACGCCGAGGCTAAAGAGGACGGCGCTGACGAAGAGATAGTGGGCTAGACCGACGGTCATGCGTGCTCCTTCAGCCTCGCCGCTTGCCGAGGACCACCGCTCCTATCGCAGCCACGAACAAAAGGATGCTCGTGGCCTCGAAGGGAAACAGATACGTAGTGAACAACATCCGCCCCAGAACCTCGGTGTAGCCGAAGGCGGCCGGCAGCGGGCCCTCAGGGGCTCCGGCGAGGCCCCCCCCAAAGGAAACCATCAGAGCTAGCTCCGCCAAAAAGAGCACCCCCAGGCCGATGCCCAAGCCCCGCTGGTAGGGCAGCTGCTCGGTCCCTGCCGGGTCGCGCCCGAGGTCGAGCAGCATGATTACAAACAGAAACAGCACCATAATGGCGCCGACATAGACGATGATGTGGACGATGGCGATGAACTGGGCGTTGAGCAGCAAGAAGAGCCCGGCCAGGGCAAGAAGCGTGCCTATGAGAAACAGGGCGCTGTAGACCACATTGGGCTGGAAGATCACCAAGGCGGCGCAGGCGATAGCCACGGCACTGACGAGGTAGAATGCGACGGCGGCCACGATGCCTCGCTCCCCTTAGCGGAGCCGCTCCACGGGTGTTATGGGACAGCGGCCCTCGTTGATGTGCTGCTCGAACTCCTCGCCGTAGTGGGCGATGAACGCCTCGGTCGGGATGGCCGCCGAATCGGAAAGAAAGCAGATGGTCGTGCCCTTCATGGAGTGGCACATGTCGAGCAGGGTGTCGAGGTCTTCCTTGCGTCCCCGGCCGGCCTCGATGCGGTCGAGAATTTTGGCCATCCAGGTCGTCCCCTCCCGGCACTGGCTACACTGGCCGCAGGACTCGTGGGAATAGAAATGAGCGAGGTTCGCGGCAGCTTTAACCATACAGACGGTCTTGTCCATCACGATGAGGGACGCCGTGCCCAACATACTGCCCGCCTCGGCCACCGACTCGAAGTCCAGCGGGGTGTCGAGCTTGTCGGGGGGGAGCACTGCGGTCGACGAGCCCCCCGGGATGACCCCCTTCAAGGGTCGGCCCCCGAGCATCCCGCCGCCGACCTCCTCAATCAGGTCCCGCAGCGAAATCCCCAACGGATATTCGTAGAGGCCCGGCCGCTCGACGTGGCCCGCTAGACAAAAGACCTTCGGGCCCGTCGACTTCTCCGTGCCGATGGATTTGAACCACTCGGCGCCGTATTGGACGATGTGGGGCACACAGGCCAGGGTCTCGACGTTGTTGATGACGGTCGGCATGCCGTAGAGACCCTTGACCGCCGGGAAGGGAGGCTTCAGCTTCGGCTCGCCACGCATGCCTTCAAGCGACGAGAGCATGCCCGTCTCTTCGCCGCAGATGTAGGCCCCGGCGCCCCGGTGGACGTATACCTCGCAATTAAACCCGCTGCCCAGGATGTTCTTCCCAATCAACCCCGCCTGGCGGGCCTCGTCGATGGCCCGCTCAAGGACCCGGGTGCCGTGGACGAACTCGCCGCGGATGTAAATGTAGGCGAGCTCCGCCGCGATGGCGTAGCTCGTAATCAACATCCCTTCGAGGAGCTGGTGGGGATCGCGCTCGATAAAGTACCTATCCTTGAAGGAGCCCGGCTCGCTCTCGTCGGCGTTGCAGGCCAGGTACTTCGGCAAGCTCGGGTCTTTCGGGATGAAGCTCCACTTGAGTCCCGCCGGAAACCCCGCTCCGCCCCGGCCACGCAGGCCCGAGTCCTTTACGAGCTCGATTAGCTCGTCGGGCGCGGACTCGGCCAAGGCCTTCTCCAGGGCCGTGTAGCCGCCGTGGTCGCGGTAGACCGAGAGGGTCTCGGAGCCCTCCACGTCCATGAGGCGCAACAGGACCGGCTCAAACCGCCGCCAGTCGGTCCCGACCCCGTAGGAGGGCGCGTCCACCATCAGCTAGTACCCATCCGGGCCGGGCCGCTTCGTGTGGGACGCCTCCTGGTCTCTCAGCTCATCTAGGATGGCGTCGATCTCCGCCCGGGTGAGGTTGTCATAGTAGAGGTCGTTGACCTGCATCATGGGCGCCGTATCACAGCTGCCCAGGCACTCAACCGTCTGGAGGGAAAAGGTCCCGTCGGACGTCCTCTCCCCCACGTCAATGTCGAGCCGATTGCAGATGTGGGTGACCACTTCGCCGGCCCCACGGAGCGCGCACGGCAGCGTGCGGCAGACCTGGATTTGATGACGCCCCGGGGGGCTAAAATGAAACAGGGTGTAGAAGCTCGCCACCTCGTAGACGGCCATTGGCGAGATGTCGAAGTGGGCGGCCAGGGCCTGCATCCCCTCAGGGGTGATGTAGCCATCCCGCTCCTGGAGGAGGTAGAGGGCCGGCAGCATAGCGCTTCGGCGGTCGGGATAGCGAGCCTCTATCCGCTCCAAGGTCTCGAGGAAGGGCGCGTCAAGCACAAGGGCATCCCCGCTCCATTGATATGTGAAAAAGGGAACAAGGGGGTCGTCGAAAAAAGGGATAGCCGAAGAACCGAACCGCAGGCCCCGGCTTCCCCCTCTGTTGGCGGCCACCGGCCTCACCGCGCCTCATCGTGGGCGCCATCACACAGGTGAAGGACGGGCGCGGCCTGGACGTCACTCCAAGCTCGAAACTCTAACAAAGCCTCCGGGGACTGTCAAGGCTCGACGGGATGTTGGGGGCACCGAAGAGGCGCGATGCAAGGGGGGGGTGATGACCAAACATCGGCGCGGGCGGGCCGCTCGTGGGGTCAATACCTGCACCAGGCGACGAGCCTGCCCAGGTCGCCGGCCCACTCGCCCGCCCAGCGGGCGGCCAGCTCATCGGCCGGACTCCGGCCCGTCGTCAGCAACCGGTCGGCGTAGGGCTCAAGCCAGATCGTCTCACCTCGGCCCTGGTCGTTGAGGACGGCCTGTCGGGCCAGCCCCTCGAGGCTGAGCGAGAGCAGGTCGCGAGCGACTTCCAGGATGGTCCGTCCGTCGGGCGTCTTCGTGGACAGGCCCGAGCGGGGCGCGGCATGCCAGAGCGCCAGGCGTTCATCGAACGACCAATGGGCAATCATCTCCCAGGCGGCCTCGGCCGCCCCGGCGTCGTAGAGAAGCCCCTTCCAGAAGGCCGGCACGGCGAGGACGTCGTCAGGCCGGAGGCTGTCGGCGCACCGAACCTCGACGAAGGTCTTCAGGCGCGCTTCGGTGAAGATGGTCGTCAGGTGGAGGTCCCAATCGGCCAGGGTGGCCCGGTGGCCCTCGAACCCCTCTTCCAGAAAGCGACCGAAGGGCAACCCGCCCAATGGGACCCACCGGCCGCCCCGGATGATGAACATGGCCGGGACCGCCAAACACCAATCCGTGTAGGCCTCAAACCCGAAGCCCTCGTCGAAGATCCCCCGCAGCATCCCGCAGCGGTCCGGGTCGGTCTGGGTCCAGATGTGGCCGCGGAAGCTCTTATACCCGTTGAGCGTGCCGCCGCTTAGGGGCGAGTGGGCGAAGAGCGCGGTCACGATGGGGGACAGGCCCATGGCCAGGCGTATCTTGGAGAAACAGTCGGCCTCGTCGGCGTAGTCGAAGGTGCACTGGATGCTGACGGTCTGTTTCATCATGGCGTGGCCGAGGGCGCCCCTGGTGCGCAGATACGGCGCCATGACGGCGTAGCGACCTTTGGGCATCCACTCGATGGCCTCGAGCGGGGTTACGGGCTGCATGCCGATGCCGAGGAACGCCACCCCCAGCCGGTCGGCCACCTGGCGGACCTCGGCGCGGTGGCGGGCGAACCCGGCCGCCATGGCATGGAGGTCGGCGGCGGGGAGGCTCGCAAGCTCGGTCTGTCCGCCCGGCTCCAAGGTAATGGCGGCCCCATCGCGCACGAGCCCGATGACGCTGCCGTCCTCCTCCACAGGCTCCCAGCCGTGCAGCTCGGCCAAGGCGAGGAGCGCGGCCTCAATGCCCGCCGGGCCGCCGAAGGGCAGCGCCTCGGCGGTGTCGGGGTCGACCCCGGCCTTCTCAAGCTCCAAGCCCACCAGCCATTCTGAGGGGGGCTTGGAGCCCTCAGCGAAGGCCTGGACCAGCTCGCCTCGGCTCTCGACCTGAGGGCTATCTATCGCCACCAAGCCACGCATCTCCTCTCCCGGCACCGGGTAGCATCATACCGGAACCCACCACCCCTCAGCGGCCCCATGTGGCCTCCGCCTGCTGGGTTATGGCGTTGAGCCGCTCCTCCAAATTGAGGCGGGCCGCCTCGATATCGTCATCGGGCCCGACTCTCATGGGTTCGTCGAATATGACCACCACGGGGCTGAAGGGCAGCGGCAGGACGAAGCGGTCCCAGCTGTTGAAGACAACCCGGCGGCGGGCGGCGAAGGTGACCGGCAGGATGGGGGCCCCAGAGATGCGGGCCAGCTCAATGACCCCCGGCTGGACCCGGCAGCGCGGCCCCCGGGGCCCGTCGGGCGTGATGGCCGTATTCCAGCCCTCCTTCAGCAAGCGCACGACCTGACGGAACGCCCCTGTACCACCCCGGGACGCGGAGCCCCGCACGGTGAGAACCCCCATGGCCTCGACGACAGGCGCGACGATATCCCCATCGGCGCTGCCGCTTATCATGACCGACATGGTCTGGTCGCGGTAGTGGTAGCAAAAGTACAAGGAGCGAGAGTGCCAGCCGGTGAGGATGAAGCTGCCCTCCCGTCTTAGCTCCAGTTCGATTTCGCGGTTGATAAAGGTGCGCCGCAGGGTCCGGCCGAGAAGCCGGATTAGCACGGCCCCCGCGGGCAGGAGCGCCATCCACCAGGGACGCTTCATGGCCCCTCCTCCCAACAACAGGGCGCGGTGTTGCCCGGGCGGGATTATAGCAGAAAAAAATGCAGGTGCACCTCTACCGGCACCGGGGCATCATACATAAGCACACCAGCCCGGTCAACGAGCGCCGCCCCCCACCGCTCCTTGACGCCCCGAAGAGCCCTCTGCTAAGATGCCGACGACCTGCCCGGGCCCCGTCGTTCGACCGCCCAAGAGGGCCGCTGCTTAATGAGCCTATCCTTCGCCTTTATCCTAGACCCTTTCGACGCGCTCGATTTCGCCGCCGACACCTCGTTCCACCTCATGGCAGAGTGCCAGGGCCGCGGCCACAGTGTGTTCGCCATCGAGGCGTCCGACCTCACCATCGAGGGGGCCACGCCGGCGGGCCGGGCTGTCCGTGTGGAGATGGACCCCGAGAGGGGATGGGTCCCGCACGGGGCGGCGGAGGCCATGCCGCTTGGGGACTTCGACTGTATCTTCATGCGCAAGGAGCCGCCCGTAGACCTGTCGTACATCTACTACACCTACATCCTCGAGCTCGCCCCGCCGAGCACCTTCGTCATCAACGACCCTCGGGGCCTGAGAGACGCCAACGAGAAGCTCTACACCCTGCACTTCCCCGAGCTCATCCCCGAGACCCTCGTGGCGCGGAACAAAGCCGAGCTCATGGCGTTTATGGAGCAAGTAGGGGGAGCGATGATCATCAAGCCCCTGGGGGATTTCGGCGGCCACGACGTCTTCGTCTGCCGATCCGGCGACTCCAACCTGGGGGCCATCCTTGACGGCGTGACGGCCAGAGGCCAACAACTCATCATGGCCCAACGCTACCTGCCGGAAGTCACCACCGAGGGCGACAAGCGGATTCTGCTGCTCGACGGCGAGCCGTTGGGGGCGTTCCTAAGAAGGCCCTCGCCGGGCGACCACAGGGCCAACATCTCCGCCGGCGGGACCGCAGAGCCGGCCGAAGTGACGGAGGCCGACCGGGCGCTCTGCGCCGCGCTCAAAGGCCCGCTCGCCGACGACGGGCTCTACTTCGTCGGAATCGACGTCATAGGCGGGCTCATCACCGAAATCAACGTCACCTGCCCGGCCGGGGTCTACGAGATTGACCAGTTCAACGGGGTGAACAGCGCTTCACCCGTCATCGCCTTCTGCGAGGCCATGGAGGCCGCCTGCAAGGCAGCATCCCCTTCGAGCGCCTGAGGCGACGTGCCCATGCGACGAGCTTTCCTCATCGCCGCCACCCTCGTGGTCGCCATCATCACAGTCCTGGTGGTACTTCCCTCGTTCATCGATCTCAACCGCTACCGGGGGCAAGTCGCCGCCGTCATTGAGAAGACGCTCCACCGCAAGGTGACCGTGGGAGCCATACGGCTGGGGCTGCTCGGAGGGCCGCGGCTCAGGCTGGGCGACGTCACGATAGCCGACCGGGCGGAGGCCGGAGGGAAACCCGCCGTGGCTGCCAAAGGCCTCGACGTCCGGCTCCGCCTTTTTCCTCTGCTGTCGAGGCGCATCGTCGTCGCCAAGCTCACCATCCGCGAGCCAACCATCCACCTGACGATCGCGAAGGACGGGAGCACCAACTTCTCCGACCTTGTCTCAACCACGCCCCCGGCGAGGCCCAAAGCGCCGCTGCCCATGCCGGGCGAGTCCCAGCCTCCACCGAAAGCTCCGGCTCCGGCTCCTGCGGTGGGCGCCCAGAGGCCTGCTTCGGATATGTCTATCACGCGTCTCGACATCGAAGACGCAACTTTCACGGTCACCGACCACTACACCACGGGCGGCGCAACCCTGACCCATCGGCTGGAGGACCTCGACATCCGGCTTAGAGACGTCTCGCTCACAAGCCCCATCGGGTTCGACGTGGCCGGGACCGTGGTGCGAAAGACCCGCCAGCCTTTCCGCCTCAAAGGCACGATGGGGCCCATCGGGGCGACCCCAAGCGCGGCCCGGCTTCCCGTGACCGTGTCGGTGCGGACGACGGGCCTCGATCTCGCCCCCCTGCAACCATACGTGGGCGACCTCCTTCCGATCACCATCCTTGCCGGGTCGGTCACCTCCGACATCACCTTGGCCCGCAAGATTCCGGAGAAGCTGGCCGCGAAGGGCACCTTGCGGTTTGAGGCGATGGATTTCACGCAGACCGCGACCGGGTATAGACCCCCCAAGCCGCTGACGCTGGACGTGGACCAATCAATCCAGGTAGACCTCGCAGCCGACACCATCAAGGCCGAGCGCCTCCGCCTCACCATCGGGGGCTCCACCGTGACTGCTTCGGGCACCGTGGCCAAGGCCCGCACCGCTCCAGAGCTGGACGTCCATGTCACGAGCGGAGGGGCGGCCCTCGAAGATTTCACCCAGCTTGACCCCTACCTGCCCAACCGGCTTCCCCGAGGGCTCAAGCTCTCAGGCCCCGTGGCCCTGGATGTCGCCTTCAAGGGGACCCTCTCGTCCTTCACCGCCCGGGGCTCGGTGGACGCCAAACGCTCTAGCCTTGCGTGGAAGGAGCTGGTGGACAAGGGCCCTGGCGTGCCGGCGGCGCTCAGGTTCGACGCCAGCTACGACGGCAAGCACCTGACGCTTCGAGAAACCAACCTCGACCTCTTTACCTTGACGCTCGATGCGAGCGGCCGCGTCACCAACCTCGCCCGGCCGACCGTCGATCTGAAGCTCTCGACCAACACCGTGAGCCTGGCTTCCTGGGAGCGGTTCGTGCCCGCCCTCAAGGAGCACCCGCTCAAGGGCGAGGTTTCCTTCTCCGGCAAGGTGGTCGGCTCCATTTCCGACCCCACCAAAAGCAGGCTCGATGGAAAGCTCATCGTCTCGAACGTCGGGCCCATCGAGGAGATCTTCACCCTCGCCCCGGCGCTCAAGGCCTCCTGGCCGTCCGACCTGGCCTTAGCGGGAACCGCGACGGCCGAGGTGACCTTCCGAGGCTCCATGCAAGCCTTCGACATCGACGGGAAGGCCGATCTCACCGAAGGCGACTTCCGCTACGGCGAGCTTATGAAGAAGCCCCGCGGAGAGCGAGCCTCGCTGACGGTGCGGGGCCGCTATCGCGGGGACGACGTGACCATCGAGCGGATCGCTCTGTCGATCAAAGACCTGGAAGTCACGGGCCGGGGCTCGATCACGAACCTTGAAGACCCGGTCATCGACCTCGACCTCACCACGAGCCGGGTGGACCTGGCCCGATGGGCCCCGGCAGGCACACGGCTCACAGGCAAGGTGAGCCTCGCTGTGAGGGCGAAGGGCCATCTGCTAAAGCCAGAGCGGCTGGACTTCACGCAAGCGAAAATCACGGCCTCCGGCATCGGGCCGCTCGATGCCGTGCTCAAGACCCTCCCGTCCATCAGGGCCGCCGTCCCCGAGGGGTTTCGTATGAGCGGTCAGGCCGACGCCTCGGTCTCCTTCTCCGGAACCTATCCCCACCTCGCCGGGCGGGCGGTGGTGGACCTCACCAAGGCGGGGCTGGCCCACCCCGGGTGGATTGTGAAGCCGACGGGCCGGCCCGCCCGCCTCGCCGTCGAGGGCCGATACACAGCAGATGCCTTTGTGCTGAAGAACTTCGAGGCCATCCTAGGCAAGGACTGGATCCGCGGAGCGGCGCAGGTGGTCGATCTCAACCAGCCTCGGGGAAGCATCAGCCTGGCCTCCTCGCCGATAAGGATCGAGCGGCTCGCCGAAACCCTCCCAGTGCTCAAGCGCTACGACCTGGCAGGGTCCATCAGCGTGGACGTGCACATCAAGGGCGACACCGCCAAGTTGAAAGAGGCACAGGCCAAGGGGACCGTGGACGTGAGAGGGCTGCGCGCGCGGCTCCCCCAGCTTGCGGCTCCTCTGGAGAAGATGACGGCAACCCTGGAGCTCAAGGGCCAGGAGGCCGTCCTCAGGCGGTTCACCATGTCGTACGGCGACAGCGTCCTTTCGCTTGCAGCCACCGTGCGCGGGTTCGACGCACCCGATATCTCCTTCGCCCTAGATGCGCCGAGCCTTGTGCTCCACCAGTGG
>JALLOF010000389.1 GCA_027717595.1 Nitrospinae bacterium AH_259_B05_G02_I21 | reverse complement strand
CTTGATGAACTCCGTTGCGATGAAAATGTCCGCAAAGCTCTTAGTCATCCTTGTGATTATCGGCCCGATGTGGGCGAGATAGATATGGCCTGCGCCTGGGTCGCCCCCCGGAGTCACATATCCATAGAATCCGGCGGTCTGTGGTTCATACGCCATCTCCTGTTCCTCCTCAGCCCTTAGGTTCCAGGTGGAGGTGGGTGCCCTCGTCGATGATCTCAAGGCCCAATCGCGGGGCCAGGACCTTCATCCTCTCGCGGCCGTTCATCGTGCGGCCTCTCTTGTCGGTGACGGTCGTCGACGCAAGCTCCGCATCGCTCCAGGTCCAATCCACCGCCATCATGAGAGTGTGGTAGCTGCCGAGGACGCCTCCGACCTCGTCGTTGCCGAATGGCGAGCGGCCCCAGGAGGTGATTCGCCCTCCGCAGGCAGCCATGAGCTGGGCTACTGCGATGCAAAACTCTACATAGG
>JALLOF010000388.1 GCA_027717595.1 Nitrospinae bacterium AH_259_B05_G02_I21 | reverse complement strand
GCACCGAGGAGAGAATGTTGTCAAGTGTTTTTTTATATATAAATATTATCAAGATATATTTTTTCGTAACATATCAAAAAACGCCGCTACCTGCGGAAACCCTTACTTCTTTGATTCTTCGACAGCGGGAAGGGTTGCGGTCCCTTTCGCCAAGCCCCGCTCGTAGACGAACCGGGCGGTGATGGTGACTCGCTCCTGGTCCACCCCGTCCGGAAACGGCGGAAAGGGCTCGGCGAGCCTAAGCGTCGTGATGGCCGCTTCGTCTAAGAGGTCCGAGCCGCCCGAGGTCTCGACCGACGCCTCGGTGAGTCGGCCCGTTCGCTCCAGCGCAAAGCTCACCCGGACGGCGCCGGACAGCTTCCCGCTTGCGACCTCGGCGGGGACGACGTAGACCCGGTCAATCTGGCGGCGAACCACCGTGAAGTAGTCGCGGAAGAGGGGATTCGGAGAGGCGAGGTCGAACGAGGCG
>JALLOF010000387.1 GCA_027717595.1 Nitrospinae bacterium AH_259_B05_G02_I21 | reverse complement strand
CCTCGGCTGGGCCAACACCCTGCAGGAGGCCGGCCACGAGGTCCACCTCATCGGCCATACCATCGAGGAAGACGACCTTCCTGCCGGGGCCGTCGCCCATCGGCTCCGAAGCCCCGGCGGGCTCTCCCTCGTGCGGGCCGCCGGATTCGCCCGGGCGGTCTCCTGGTTTCTGCTGAACAACCGCGATCGGTTCGACGTCGTCCACAGCTTCGAGCGCACCCTCGGCCAGGACGTCTACCGGGCCGGCGACGGCTGCCACCGAGAGTGGCTGGCCCAGCGGGCCAGGGCCGAGACCCCGTGGAAGAATTTCTGCATCGCCGCCAACCCGCTTCACCGCTACTACCTCAGCATCGAGCGCAAGATTTTTCAGACCACCCCGATCATTGTCGCCAACGCCGAGCGGGGCCGCGAGGAGATCATGCGCCACTACGGCGTGGAGCCCGAGCGGGTCCGGGTCATCCACACCGGGG
>JALLOF010000386.1 GCA_027717595.1 Nitrospinae bacterium AH_259_B05_G02_I21 | reverse complement strand
GGCCACCCTTCGGGCCGAGGGGGTGCGGGCCCTCGTGCTCCTTGGGCGCTTCAACAAGCGGCTCATATTCAACCCAAGGGGCTTCGACGACATCGCACGCGGGTTTCTCCGCACCCTCATCAGCAAAGACGATCGCACACTCAATGAGGCTATCGTCGAGCACTTCGAGTCCGAGGGCTTCGTGGTGCGAAATCAGACGGACTTTTTGGAGGCCTGTCTGGCCAGCCCGGGTGTCCTGAGCGACCGGGAGCCAACCCCCGCGGAGTGGGACGACGTGGTCTTCGGCTTCGAGAAGGCCCGGGGCATTGCGTCGCTCGATATAGGCGAGACGGTGGTGGTCAAGGATGGGGCGGTCGTGGCGGTGGAGGCCATCGAGGGGACCAACGAGTGCATAGAGCGGGGATGCCGGGAGGTGGACGGCGCCGTGGTGGTCAAGGTGACCCGCCGCCACCGTGACTTCCGCCTAGATG
>JALLOF010000385.1 GCA_027717595.1 Nitrospinae bacterium AH_259_B05_G02_I21 | reverse complement strand
TTATTGACACTTTACGTCTGGAAAATAAACAACCTTTCCGGTCCAAACATTTTAATTATTGGCTTGCCCGAATACGCTTGGCGCGGGACTCCATCTCCGCCGCCTCGGCCGCGCGATTCGTCTTCCGAAGCAGGGCGGCGAAGTTCTCAAGGCTCTGAGCCACATAGGGATGGTCTGGGCCGAGGGCCTTCTCCCGGATGGCCAGCGCCCGCTTGAAGAGAGGCTCGGCCTTGGTATACTGGCCCTGGACTTGGTAGACCAAAGCTAGGTTGTTGAGGTTTGTGGCCACCTCAGGATGATTTGGGCCAAGTGCCTTCTCGTCTATCGCCAGGGCCTGCTTGTAGAGCGGCTCGGCCTGAGCGTACTGGCCCTGGGCGCGGTAAAACTCCCCCAAGTTGTTGAGGCTCGTGGCATAATTGGGATGGTTCTGGCCAAAGGTTTGCTTCGCGACCTTCAGGGCTTCTTTGGCGAG
>JALLOF010000384.1 GCA_027717595.1 Nitrospinae bacterium AH_259_B05_G02_I21 | reverse complement strand
TTCAGCCACGGCATTTATCCCAACTCGCCGGAGATGTTGCTCCACCCAAAAGGCGGCAAAGACGGCCATCGACGCGTTGGTTCCGGTCCGGAGGGTGTAGGGCGCATAGAAGGTCCATCCCGTATCGGCGAACCCGGTGCCGGTGAACAGGGATGTGATGGCAACCGTGGCCCCACCGATGAACAGCCACCAAGAGAGGAGGTTGATCCGTGGGAAGGCGACATCCTCGGCCCCGATCATAATCGGCAGCAGGAAGTTGCCGAACGTGGCCGAAGCCCCCGGGATGACGAACATAAAGATCATGATGACGCCGTGGAGCGAGAACATGGAATTATACGTCTGCGGCCCCATGATGGTCCGGCCCGGCGCGATGAGCTCGAGCCGCATGAGAAACCCCATCACCACCCCCACGGCGAACAGGCTCAGCATGCTCGTTAGATACAAGATTCCGATGCGCTTGTGGTCCGTTGAGA
>JALLOF010000383.1 GCA_027717595.1 Nitrospinae bacterium AH_259_B05_G02_I21 | reverse complement strand
CGTGTGGGGGCTCATAGCCCGTGGCACGCCGCTGACCCGCAGGTACTTCTTCACCAGGAACGCGACCCCTCGGGAGGTGATCCGCCCCCCCCTTTGGTTGATGAAGAGGGCCTTCTGGTCGCTCAGGCCCCGCTCCGAAAGCAGCGCCTCCCTCAGGGGCAGGTAGCGCTCCACAGCCTGGCAGGCCTCCCGGCCCACGGGCACGACGCGCTCCTTACGCCCCTTGCCCATTACCCGGACGTACCGGTGGTCGAGGTGGAGGTCCTCGACGTCGAGGGCCACCAACTCGCTCAGCCGAATGCCTGCGGCGTAAAATAGCTCCAGGATGGCCACGTCCCGGACGAGAAACCCACCGCCGGCCCGGGAGGGGGAGGCCAGGAGCCGCGCCACATCATCGTACGTCACCACCGGAGGCAGCGTCTTGGGCTGCTTGGGGTTTGCCACCTCCTGGGCGGGGTTGGCCGACACCAATCC
>JALLOF010000382.1 GCA_027717595.1 Nitrospinae bacterium AH_259_B05_G02_I21 | reverse complement strand
TATCCGAGGGCATAGGGGAATGCAATCCCTGCGAGCCGGCGGCATTGACTTCACGTGCAAGGCGGCCTATCGTGGAAAGTGGAGGAAGCCACATGTACGAGGTCCGCGTGCGCGGCGGCTTTCCCGCCGCCCACCAGGTGCGCTTCGCCGACGGCACCGTCGAGCCGCTCCACGACCACAACTGGCAGGTCGAGGTGGTGGTGGCCTGCGAGGCCCTAGACTCAGCCGGGATGGGCATCGATTTCGTCGAGGTGGACCGGGCCCTGGAGGCGTGCCTCGCCGAGCTCACCAACACGAACCTCAACGATAACCCGGCGCTGGCCGGCATCAACCCCACGAGCGAGAACCTCGCCCGCTGGGTGTGCGACCGCCTGGCGCCGGCCATCGAGCGCGATGGCGTGCGGCTCGTCCGGGTCGATGTGGCCGAGCAGGACCGGTACGCGGCCAGCTATCGGCCCGCCCCGTAGGCCCGCC
>JALLOF010000381.1 GCA_027717595.1 Nitrospinae bacterium AH_259_B05_G02_I21 | reverse complement strand
GCGCTCATCATGCCCACCAGCATCCCCAGGCCGGCCCCGATGGCCGCCCCCTCGCCGATGCGGCGCTTCCCGTCGTGCTTGACCAGAGCGCCGACGCCCGCGCCCAGGATACCGCCCATGATGGCTCCCCCGAGGGCTCCATTGAACGAGTCGCTCGAGGTGCCAAAGAGCTGCTGGGCCGAGCCTTGGGCTGGCACGAGCACGAGGCCGAGGACCAAGGCTGCAATCGTCAATCTGTGTGCGTTCATGGCTTAACTCCTCAGATCCATCAGTTTGTGCTCCTTAAGACCCCACCTGTAGGCTCGACGTACAACGGCCAGATGCGAATTGGCCCGTATTGCAGTAACATTAGGTTATATAACTATGCCCCTTCTTGCCTTGACTTGGGCAAGCAAAAAGGGGTATATTAAAGTGTTCCCACTGCATCATCATCGTCATGCGATAACGTTTGGGATTCTCATTGGTCCCGTAAGAT
>JALLOF010000380.1 GCA_027717595.1 Nitrospinae bacterium AH_259_B05_G02_I21 | reverse complement strand
GACCGCCTGGGCGAAGCGCTCCCGGTCGACCGCCAGGGCCTGTCCGGCGGGGATGCGGGTAGCCTCAGCCGCCGACATGACGACCGAGTCCCACAGCCACAGCTCCTCTTTGAGGATGCCAGGTGCGCTGGTCGGTGAGGCCGATTTCAAGGAGTTGGAGCAGACCAGCTCGGCGAGCCAGTCGGTGGTGTGTGCCGGCGTGGTCCGGGCCGGGCGCATCTCATAGAGGGCTGCGGGCACGCCGAGGTTCGCCGCTTGCCAGGCCGCCTCGCAGCCGGCGAGACCTCCACCGATGATGCAAATGGGCTCCATTAGGCAACGGCTGAGTGCGGCTGGGTGTGGCCGCACCCTTTGGTCGGGCAGCGGGCGGAGGCCTCGCCCGCCCGGTTTACCCGCACTAGCAGATACGGCGCGTCGCAAAGCGGGCAGGCCTCGGGGACAGGACGGTTCCGTAGGGTGAAGCGGCACTCGGGAT
>JALLOF010000037.1 GCA_027717595.1 Nitrospinae bacterium AH_259_B05_G02_I21 | reverse complement strand
AGGCCGAGCCCCTCTACAAGCGTGCGCTGGCGATTAGGGAAAAGGCCCTGGGCCCAGACCATCCGCACCATTATCTTATCGTAACAACTTTGAAAGAGTTAGGACACCTATACGAAAAGATGGGCAGGGAAGACGAGGCGAAGGAGCTGTTCGCCCGCGCCAAGAGGATTAGGGGAAGTCAATAATTAGAATTTTTGGGCCGGCAAGGTCGCTTATTCTCAAGATGCTCAATGTCAATAACACGATGTAGTCGCCCCCGGTGATACCAGGCCTCCAGGGGCAATTTGTGATGAAACAGGCGCTCCAGAGCGGTTCGTGGCGAAGCTCTCACCCTGAGAGGCGACTCCGACTACCCGGGAAAGTAGGGACAGCCGCCATCCCCATCATGGGGGTACTATCCGCGGACAGGGACGAGTCCTGTCCCTACATTTAAAGGTCAATGGCGGGAGCCCCCGTCTTCGTTCGTTTTCTTTTGCCTGTGTAGGGACCCGCCTCAGGTGGGTGGCTGTCCGTGATTATGTTGCGGACGGGGGGACCCTGTCCTTAGCGCCGGATAAGGTGTCGGGGTCAGTCCGCCTCAGGCGGACGACTACCCAGATATATCAACCGCTTACAAGAATTAGACACCCCCTGCTCGTCGGTCCATTTTCCGAAATTCTATGAATTTGTATAATCGAAGCTAAATCAACTGGTTATCGCTATTCGGGGCCTTTGGACAGATTTAGACACTCTACACTTCCGTCCAAGGGCGTATTTCCAGGTAACTCCTGCAATATCAATGATAAATGCCCAGTTGGACACTTCTGAAAAGTGTCTAAAAGTGTCTAAATCTGTCTAACGTGTCCAATGGGGTGAGGTTATTAGGCCGGTGAGCGTCCGCGTAGCGCTCGTAGCCTCGTCACAATGGCCTCGCGTGCCGAGAGGGTGAGGTAGAAGAGGATGGGCACGAGCACCAGGGTGAAGAGGGTCGAGAGCACGAGGCCGCCGACCACCACGCTGCCGAGGCCCCTGTAGAGCTCGCTGCCCGCGCCGGGAAAGAGGATGAGCGGCGCCATGCCGAAGACGCTTGTCGTGGTGCTCATGAAGATGGGCCTGACGCGGTTGCGGACCGACTCGCGGACGGCCTCTCGGGCCTCCATGCCTTCGTCCCTCATGTGGTTCAGGGATTGGTGGACGATGAGGATGGCGTTGTTCACCACGATGCCGATGAGGATGACGAAGCCGAGCATGGTGAGGATGTCGAGGGCCTGGTAGCCGACGGTGGCGTTGACGAGCAGCAGGCCCAGAAAGCCCCCGAGCGAGGCCAGCGGCACGCTGAACATGATGACGAAGGGGTAGAGGAAGCTCTCGAAGAGGCTCGCCATCAGCAGGTAGGTGATGATGACCGCCAGGAGGAAGTTCCACTGGAGGGACTTTCGGGTTTGCGTCAGCTTGTCGGCGGTGCCTGCGAGCCGGATGTTGTAGAGCCGGCCGAGGGCTCCCTGTGCGCGCAGCGGCCTCACGAGCTTCTCGTCGATCTGGCGCATGGCGGCCTCGATCGGCATGGTGGTGGGCGGGATGACCTGCAGGGTGATGGCCCGCTGTCGCTCGATCCGGTTGACCTGCTCGGGCCCCGTCACCACCCGAATGTCGGCCACGCTCCCGAGCGTCACGATGCGACCCGTCGGGGTGCGGATGGGCAGGCGGGCCAGGTCCTGGGTCCGGCGGGCGAAGCGGTCGTCGCCCATGAGCGTGAGGTCTATCTCGTCGCCCTCGTACTGGTAGTCGCTGGCCTTGGCCCCGTCCACTAGGCTGTCGACGATGAAGCCGATCTCGCGGCTCGAGAGCTGGAGCTCGGCGGCCCGCTCCCGGTCGGGGATGACCCGGACCTCCGGGTTGCCGAGATCGAGGCTCGGGATGGGCCGGGCTTGGGTGCCCGGCGGCATCAGCTGCATGATGCCTGCGAAGAGCCGCCCGCCGAAGCCGACGAGCTTCTCCAGCTTGGGCCCGGTAATCTCGACGTCGATGTTGCGCCCCTCGCCGAGGGCCCGGCGAAAGAGGCTCGTCTGGGTGACGATGGCGATCATCCCGGGAATGCCCGCCAGCGAGCGCTGCATGATGGGCACGAGGTCGCGGGCCCGGCGGGGATCGTCGGCGATGGCCCCCATGAAGACCTGGCGGCCGCGTGCCACGTAGAAGAAGTTCTTGATGCCGGGGCTGCCGGCGGGCCTCTCCCCGTCGGACCAGTGGGGGGCGAGGCGCGACTCGATGAGCCGTCCCATCTCGGTCAGCTCCTCCAGATTGTAGCCGGGCGGCGGCAGGAGGATGCCGAGCACGAGGTTGCGGTTGCCCGTCGGTAGATACTCGGTATCGGGCATCAGCAGCCACGAGCCGCCGAGGGAAGCGAGGGTCAGGCCAACGATGACGACGAGGCTTACCAGGCGCCTGCCGCAGAGCCAGTGGATGAGGCCGGCGAAGCGCTCGGTGGCCGTCTGGAGGAGACCCGCCAGGCCCCAGAGGGTGCGGAACGAGTACCGCTTCGAAGGGGCCTCGTCCGGGCCAGCCAGGCCGGCTTCCTCGTCGGTCGTGGTCAGGATTTTGTTCGAGAGGCTCGGGATGACGGTGATGGCGACGATGAGGGAGAGCCCGACGCCGCAGGATATAGCGATGGCGATGTCGCGGAAGAGCTGGCCCGCCTCCTCCTTGACGAAGATGATGGGCAGGAAAACGGCAATGGTGGTCAACGTGGAGGCCAAGACCGCGCCCCAGACCTCGACCGCCCCTTCGTATGCTGCCTCGCGGCGGCTTTTCCCGAGCTGGCGGTGGCGGTAGATGTTCTCAAGCACGACGATGGAGTTGTCCACCACCATGCCCACGGCGAAGGCCATCCCGGCGAGGCTCACCACGTTGAGGTTGCGGCCCACGAACCATAAGGCGAAGAAGGTTCCGACCACGCTGATGGGGATGGCCAGCGCGATGATGAACGTGGACGAGGCGCTTCGCAGGAACAGCAGGAGCACCAGGATCGCCAAGGTCCCGCCGATCCAGAGGTTCTGCGTCACCAGCGAGATAGCGCTTTTGATGTAGTCGGTCTCGTCGTAGACCTGCTGGAGGTACAGGTCGCGGTCGGCCAGGATACCCTCGTTGAGCTCATCGACGGCCCGGTGCAGGCCTTGCATGGTCTCCAGCACGTTGCTCCCTGTGGCCCTAAGGGCGTTGAGGGCGATGGAGGGCTCGCCCATGTGACGGACCGCGAAGTCGGCGTCCTTGAAGCCGAGCTCCACCCGGGCCAGGTCTCTCACGTAGACGGCGCTTCCATCGTGGCGCGCCACGATGACGTCGGCGACCTCCTCGGGGGATTGAAACTCGCCTGTGGTGCGGACGATGTAGCGGCGCTTGCCCTCGTCGAAGTCGCCGGCCGAGATGTTCTTGTTCTCCGTATCGAGGGCCGAGGCCATCTGCAGGAGCGTGACGTTGCGGGCCGCCATGGCCTCGGGGTCTACGATCACCCGCATCTCGCGCTCCTGGCCGCCGTAGATGTTGCTTCGGGCCACTCCGGAGGCCCGCTCGATGCGGGGCTTGATGAAGTCATCGGCGAAGTCCCGCAGGTGGTTGATGTTGATCGGGTTGCCCGGCTTGGGCTTGAGAATGAACCAGGCGATGGCGTTGCCCCGGATATTGACGCTGGAGATGACCGGCTCGTCCGCCTCGTCGGGGTAGGAGGGCACCTGGTTGAGCTTGTTGGAGACCTTCAGCAGGTTGGCGTTCATGTCGCTGCCGACCTCGAACTCCATGGTGATACTGCCCCGGCCGTCCTGGCTCTCGCTCGTGAGGCGCTTCAGGCCCTCGACGCTCTTTAGCTGCTCCTCCTGCTCCTCGACGATCTCCCGCTCGACCTCCTGGGGGCTGGCGCCCGGCCAGCGGGTATCGACGGTGATCTCGGGTTTCTCGACCGTGGGGGTCAGCTGCACCGGGATGCGCATCAGCGCCACGGCCCCGAAGAGCGCCAGGAGCAGCACCCCTACGGTGACGGAGATGGGGTAGCGGATGGAGCGGTCGATGAGCCTCATCGGGGGTCCTGGGTGCCGTCACCGGCCGTGGCGCCGGCCTTCTCTAGCGGGAGTATTTTCACCGGCATCCCGTCTCTAAGCCGTTCGTTGCCCCGAACCACGACGAGTTGGCCTTCCGTCACGAGGCCCTCAACAGCCACCCAGGTCCCCGTTGCCTGGCCGCGCTTTACTGCCACCTGGCGGGCCCTGCCCTCTGACACGATGAAGAGCAGATCGACGGGGCCGTGGCTGACCAGGGCATCCTTGGGCACGGCCAGGGCGCGGCGGCCACGGCCGACCGGAAGGGTGACGCGGGCGAACATGCCGCTTTTGATGAGCCCGTCGGGGTTGGCCACCTGGACCTTGATGGGGAAGGTGCGGCTCTCGGCGTTGGCCTGGGGGATTACCTGTGAGACCTGGCCGGTGAAGGAGCGCCCGGGCAGGGCGTCTAGGGCCAGCGAGGCGGCCTCACCCCGTCTGACCTGGGCGATGTGGCGCTCGGGCACGGGCACGATGACATCCACCGTCGAGAGGTCGAGCAGCTCCACCACTGGGCCGCCCCGGTTGAGCCATTGGCCGACCTCCGTGTGCTCCTTGACCACAACGCCGTCGAAGGGGGCGGTGATGGACGTCTGGGCGAGCTCGTCTTCGAGGCGGGCCACGACGGCCTGGGCTTCGGCCACTCGCTCGGCGGCAGCCTGGGCAGACGTGGCGGCGACCTGATACTCTTCGATGGCGATGACGCCCTGTTCGTAGAGGTTCTTGCGACGGGCCGCTTCGCGCCGGGCGTTGGTGTGCTCCGCCTCGGTCCGCTGCCGGGCCGCCCGGGCCTCGCGCAGCTTAAGATCGATCGGCACCCGGCGCAGCTGGGCCAGGAGCTGGCCCTTGCGGATCGACTGGCCCTCCTCGGCGGGGCAGCAGACGACGAGGCCTTCCGTCTCGCTGGCGATGAGGCTGCGGGTGGCCGGCTGAACGGTGCCCACGAGGGTAACGGTCGCCTCCAGGACCCTCGTCTCCACGGGCGCCACGACCACGGGGGCGGGGCCTCGGCCCTGGGCGGCGGTGGGCGAGGGAAGGCCCGCCACGCTCACAACGAGAGCGGCAGTGATAAAAACGAAAGCCCAGCGTACGCGCACGTCTCACTCCTCGGCATCGCCGGCGGCCTGGATGTAGCCGTCGGCGACCCCGGCCCGCATCCGGGAGAGGAACTCCACCAGGGTCGCCTTCTCCTCGGGGCTGAATCTCTCCAGCATGGCCTCAACGGCATGGAAGTGGCCCGGCAACATCTTGTGAAGCACGGAGCGGCCCTCATCCGTGATCTCGGCGTGGACGACGCGCCGATCTGAGCTGTCGCGCCGGCGGCGCACGTAGCCTCGCTTCTCCAGGCTGTCGATGAGACCGGTGATGTTGGCCCGCGAGACCAGAAGATTCTCGCTTATGGTGTGCATCGGGAGGCGCTCCTCAAGAGAGCTGTCGAGGAACATCAGCACGTTGAGGGTCGATCCGGTCAGGCCGTAGCGCGCCAGATACGTCTCGCGCGCCCGGGCGTAGACGTCTTCGGTGCGGATGAGGCTTATGATCACCAGCGCGTCGGCCGTATCGAAGTCCGAAAACTTCCCCTCGTAGTAGGTCATCCGGGGGCCGGTGTAGGCGGCGAGATCGTCCATGAATCCTTAATCCATATGATTAATATCTTAATATTACAGTGCTTAACTACTTTTGTCAAGGGGAAACAGACCACTGCTGATGGGGCCGAACCTCTTTGACATCGGGCGGCTCAGCGGAGTAGGATGGCGGCGCTATGGCACCAGATACCTTCTTGAAGGCCTGCCGCAGGGAGCCGACCCCGTATACGCCCATCTGGATTATGCGCCAGGCCGGCCGCTACCTGGCCGAGTATCGGGCGATTCGCCAGAAAACGCCCTTTCTCACCATGTGCAAGACCCCGGAGCTGGCCGCCGAAGTGACCCTCCAGCCGCTTCGGCGCTTCGCCCTCGATGCGGCCATCATTTTCGCCGACATTCTTCTGCCCCTTGAGCCGATGGGAGCCGACCTCGAGTTCACAGCCAGCGAAGGCCCGGTCATCCACAATCCCGTCCGGACGTCGGCCGATGTCGAACGGCTGAGGCTCGTCGAGCCGGAGGCCGACCTCCTCTTCGTCCTGGAGGCGATCCGTCTGGTGCGCGCCGAGCTAGAGGGCAAGACGCCTCTGATCGGCTTTTCAGGTGCGCCCTTCACGCTGGCCAGCTACCTTATCGAGGGGGGCGCATCGCGCCACTACGTCGAGACGAAGCGCCTCATGTACGGCGCCCCCGAGGCCTGGGACGTCCTGATGGCGAAGCTCACGACGGTGACGGCGGCCTACCTCAACGCGCAGATCGCCGCCGGGGTCCAGGCGGTCCAGCTCTTTGACAGCTGGATCGGCTGCCTGAGCCCGGCCGACTACGCCCGCTCCGTTCTGCCCTACTCGAAGGCGGTCATCTCGAACCTCACGCCCGGCGTCCCTATCATCCACTTCGGCACGGGCACGGCAACCCTGCTGGAGCTGATGCGCGAGGCCGGAGGCGACGTCATCGGGCTCGACTGGCGTGTCTCGCTCGGGGAGGCGTGGGAGCGGCTCGGCCCAACCGACGTGGCCGTCCAGGGCAACCTCGACCCGGTGGCCCTGCACGCTCCGGAGAGCACCCTGAGGGGTCAGGTGGAGGCCATCTTGAAGGCCGCCGCCGGCCGGCCGGGCCACATCTTCAATCTGGGCCATGGTGTGTTGCCGACCACCCCCGTCGAGGCGGTCTCAGCCCTCGTCGATATGGTCCACGAGCTCTCGAAACGCTAGATGGTCCACGAGGCGACAGGCGTAGTGCTGATGGCCTACGGCGCGCCGCAGCGCCTGGAAGACGTGCCCCCATTTCTCGATGACATCTTCGAGAAGGGGTGGCTCAGCGGGGAACACCTCGAGGAGATTACCGGGCGCTACCGGGCCATTGGCGGGGGCTCGCCGCTCGTGGCCATCACGCGCCGGCAGGCCGAGGCCCTGGAGCGCCGCCTGGCCGAGGCGGAGCGCCCCTGGCCCGTGGCCGTCGGGATGCGCCACAGCGAGCCGTTCATCGCAGAGGCCGTACGCCACTTGGTCCAGGGGGGGTGCGCACGTCTTGTGGGGTTGACCATCTCGCCGCATGTGTGGACCGACGCCTACCGTCGAGCCCTCCTCGATGCGGCCGAAGGATTGAGCGAGCCGCCCGCCGTGGTTGTCGTCGGGGGCTGGCACACGCACCCCTCTTACCTTGAGGCCTGGGCCGCCTCGGTTCGCCAGGCCTGGGAGTCGGTGCCCATCGACGAGCGGGGCCGGGTCACCCTCGTCTTCACCGCCCACAGCCTGCCGGTCTCCGTGGCGGCTGAGACGCCCTACGAATCCCAGGTGCGCGAGACCATCGAGGGAGTGATGGAGCGGGTGGGCTCTCAGCCGTGGCGGTTCGCCTGGCAGAGCCAGGGTCTCCGGGGCGGGGAGTGGCTGGGGCCCGATATCCCGCAGACGCTTGCCTCCGTCGCGGCCGACGGCTACCAGGGCGTGGTGTTCGTGCCCGTCGGATTTGTGGCCGATCACGTGGAGGTCCTCTACGACCTGGACATCGAAGCCCGCCGGCTGGCCGAGGAGAAGGGGCTCAGGTTCCACCGAGCGGAGAGCCTGAACGACGAGCCGGCCTTCATCGAGGCTCTGGCCGAGGCCGTCCTCGACGTCGAGGATGCCGCGCCGTGACGCCGGTGGACCCGCGGCGGGCCGCCGTCGTGGGAGGCGGCATAACCGGGCTCGCCTGCGCCTACGCCCTCAAGCGCCTCTCCGGCGAGGCGGGCCAGCCGGTGGCCATCACACTCCTTGAGGGAGACGAGCGCCTGGGCGGATGCATTCTCACCGAGCGGGTGGAGGACTGCATCATCGACGGGGGCCCGGACTCCTTCCTTGCCGAGAAGCCCTGGGCCAGGGAACTCTGTGTCGAGCTAGGCATAGAAGGGCGCCTCATCGAGGTTGAGCCCGCCGGCCGGCGCATCTACGTCCTCTCGGGCGGCCGCCTCCATCCGCTGCCCGAGGGGTTCGTCCTCGCGGTCCCGACGGCCATCGGGCCTCTCCTCACTTCGTCTCTCTTCTCCTGGCCGGGCAAGCTCCGAATCGTCATGGAGCGCTTCGTCCGCGCCCGGCCGGACGCAGACGACGAGAGCCTCGCCTCGTTCATCCGCCGCCGCCTGGGACGGGAGGCCCTCGAGAAGGTTGGCGAGCCGCTGGTTGCCGGCATCCACGCTGGTGACGCCGAGACCCTTAGCCTGCGGGCGACCTTTCCCCGCTTCCTCGATATGGAGCGCCGCTACGGCAGCCTGATCCGGGGGATGCGGGCCCGCATGCGCGAGGTGCA
This sequence comes from Nitrospinae bacterium AH_259_B05_G02_I21, assembly GCA_027717595.1. Lineage (GTDB taxonomy): Bacteria > JADFOP01 > JADFOP01 > JADFOP01 > JADFOP01 > JADFOP01. The sequence continues at coordinate 6,706 of JALLOF010000037.1, read as the reverse complement.
GACCCTGGAGACCTCTGGGCGCCCGGCAGGTCCCTTTCTATCGTTGGCGGGTGGGCTGGGTGAGCTCGTCGATCACTTGGTTGCCGCCCTGGACGGCGTGGATGTCCGGCTCGCCACCCACGTGGAGGCCGTGGACCCATCCCCATCGGGTGGCTGGCGCCTCCAGCTGGCGGGAGGGGAGTCGTTGGAGGCCGAGGCGGTGGCCCTGGCCGTGCCGAGCTGGCAGGCCGCCCGCCTGCTGGCCCGCTCGGACCCCCACCTGGCCGACCTCCTGGAGACGATCCCGTGGGTCTCCTCCGCCACGGTCGTCGCGGCCTGGAGGCGAGAGGACGTCGGGCGTCCCCTGGACGGCTCGGGCTTCGTCGCGGGCCGGGGCGAGGGCCGCTCCATCACGGCATGCACGTGGAGCTCGGCAAAGTTCTCAGGCCGGGCCCCCCCCGACCGGGTGCTCGTTCGGGCCTTCGTGGGCGGAGCCAAGCAGGAGCACCTTGCGGAGCTTGACGACGAGGCCCTCGTGGCGAGGGTCTGGGCCGATGTTGACGACATCCTGGCCGTGCGGGGCGAGCCCCTCTTCGTCCGGATCTTCCGATGGCCTCGGGCCATGCCCCAGTACACGATGGGCCACCTCGAGCGGGTCGCGGCGATTGAGGCCGCCTGCGAACGCCACCTGGGCCTCGCCCTCGCCGGGGCCTCCTACCGGGGCCTCGGCATCCCCGACTGCATCCACCAGGGCCGCCAGGCCGCCGAGCGGCTGCTCCAGGCGGTGGCGAGCCCGTAGGGTTTGGCGGGCAGCTCGGGGCGCGGGGACCTTGCCAGCCGTCAGCGGCCTCTGGTATACTCGGGATGCCCCTTTGGAGGTTGTAAGCTCCATGTTTTAAAGTGGTTGTCGCCATGCGGCGAGGGAGACCCCGGCAATGTTCGGCATCGGCATGCAAGAGCTCCTGATCATTCTCGCTGTGGCCCTGATCGTCTTGGGGCCAAAGAAGCTCCCCGAGATGGCCCGGGCCCTCGGGCGGGCCTTCGCCGAGCTTCAGCGGGCCACCCAGGATCTTCGTGACTCCGTGGAGTTCGATATCGAGCCGGAGGAGGAACCTGAGCACGAGGAGGACAAGCCGGTCGCTGACGAGCTGCCCCCGCCGCCGGGAAGCCACGATGATGAGGTGGTCGAGCAGACGGAGCCTGATCAGGCCGAGGAGCCTTCCGCCGAGAGGACGGCATGAGGAAAAAGCGCACCGCCTCCGGCGCTGAGATGCCCTTCACGGCTCATCTCGGGGAGCTTCGAGGCACGCTCATCCGAGTCCTCATCGCCGCGGGTGCGGGGTTTGCCCTGTGCTACGGCTTCTCCGAACGGCTGCTGTGGTTCCTTTGGCGTCCGGTGGGCCGAGAGCTCATCTTCATCGCCCCCACCGAGGCCTTCTTCGCCCACCTCAAGGTGGCCTTCCTCGCCGGGCTCGTGGTGGCATGGCCCTTCATCTGCTACCAGATATGGACCTTCGTCGTCCCGGGCCTCTACGATTACGAGCGCCGCTACACCCTGCCGTTCGTCGTGGGGGCGACCGTCATGTTCCTCCTCGGGGGGACCTTCGTCTACACGCTCATTTTACCTTTAGGCATGGCGTTTCTGCTGGCCTACGGAAGCGCCTTGCTCGTGCCCATGATCAGCGTGGGGGCCTACGTCTCCTTCGCGGTGCGGCTCTTCCTCGCCTTCGGCCTCGTCTTCGAGCTGCCGCTGGTCGTTGTGCTCTTGGCCAAGCTCGGCCTGGTGACGCCCCAGACCCTCGCGCGAAACCGCAAGTACGTCGTCGTCCTGAGCTTCCTGGTCGCGGCCGTCCTTACCCCCCCGGACGTCTTCACCCAGGTGCTTATGGCCCTGCCCCTGTTGGTCCTCTACGAGATTTCCATCTGGCTGGCCCGGTGGATGGTCCCAAAGCGGGTCGAGGAGGTGGAGGATGATGTCCCCGCTGCCGCAGGCCGCTGATCGCCTCATCGTGGCCCTCGATGTGCCTACGTGGGCCGAGGCCGATCGACTCATCCGCGACCTTAAGGGGATCGTGCGCCGCGTCAAGGTCGGCCAGACCCTTTTTACCGCCTGCGGGCCCGATGCGGTCCACCGATTGGTCGAGGGGGGCATGGGGGTCTTCCTCGACCTGAAGTACCACGACATCCCGGCCACCGTGGCGGGCGCGGCCCGAAGCGCCGCCCGCCTCGGGGTTGAGATGTTCAATGTCCACGCCCTGGGGGGCCGTGCCATGATGGTCGCCTGCGCCGACGCCCTGGCCGATGAAGAGGCCTCGGGAAGCCACCGGCCCAAGGCGCTGGCCGTCACACTGCTCACCAGCGTGGACGAGAAGGTCATGGAGGAGGTTCGCCTGGAGGGCGAGCCGGCGACGATGGTCCCTCGCCTGGCGGCGCTGGCCTCCCAGGCGGGGCTCGACGGGGTGGTGGCCTCGCCCCGGGAGGTCTCGGCGCTGCGGTCTGCCCGGGGTCTCGACTTCCTCATCGTCGTGCCCGGCGTGCGCCCGGCCGGAGCCGACGCCGACGATCACGCCCGCTCTGCCACCCCCCGGGACGCCATCGCCGCTGGCGCCGACTATGTGGTCGTCGGTCGTCCCATCACCCGGGCTGCGAGTCCGGCCGGGGCGGCCGAAGCCGTGATCGCCGAGATCGCCGAGGGGCTCGCCGAGGCGGGGGAAGGCTCTCCTTGACGGTGCGGCGGGCGGAGGTCCTCGTCACCGGTCGGGTCCAGGGAGTGGGGTACCGCTACAGCGCCATCATCCAAGCCGGTCAGCTCGGGCTCGTCGGGTGGGTCCGCAACACCCGCGACAGCCACGTGGAGATGGTTGTCGAAGGACCGCCCGGCGGGATGGAAGCCTTCATTGAGTGGTGCCGGCGTGGACCGTCGGCCGCACGGGTAGATGATGTCCGCGTGGCATGGGGCGAGCCCACCGGCGAGTTCACCGGCTTCGATGTGCGATACTGAGGATCAGCCGTGGGCATCATCACCCGGCCACCGCCGGTGAAACTCTTCTGTCGGTTGCTCTTCACGCCCCAGGGCCTGCTGGAGGAGGCCAAGGCCCGCCTGCTTGAGGCCTACGGGCCCGTGGACGTCCAGAGCAAGCCCACGGCCTTGAGCGCTCCCACTGACGACACAGACGAGATGGGCCCCGACGTGGAGCGATGCTTCGTTGCCTTCTTCGACCTCGTCGACCCGGAGGGCTTGGCCTCCGTCAAGGTGGTCGCGGCCCAGGTGGAAGACCAGCTCGCCGTCGGGGGCCAGAGGACCGTCATCATCGATCCGGGCTACGTGACCCGCGACCAGCTGATGGTGGCCGTAGCGAAGGAGGCGGCTCACCGGACCTACCTGGGCCGAGGCGTCCACGCCGAGCTCACCTACCGATGGCAGGACGGCGGTTTCGAGCCCTTGGAGTGGACTCAGGCCGACTACCGCGAGCCCGACCAGCGGGACTTCTTCTCCGCCTTGCGAAGTCGTTACCTGGAGCAGCTGGCCGACCGGCCGGCGTAAGACCACGAGGAGGCAGGCATGACTCGACCGACTCCCCAACCCATCTCCACCGACCGCGCACCGGCGGCCATCGGCCCCTACAGCCAGGCCGTCCGCGCCGGGGCGTTTCTTTTTTGCTCGGGACAGATCCCTATGGAGCCCGAAAGCGGCGAGATGGTATCCGGCGACATCGCCACAGAGACCCGCCGGGTGCTTGAGAACCTGAAGGCGGTCGTGGAGGCGGCCGGGGGGAGCTTACGAGACGTAGTCAAGGTGACCGTCTACCTGGCCGACCTCGCCGACTTCGCCGACATGAACGCCGTCTACGAGGAGTACTTCGGCGAAGCGAAGCCCGCCCGGGCGACCATCCAGGCCGCGGCTCTGCCCCGCGGGGCCCGGATCGAGGCCGACTGCATCGCCGTGGTCGGATAAACCACCTTCGCCTGGAGTAAGCTATGAAAAAATACTACCAGAAGGTGTCGATTACAAAGCCTCCGAGGGATTTTTTACCTCATTGGAGGCGTTTTGTATTTTAGATATTGATTAAGCCGGGCATTCTCTTTTTCAGTCCTTAATGGTTGATCCGATGCCCTCGCAGCGCGCCAAACGCAAACTCAGCGCTATCCTCAGTGCCGATGTCAAAGGCTACAGCCGCCTTATGGGCGAGGACGAGCTCGCCACGGTGGACACTTTAAAGAAATACCGTGGAGTTATGGCCACACTCATCCAGCAATACAAGGGACGCGTGGTGGACTCTCCTGGGGACAACGTCCTGTCCGAGTTTCCCAGTGTGGTAGATGCGGTGGAGTGTGCTGTAAAGGTCCAAGAGGAGCTTAAAGCCAGGAACGCTGAGTTGCCTGAGAACCGCAAGATGGAGTTCCGTATCGGCGTTAACCTTGGGGATGTGATCGAAGATGAAGACCGGCTCTACGGCGATGGTGTCAATATTGCAGCGCGAGTTGAGGGTCTGGCCGAAGGGGGAGGCGTCTGTATCTCGGGGACCGCATTTGACCAGGTGAAGAACAAACTGAGCCTGGGGTATGAATATCTGGGGGAGCACGCTGTCAAGAATATTGCGGAGCCGGTTCGGGCGTATCGCGTGCTCATGGATCCCGAAGATGTCGGCAAGGTGATCGGGGAGAAAAGGGCAACACCGGCCCGATGGGTGAGGGCTGCACTAGCTGCTGGTGTGGTCCTGGTTGTGGGGGCTGTAACCTTGGCGATCTGGAAATATTACCTGCATCCCGCTTCTCCCCCGGTGGAAGTCGCCTCCGAGGAAAAGATGGCGTTTCCTTTGCCTGACAAGCCCTCTATCGCGGTACTGCCGTTCAAAAACTTCAGTGCCGACCCAGAGCAGGAGTATTTCAGCGACGGAATCACCAACGACATCATTACGGACCTATCGAAGTTCCGCGAAATGTTCGTCATCGCCAGTAACACGGTCTTCACCTACAAGGGCAAGCAGGTGAAGATTAAAGACGTGAGCCAGGAGCTCGGGGTGCGCTACGTGCTGGAAGGCAGCGTACAGAAGGCAGGCGAGAAGGTGCGCGTCAACACTCAGCTCATTGACGCCACCACAGGACATCACCTTTGGGCCGAGCGCTATGAGCGGGAATTAAAAGACCTCTTTGCTGTGCAAGATCAGATCGTGCAGACGATCGTGGCGACGCTGGCAGTCAAAATTGATGCGGCCGAGCGAGCGCGCGTAATGCGCAAAGACACGAAAAGTATGGAGGCTTACGACTATCTATTGCATGGGTTGGAGTATGACCGTTCCAGAACGCGTTCGGGAAATATCAAGGCGCGCCAAATGTTCGAGGGGGCAATCGAGCTCGATCCCCGCTATGCCTCGGCATATGTCGGCCTCGGCACAACCTATTTGAACCTTCCTCGTTACGGCTGGACGGAGTTTCCCGCCCAGGCGCTGCAGAAGGCATACGACCTCGCGCAAAAGGCCTTGAGCATAGATGAGTCAAACGCCGGTGCCCACACCCTGCTCGGAAACGTGTATCGATACCAGGGGCAATACGATATTGCGGCCAGCGAATATCAACGGGCGATCGAGCTCAATTCCAACGATGCGCCCACCCTTTATAGCTTCGGTGGGTTGATGCTCTACTCGGGCAGACTGGATGACGCAATTCCCTATTTGGAAACTGCGCTGCGCATGGATCCAAATATGGTGGAACATCTATTCTTGCTATTAGGACTCGCGTATTACCTCAAGGGGCGATACGATGACTCGATAAGGACGTTGGGACGAGGCCTGGGCCGAAAGCAGAAATTCGTAGGTCTCCATCTGGCGCTTGCCGCGGCCTACGCTCAATCAGGTCGTTCAGAAGAAGCCGCGCGCGAAGCGGCGGCGGTTCTTCGGCTCCATCCTTTTTTCGAAGTGGACTCATACGGCAGTAGGTTCCGCAATCCGGCAGATCGCGCCAGCATCGTCGACGGCCTTCGCAAGGCAGGACTGAAATGAGGTGAAACTTTTCTCACAAGGCCCGGTTGAATATGAGGGAGAGAAAGCTTGGCCAGGGCACTGTCGGCAAGGCTGGCGGGGATGATCTAGACTTTAGATATACAAACTAGTGACCAGGCGGTCCAAGACAGTCAGTTCTGCTTGCTCAACTCAGTCCAAACATCTTCAGCCATCTTTATTCTGGTTGCAGGGTCCTGACGCCACCGATCGCGAGCGGCCTTGTTACGTTTCATATAGAGTTTCCCATCGACGATAGTCCACGCTTCCGGATCGGCGGCCACCTTTTTGTTCATGCTCATACCCATCGCACAATGTCCCCCGAATTTCGGGGCATAGCGCTCAGGGCTGGCCGCGAACATGTCCCGGTGGGCGGCTTTCGAAAAACGCCACGTGGCGTCCTGCCACACAAACTCGAGCTCCTCCTTGCCTTTTACCGCACGCCCCTCGGTGAAATAGGCGACCGTGTCGTACCCCTTGATGGCAACACCGGACGAGTCGGTAGCGATAAGCTTATTGACGCCCCCGGCGAGCACCCACGTAGAGGGCACGATAGCCAAAAAGATAACTAAGAGAGCCAGCTTTGCTATTTTTGAATATGTTCTTATCATATCGAGCCCCCTTGCATATTATCATATGGAGTGGCGTTCAGCGCCACGGTTTTCTGCGGTATAGAGAGACTGGATAATATAAAAGGTGTTTTAACTAAAAATAGATCTTAAGCGTGGAAA
>JALLOF010000379.1 GCA_027717595.1 Nitrospinae bacterium AH_259_B05_G02_I21 | reverse complement strand
GACGAAGGGTTGCGCGGCCAGCTGCTGGCACGGCAACGGCAGGCCCTGGCGAGCCTCGATCACGAGAGGCTCGTCGGCGAGCTGATGCACCACCTCGGCAACGCCGGGCTCACATAGCGATGCAGATCAACCAGGTGCTTGCTGCCGCCCACGAGGGCGACGCGACCGGCGACGCGGCGCTGACCCTCGCCGCGGCCCTCGACGAAGAAGGCCATCGTGCGGGCGTCTACGCCCTGACTGTCGACGCTCCCCTGCGGGGCCGGGTCAGGAGGATGGCCGAGCTCCCCGAGTCCGGCGCTGACGACACGACGATCCTGCACTTCAACGTGCCGTCCCTACTCAGCGCCGAGCTGCCGACCTGGAACGGGCGACGACTGATCGTCTACCACAACCTCACGCCGCCGGAGCTGCTCATACCCCACTGCCCGGAAATCGCCCGCATCACTGCGCTCGGTGCTGAACAGCTCCGCGACCTAGCGGCTT
>JALLOF010000378.1 GCA_027717595.1 Nitrospinae bacterium AH_259_B05_G02_I21 | reverse complement strand
AGCCTGATGGATGAGCCAGCCTACACTCCGCATACCCGGCTGAAGCTGTCCGTCGGGGCTTCGGGTTCCCTCGGGAAAGAGCATTATCTTTCCGGTCTTCATAAGTTCCACAATTCGCCTCATGGTGGAGATGTCCCGGCCGCTATGTTGGACGGGGAACGCTCCCCAGGTATGGATTATGGTACCTATAATGGGGATATTGAAAAACTTCTCCTTCGCAGGCGCCATGACTAATTCGAAAGGAGTGAGGGGCCAGCGGGTCATATAGGTCACTGGGATAAGCAGCACGTCGAGGGCAGAGCAGTGATTAGCCGCGAGCAACACTCCACCGCCAAAGGGAATGTTCTCACGACCATGAACCTCCACGCGCGTAAAGAGTCTCACAAAGGCATTGACTAAGATTATGGAGATGAAAATCCAGACCTTATACAAGAAGGTCAGTGGGACAGCCATACCTATGTGGGCTGCGGCGACCAAAACCCAA
>JALLOF010000377.1 GCA_027717595.1 Nitrospinae bacterium AH_259_B05_G02_I21 | reverse complement strand
CCGCTGTGTGGCGTCGATGTTGTTCGCCGTGTAAAGGTGGAAGTCCTCCCCCCAGCTTGCCCGTACGCCGGCCTGGGCAGCCAGATGGAAGACGACCTCCACGCCGTCGACGAGCGGGCCGGGGGCGGCCTCCACTAGGTCCGCCTCGACGAATGTGAAGGCAGGATGGTCGAGCGACCCTTGGAGGTTCTTTTCCTTTACGGGCCTGGGGTAGTAGTCGAGGAACGCGTCGACGCCACGGACTGTCCAGCCCCGCTGGAGCAGCCGTTCGGTCAGGTGCGAACCGATGAAGCCGGCCGCGCCGGTCACCAGCGCGTGCATGGTGTGGCCCCTCCTTCCGGGTAAGCCAATCAAATCGCCGTTGTTGTACCACACCCACGGGGGCCTGTAAAGGCATGCGCCCAAAGGGCCTCAGCCGCCGAGGCCCGCGAGGGTCTTGAGCCAGTAGCGGGCCGGACGGAGGTTTCGCGGCCAGGCCCTAAAC
>JALLOF010000376.1 GCA_027717595.1 Nitrospinae bacterium AH_259_B05_G02_I21 | reverse complement strand
TGGACAGGAATCTTCGAGACCCTGGCAAGCTCCATGAGCCCTTCCAGCCCCGTCTCTCCGAGGATGAACGAGTTATACCGGTCGATGTGCCACCTGCCGAACAGGGTCCGGGCGCCTGCTTGGTAGATGGTCTTTCCGTAGGAGAAATAGGAACGGGCTCTTCGGGAAGCGATCTTGTTCCTTGCGGAGTCCCGGTTGAGGGACACGGGGACGCCCACTGCCGCCGAAAGGTGCATTAGGCGAGGGATGATGAAGGAGTCACCCCAGTCGGTGGTAATCAGATCGGGGTCGTGGCTCTCAAGGAGACTGTTGAAGCTGTAGAGAAGCTCGTTGGGGGCGTCGGCCTCCAGGGTGTAGGTGGTGCCATCGAGCTCCACTTCGAGCCTTCCCTGACGGCTGTGGTTGGGGTTTATCCCCTCACCCTCGACCCTGAGCCCCATCACCCTCAGGGGAGGGATGGTGTAGTGGGTGTCCCAGGGCGAGTC
>JALLOF010000375.1 GCA_027717595.1 Nitrospinae bacterium AH_259_B05_G02_I21 | reverse complement strand
AAGCGCACCACCCCGAATACTATTTCTTCCTGCTCCTGCAGCGCGCCGGCGACGATGGCCTCGGCGATTTGGGCCAGGTTCGTGGTGCCGGTCATGGCGTAGAGCAGCGAGATCGCGTACAGAAAGATCGCCGACGACATGGAGCCGAGGATGAAGTACTTCATCCCGGCTTCGTTCGACTTGCGGTCGCTCTTCAGGTATCCGACGAGCACGTAGATCGACAGCGCCTGGAGCTCCAGGCCGACGAACAACGAAACGAAGTCGACCGAGCGCGCCATGATCATCATGCCGAGCAGCGCGCAGAGCAGGAAGAAATAGTATTCGGGGTGGTGCGCTTCGTGGTCTTCCAAGAAGCGGATCGACGCCGCGACCGCCAGCGCGCCGGTGATCAGGAAGAGCGCCGAGAAAAAGGCCCCGAAGGCGTCCATCCCGAGCAGGCCGGAGAAAAACGTCTGATCGGAGGAGAGCTGCGGCGTCTGCCAGAT
>JALLOF010000374.1 GCA_027717595.1 Nitrospinae bacterium AH_259_B05_G02_I21 | reverse complement strand
CCCCGCCGCTCGGGTTATAGGATTGTGCTCCCATTGATCTCTCCTCCAGGGCGGCCATCGCTTTGCCTGGCCTACCCCTCCCAGCTAGAGCCCGATCTCCGATAGGACATCGGAAATCTCGTCCATCCGCTCGCTAGTGGCGGCTGAGACCGACTCCCACCGCTCGCGGCTCCAAATCTCAATCTTATTCATGATGCCCACTATCACGACCTCGCCGCTGTCGAGCCCCGCGTAGGCGCGTTGGTCGGCCGGGATGAGAATCCGGCCCTGGCGGTCGAGCGCGCACTCGGTGGCCGACGAATATATGTGACGCATGAAGTCCTTGAGCTCGCGCTTCATCTGAGGGAGCTCGCGGATGCGCTCTGAGATGGCCAACCACTCTTCGACCGGGTAGGCCGCAAGGCAGGTGTCGATGGTGGTCAGAATCAGTGAGGCGTGGTAGCCAGAAGCGAGGACTTCGCGAAACTTGGCTGGCACGCTGAGCCGACC
>JALLOF010000373.1 GCA_027717595.1 Nitrospinae bacterium AH_259_B05_G02_I21 | reverse complement strand
ATACGTGGGGACCGCGACAAAAGGCTGGCTTCATCCATAAGCGGGACAATGCTGAAAATCTCCTCCGCGTCCTAGAGACTCTTGGCTATGCTACAAGGACCGCTTATGGCCATCGTCGGACTAAAAGGTATTACTCCTGCCAGAGTGTTTTCCCGGGATTGCGGATCCTGGAGACTCCTTACCAAATGAAAGGTTTTTGGCGGATCCCGTTGGGCACGTTAACAATCTATGAGTGGTTGGATTTTGAGTCCTGGTCCTCGATTGGCTCCTGGCTTCGAAACATTGAATATCTACATGACGTCATGCTTGGACGGGTCCAGCGAGGAACCTGGAAGATCGCTGGCCGACCCCTTCCCGTCGTTCCCAAAACCACCTCGTTCCGGGATCGGATGGATGAAGATTTTCTGCTTTACTTCTTGGAGCAAAAGCTCCGGAACACCAAAGAACCCTTATTCTTGTGGATTCACTCTGGTGTGCCTCACCCTCCGTA
>JALLOF010000372.1 GCA_027717595.1 Nitrospinae bacterium AH_259_B05_G02_I21 | reverse complement strand
GCGTGGTGCTGCCGGGCGGTGTCGGACGTAGCATCACGGTCCTGGCCTTCGCCCAGGGCGAGAAGGCCAAGGAGGCGGAGGAGGCGGGGGCCGACTACGTCGGGGTAGATGAATATATCAAGAAGATACAGGACGGGTGGCTGGAGTTTGATCGCGCGGTGGCGACACCAGACCTGATGGGTCAGGTGGGCAAGATCGGAAAGATTCTTGGCCCGCGGGGGTTGATGCCCAACCCCAAGGCGGGCTCGGTGACGTTCGATGTGGGCCGGGCCGTCAAGGAGCTCAAGGCCGGCAAGGTGGAGTTCCGCGTCGATAAGGTGGGCATCGTCCACGTGCCGGTCGGGCGGGCTTCCTTTTCCGTAGAGGTCTTGCTCGAGAACGCCAGGGCCGTCTTTGAGACCCTTCTTGGGCTCAAACCTGCCTCGGCCAAAGGCGCGTACTTTCGGAGCATCTCCGTCTCCGCCACGATGGGGCCGGGTCTGGGGATTGA
>JALLOF010000371.1 GCA_027717595.1 Nitrospinae bacterium AH_259_B05_G02_I21 | reverse complement strand
ATGTGGCCTTCGGTCACCGTGACCTGCCCCCGGCCCGCCAGCGTCGGCATGAGGGTCTCGGCCGAGTGGCCTCGGCCCTTGATGTCGAGTGTGGCCTGCAGGCGCCCCCAAAGCGTGTTGGGCAGCCGCGCGTGGGCTGAGAGCAGGTTGTTCACGTCAACCCCGACCAGCGAGGATTGCAAGCTGAAGCCCGCCGATGCGGGGTCGAGGTCGACCACCGCCGAGCCGTTGTACCGGCCGCCGTGGAGGCCGAAGGTGAGATGGTTGAGGATGAAGACGCCTCTGCGCAGCGAGGTTTTGGCCTGCAGGTTATCGAGCAGCCACTCCTTGTAGACGACGCGCCGGGCCCGCACATCCCCCCGGGCGTTGATCCTCTTGAACCAGGCGAGCAGGCCGCCGTTTGCACGCTCGGTCGCTTTCACCAGAAGGATGCGCGGCGTGGAGGGTGGGTCGGAGGGGTGATCGGCCCTCGGCGGTCTCTTGAGGGCCCGTGG
>JALLOF010000370.1 GCA_027717595.1 Nitrospinae bacterium AH_259_B05_G02_I21 | reverse complement strand
GTGCACGACCTCGTTCGGCCCGATGCCCGGCCGCTTGCGCCGTGGGTCGGCTCGACCCCCGAGGTCTCGCTTCTCGAGGTCCCGCATCCCGCCGGGACCACCCGGGCCGTGCTCGTCCGGCCCCGCGGGGCCCGCTCCACAGCCGGCGTGGTGCTCGTCCACGGGATGATCGAGACCGGCGAGGAGGATGCGCATCTCATGCGCCTGGCGGAGACGCTCGCCTCGGGCGGCTTCACGGTCCTTGTGCCGGCGGTGCCGGGCTTGAAGCGGTGGGTGCTCGTCACCGAGGATGTCGAGGTCGTGGCCGCCGCCGTTGCTCATCTGCGGGAGCAGGTCGAGGGCGTGGAGCCGGGCCGTGTCGGCGTGGTGGGGATCTCGGTCGGTGGAGGCCCTGCGCTCGCGGCAGCCGCGCGCCTCGCCCCGCAGGTCGCCTTCGCCGGCGCGTTCGGGGGCTACTATGATGTGGCGGCCGTCCTCCGAGGGCTCGTCGAGGC
>JALLOF010000036.1 GCA_027717595.1 Nitrospinae bacterium AH_259_B05_G02_I21 | reverse complement strand
AAGCACCACATAGGTCGGATGGGCGAAGAGGAGTGAAGCGTGGTTGATGGGACGGTGCGCCACGGGACTCCCTCTGGGCCCGTCCCGCCCCCGAGCGGCGCCTCGGGGGCAGCGGGCCCTCATCAAACCGAAGAAAAGGCGAAAACACAGCGCATCAAAAAAGCCCCCTCTCGGGGCTGAGCCGATACGCTACCGGTACTTTCTCAAGACCCCGATGACCACGCCCTGGATCTGTAGGTTTTCGGCCTGTACCCGGATGGGCGCCATCGCGGGGTTGGCCGGCTGGAGGCGGATGTGATCGAGCTCGTGGAAGAGCCGCTTAAGGGTCGCCTCCTCGCCGTCCAGCAGGGCCACCACCACCTCGCCGTCGCGGGCCTCGGTGCGCTCCTCGACGATGACGTAGTCGCCGTCGAGGATATGCTCGTCCACCATCGACTCGCCTCGGACGCGCAACACGTAGGTACGGCCCCGGCCGACGAGCTCGGGCGGGACGGCGACAGTCTCGGCAACGGCGATAGCCTCCAGCGGCTCGCCGGCGGCGATGAGGCCCACCAGCGGCAGCTCCACCGACTCGATCCTCGGGTCCATGGTCTCCAGCACCTCGATGGCCCGGCTCCGGTGGGCGTCGCGGCGGATGAGTCCCTTGGCTTCGAGGTTGGTAAGGTGCTTGTGCACCGTGGCCGGCGAAGAGAGCCCGAAGGCCTGGCCGATCTCCTCCATGCTCGGGGCGTAGCCGTGTGTCGCCCGAAAGTCCGTGATGAAGTCGAGAATTTGACGCTGGCGGCGAGTTAGGGTGGTCACTGCACTTTCTCCTCCATCCGAAGGGCCTCTCTCTCGCTGAGGCCACCTTTCACAAGATAGGCGAAAATAAAGCGAATGTCAAGGGAAAAGGTGATTATACCCTAGAGGTAGGTATTGCATTATGGTAGAACCAACGTTACAAATAGATTATCGTTTAGGTGGGAAGCCTCAATATTCCATTGGCCTGAAGCCTGGTGAGCTTATGCAAGTTCCCCCAGAAATTAAGAAGTCCGTAGCCTTTGTGTGTTGCAATACTAAGGATGGAATGAGGCTAGCAGGAACGGCCTTTTTTGTGCACTTACCTGTCGGAGGGGATATCGGTGGTGTTTTTGTTTATCTAGTAACGGCCAAGCACATCATAGACAAGATAAAAGAAACAAGCATTGACCAACTTGTCTACATACGAGTGAATCTTAAAGACAGGGCAGCCGACTTCATTAAAGTTCCTATGGCCGATTTGAAATTCCACCCCGAAGACGCTTCAGTTGATGTTGCGGTAATTCAAATGCCAACATTTGGTGACCTGGTTGATATTCGTACTGTTCCTCTCGATTTAATGGTTGCCACGGATGAGGTCATAGCAGAAGAGGGAATTGATATAGGGGACGAGGTTTTCTTGGTAGGTTTATTTTCCGAGCATTATGGCTCCCGAAGAAATATTCCGATTTTGCGTGTTGGCAATATAGCTCAGATGCCGGAAGAACCCATAATGACAAGCATGGGCCTTATGGAAGCGTATCTTATAGAGGCAAGGTCAATTGGGGGAATCAGCGGTTCGCCCGTATTCGTCCATCTTGGGGGGATTAGAACTACTTTTAAGGGGGAAGCGCAATCCAGTAAATTTGATTATGCTTATTATTTGCTCGGCTTGATGCACGGTCATTGGGACCTACCTGCACCAGATGCCGATATGCTTGTTGAAGATATCTTAACCGATGAACGAATTAATATGGGTATAGCTATCGTCGTGCCCATACAAAAAATCTTGGAAGTTATAAATCAGGAGGAACTCGTGGAACGCAGAGATAGGGCAAGAGAAGAACAACAACAAAATCGGCTCCCGACGCCCGATGAGGCCCCAACAGAGCTAACCGAGGAAGGGTTCAAGGAAGCACTAAAAAAGGCTAGTCGCCCAGAGGAAGCCCAATCCGATGAAGGAAAGACTGAAACATAGGCTGTTCGTCCTTCCGGTGGTTGTATCGGAAAGCATATTCGTTGAGGTAATGTTGTAGATACTTGGGACTTACCGAATGATAGACACCAGATATGCCCCTCTTCACCAAGCTCCAAAATCCCTCAACGGTGTTGGTGTGAATATCCCCGATTACATAGACACCAGACGAATGAAGGATGCGTTTGTGCCCATATCCCATGTAAGAAATCGCATCATAGATGCCAAACTCATCGGAGTAGATCGTAGCCCCTTTCTCAACCCTGTCCCTAATGATTGGCAAGATAGTCATGCTCTTAACATTGGGAACGGCGACGGCTTTGATATGCCCCTTGCGTTCAACCATGCCAACAACGGGGGTTTTGCCTTTGGCCCCACGGCCAGTCGTTCCTTTGCGACGACCCCCGAAATAGGTTTCATCAACCTCGACATCGCCCGACAGGGGGTCTTTATCTTCGTCAAGCCGACTCCGAATGAGCCTACACATTCTCCAAGCCGTTTTGTAGGTAACGCCTGTTTCCCGTTCGACCTGCTTGGCAGAAATTCCGCCACGGGTTTGAGCCATGAGATAGATGGCATGGAACCACAAAGTCAGGGAGGTTCTGGACTTGTGAAAGATAGTCCCAGCGGTGGGGTGAATATGTTCCCCACACTCTTGGCAACTATAGGAACGTCGGGTTTTCATTAGATGATGCTTAGTAACCCTGTCACAATTTTGGCAATGAATACCATCGGGCCATCGGTAATCTTTGAGCCATTCAAGACAGGCCGCATCATCGGGGAAATCTCGTCTAAGGTCTTTAGTTGTGTACCTTTTCATGGGCTTGTCCTCCCTTGACTACCTACAGTAATAATATAGGGCATTTCGTACCTACTGTCAAGGGATAGTTACCAGGGAAAAAACCCCAGTTAGGGCTAAAGGCGGCCCCCAAAGCGGTTATTAAGTCGTCCTCAATAGCTGAAAAATAGGTTGTAGGCGAGGATAGCCACCAGGCTTAGGCAGATGCTGAGGATGAAAGCGTCAAATATGGTCACCGTGGCTCCCTCCCCCGGGGAGGTTATCTCTCAAAGGGGTCTCCCGGACCCCTTGGCATGGTCTAAAAGCAAGTTCTGTGCCTTGCGCAGCCCTTCTATCCACAAGAGACCTGTCTTCCTTTTTATCGGCCAGAAGGCTGCCGTGTTGAGGGATTCGGTCAATGGGGACGAGGTGGGTAGAGGCTTCGGGGAGTTCGTCCCTACAGGAAGAAGATCCAGGTGACGACGAAGAAAAGCGGCACTAGGATGGCCGTCGAGTAGGCCATGTAGCCGAAGAAGGAAGGCATCTTGACGCCCGCCTCCTCCGCGACCGACTTCACCATGAAGTTGGGGGCGTTTCCGATGTAGGAGTTGGCCCCCATGAAGACGGCGCCGACAGAGATACCCTTGAGGATGAACTGGTTGACGGAGCTGCCGTCCACAAGAGGTATGAAGACTTTGCCCGCCGGCAGGGCCTTGGCGAGCGAGAGGAAGGTGAGGTAGGTGGGGGCGTTATCGAGGAAGCTCGACAGGATGCCCGTTACCCAGAAGAACTGCCACGGCTTCGTCACCCCGAGCTCCGCCCCGCGGGTCTGCAGCAGCAGAAGCGTGGGCATCATGGCGGCGAAGATGGCGGCGAAGAGGACCGCAACCTCCTTTACCGGGAACCAGGTGAAGGCGTTTTCCTCGCGGATGCGCTTGGGCGTAATCCACATGCTTGCGGCCGCCATGAGCACCATGCCGCCTACCTGGAAGATGTCCCCGGCGTAGTGGAAGTGCGGGAATGCCTGCCGGACATTCTTGTAGAAGAGCACGAAGCAGAGGATGCCGAGGAGGAAGATGAAGTTGATTTTGCCCTCGATGCCCAGGGGCTCCCTAGGCCCCTCTTCGGGCTCGTCGCTTTTCTCCTCGCGGCGGTAAGCTATCGTATCCCAAATGAAGTAGATGGCAAGGAGCGTTATGATGGCAAATGCCCAGTGGGGCGCGAGCCGGAAGGTCCAGAAGAAGTCCACCCCCTGGAGGAAGCCGAGAAAGAGCGGCGGGTCGCCCAAGGGTGTTAGGCTTCCGCCGATGTTGGCGACCAGGAAGGTGAAGAAGATGATGGTGTGGACCTTGTTTTGGCGCGACTCGTTGGCCCTAAGCAAGGGCCTCAGCAGCGTCAGAGCCGCGCCCGTGGTACCGATGAAGGAAGCCAGCAGCGAGCCGATGGCCATGATGACGGTGTTGGTTATGGGTTTGCCCCGTAACGTGCCTCGGATGTAGATGCCGCCGGAGACGATGTAGAGGCTTCCGACCAGGGCGATGAAGCTTATGTACTCGATGGCCGTGTGCCCCAGGGCCGGGGCGTAGAGATACAGGTCGTAGGCGACCATGGGTAGGAAGAAGGCGAGACTCACCTTGGTAAAGTTGTGGTGCCACCACTCACCGCTGATGAGTGGGATGAGGGCGATGCAGAGCAGAATACCGACGAAGGGAACCACGCTCCAGACGGGCACAATTACGTCGGGCGTGTGGTGGGCGGCCTCGACTTGCTCGGCCCCGTGGCCGGAAGATTGTTCGCCGTGTTGGGCGGGGGAGGAGACGGCCGCCGGGGCCTGGCCGTGAGGACTCTCTTTGCCGGAGGCTGAGCCCGCCGGGGCGGCGAAGGCCCCCGTGGGAGTCGCCAACCAGACAAGACAGGAGAGGATGAGCAGCGCTCGTCGCATGGGCCAGCCCCATCCGCTACGAGGCGTCGGGTCCTCGGATCGCCCCGGTGGCTTAGAGGTACTCGTAGGTGACGGCCGCCCGGCCGATAACCCGCACCACCTTGAGATTAAGTATCTGACTATCGTAGTGGTTGACGTGGTCCATGAGCCTGCCCTTGAGCTCGTAGAAGGTGGTGTTGTGGAGGACGGCCAAGGCCTCTTCCAGCGAGCCCGCCCGCCCCTCGAGCTTTTGGTGGGGCCGGGGGCCGACGAGGGTCTTCCAGTAGCCTCCGACCACAAGCCCCATCTCCTCGAGCGCGGGGGCGAACTCCTCGGTGAGAAAGGCGCGCAGGCCCGCCTCCATGCCGGGCCGGGGGTCCCAGAACTGGTTGAGCTTTACGGCCGGGTGGTGGGGCTCGCCGATGAGCGTCGGCAACAGGCCCGTGGTCGTAAGGACCCGGCTGAAGTACTGGTCCACGTAGTCGAAGAGCCCCTCGTTGAGATTGAAGTGGCGCTCGTCTCTTAGGGCTTCCTGGATCTGCTGGAGGTCCTCGGCGATGCCCTCGCAGACGAACTGGGGACCGGCGCCCACCAAGATGTTCCAGATGGCCAGGATGGTGATGCCGAGTTCGTTCATCCCTGGAATCCACTCCCCGGTGAGGTATTCGGCGAATGCCTCTTCCTTGTTGGGCTGGAGGTTCCAGTACTCGATGAACTTAACCGACATCGTAACTTCCTTGCCCCGGCCCGAGGGTGCGCCACCGCGGCAGCGCACGTCGCTCACAAGAAGGGGCCGGCCTCACATCAGGCAGCCCCGGTTTCCCAAAGCCCGCATTAAAGCACAACCTGCAGGCGAACGGAAGCCTTATTCAGCCCACCGGGGGGGTCCTACACCCGTCGCTTGACAGCGGCCCCCCCCCTGCCGTAGGCTCACCTTAGAGGGCAGGGGGTCTCGTGAAAAATCCATTCAAAGTAGGCGATAGATTGACCGTTCCGCTTCACGGCCGGGGCGTGGTCCAGGCCGTCGAGCGCCAATCCCTTCACGGGGGAGGGGAGGAGACCTGCTTCGTCATCGCCCTGGAGGGTCGCCGGGGCGGGCGGGTCGTCATTCCCGCCAGCCGGGCGGCCGAGCACGGCCTGCGGCGACCCATCAGCCCCGACGAAGTGGAGGGGGTCATGGAGGTGCTGGCCGAGCCCCTGGACGAGGAAGAGGAGCAGGACCACACCTCACAGACGGCCTTCTACCAGGAGCTGAAGGGGGATCTGCGAACCGGCCAGTCAGAGGCGCTGGCGCGGGTCGTGCGCCGCGTCTACGCCTTCAGCCTCTCCAACGCGATTACCGACGTCCACCTCAAGGACCTGGACCGCTATACCTGGTCCGAGCTCATCGATGAGCTGGCCGACGCCGAAGCCACGACCAAGGCGACGGTTCAGCGCAAAATTCGCTCCACCCTGAAGCGAGCCACCCCCCGGGATATGCTCCGCTGAAGGACCCATCGCCCCAGACCCCGTCACGTTCCCAATTCGCCGTCAGCCGCGGCACCGATCTCTTAGGGAATGCTGATTTCAAAGACGAGGATGCGGTCGTCGGCTGTGTCGTGGACGGGCACGAGGACCTGGCCCGTCACGAGCCGGTCTTTGTCCAGGCCGAAGAAGACGAAACCGTGGGCTCTCGTCTGGGGGGCCAGGACGCGGCCGGCCAGCGAGACGTTGAGGTAGCGCTGTACGGCGGACGGGCTCGAGCGGCTCTCCAGTCCCACCATGCCCACGCCCACCGATGCCGTTCCCAGCCCCTCGGCGAGGCCCCGGCCCTCGACGGCGGCGGCCACGTGGGTCGCTTCCAGGCGCGGGCGGCTTTGGCCGTTGGCGTCTTTGAACGTAATCTGGTTGGTGTAGACGAAGAACTTCTTCGGGCCGGTGTTGTTGAAGATGAGGTTGACGGCCAACAGGCCCTTGCGCGCCATCTCGACGCCGAAGACGGCCTTGGACTTGTCCGGGTCGACGTAGGCGTCGGCGGCGATCGTCAGGCCCGCGCGAGCGGCTTTGGCCGAGTACGCCTCGGCCTCACGTATGGCCGGAGGCGCAACGGCCGGGGGCGCACAGCCGACCCCCGCCAAACTGACGCCCAGCACCACTGCCGCAACGTGCCCCCACCGTGGCTTCACGAATCGACCTCCTTGCCCGGGCCTTCGTCCAGTATATCAGCCCGACGGCACCGGCGGGAGGGCCAAGTGGCGGTTCTGGTGCGGGGGCGACGGCGAGGGGGTCGGATGCGGGGCCGGCGGGCCGGGCTATTCCAGCCGCACGCCGACCACGTGGGGGAGATCTCGGTAGAGCTCGGCGCAGTCCAGCCCGTAGCCCACGACAAAGGTATCCGGGATGGAGAAGCCGATCCAGTCGGGCGCGATGTCCACCTGGCGGCGGGAGGATTTGTCAAGCAGCACGCACGTATGGACACTCTTGGGCCCCTTGCTCTGGATGTGCTTGACGAGGTAGGAGAGGGTGTAGCCCGTATCGAGGATGTCGTCCACAAGCAGGACCCGCTCTCCCTCCAGGGACATCGTGATGTCTTTGATCAGTTGCACGTCCCCAACGGAGGTGGTTTCGGTCCCGTAGGAGGTGGTGTGGACGAAGTCGAAGGTGCACGGGATGGTGATGCGTCGCAGCAAATCGACCATGAAGACGACGCTTCCCTTGAGGACCCCGATGACCACGAGGCGGCCGTGGGGCTCGAACTTCCGGGTTACCTCCTCGCCCAGCTCAGCCACCCGGCGCCGGATCTGGTCCTCGGTCAGGAGGATCTCCTCGAGAGTGATGTTGGGCTGCTCGATTGTCGCCATGACTGGCCTCGATCCGAAGAAGCGTCCCACGATGGGGTTGAGTTCAATATAGGGCCGGGGGGTCGAATTCGTCAAGGCACGGGAGGGGGGCCGAGGCGGGATTAGTCCCGCTCGTCGGGCTCGTCCGGAGGTCGGGGAGCCCGGTAGCGGAGGTACTCCCGGCCGAAGGAGAGCGACTGGAGGTCGTCCATCCGGTCGATGAAGAGCGTGCCCTGGAGGTGGTCTATCTCGTGCTGAAGCACCCGGGCGAAGAAGTCCTCGGCCTTGAGCGTGAGCGGCTGACCGCCCGGGTCGAGGGCCTCGACGACGACGCGCCGGGCCCGTGGCACCAGGCCCCGCAAATCCCCCACCGATAGGCAACCCTCCCAGTCGGTGACCATCTCCTCGGAGGCCTCTAGGATGCGGGGGTTTAGGAGCACCGTGAGGGGGATCTCCCCCCGGTCGGTCCGCTCGTCGGCGGCCTCGATGACGATGAGCTGGATCGGGTGGTGGACCTGGGGCCCGGCGAGCCCCACCCCTTCGTACTCCCGCATGGTATCCAACATGTCGGTGATGAGTCGCTCCAAGGCCGCGTCGCCGAATAGCTCAGCCGGCACGGGCTTGGCCACATGGCGGAGCACGGGGTGGCCGAGTTGGGCGACCTTCAGTATAGCCACGGGGGCCTCTTATCTGGCGTCGCCCCTGGCATCTCGCTGCTTAGAGGTGAAGCTGGCGGATGGTGACGCCGGCTTCTTTTAGGAGGGCCTGGGCGCGGGCGCCGAGGGGGTAGTTCTCGTTGTATACGACTTCGGCGATGCCGGCGTTGATGATCATCTTGGTGCACATGAGACACGGCGAGTAGGTGGAATAGAGCGTCGCCCCGCGCACCGATATGCCGTGGTAGGCCGCCTGGGTGATGGAGTTTTCCTCGGCGTGGGAGCAGAGGCACTCATCCAGGGCGGTGCCGGCCGGGGCGAGCTCGTTGCACCGGGGGCAACCCCCCTCGTTGCAGTTGCGCGTGCCCCGGGGCGTGCCGTTGTAGCCGGTCGAGATGATGCGCCTATCTTGGACCACGACGGACGCGACCTTGCGCTTGATGCAGTTTGAGCGGCTCGAGACGACCTGGGCGATGTTCATGAAGTACTCGTCCCATCCGGGGCGCGAGGAGCCCTGGAGCAGCGAGCCGACGAGCCGGTCGATGCGCTCGCAGAAGCCCTCGATCGTCGAGTCGTTCACCACGGCGTGGTCGGCCATCTCCTCGCAGCGGACGAGCTGCTGGCCTTCCTCCTCGGAGCTCTCGAGCTCGGCCTCCTCGAGGGCCCGGAAGGCCTCGAGCGTCTTGGGGTCGGCCTCGCGGCCTCGCTCCCGGTTTCGCTCGAAGCGGACCTCGAGCGGGGCCTCCACGTTGACGAGGACGAAGCTTTCGCGGCTTCGGAGCGCTTCGACTTCGGCTGGGTGGCGGATCGAGTCGATGACGTAGTTCTTGTTTGGGGCCAGCCGAGCCAGGGTCCGCTCGGCCAGGACCGCCGGTCCGTAGGCGGCTCGAAGCTCCCTGCCGGTCTCGATGAGGCGCTCCCGGGTAATCGGCTCCCCGCGGGCCCGCAGCTCCTCGCGGAGGATGTCCGAGAGCGAGTGGGCCTCGAAGCTCTTTCGGGCCAGGTAGTCGGCCATGACGCCCTTGCCGGCGCCATTCCGTCCTGTCAGACCGATAATCATCGCGGCGTGGGCCGAGGGGCCTCATGGACGGTCCCTCGGCGAATGAGGGCTAAGGTTCCTTTTCTTCCTTTTCCTCTTGTTCTTCGCCTTCGTCGAGGATTTCTTCTTGGTCGGGTTCCACCTCAATGGGCTCGTCGACCGTATCGGTGTCGGTCTCCCCTTCGGCCGGAGCCTTCGAGGCTCGACTCGGGCGGGGTTTTCGGGCCTCCTGGGCGGCTTCGCGCTGGTCGATGCCGCAACGCGGGCAGAGGGGCTCGGGGCGGTTTAGGTCGTAGAACTTGCAGCCGCACGAGAAGCAGGTGTAGCGGGTTCCCCACTTGGGCTTGGCCACCGCACTCCTCCCGGGGAAGACTCCTCTTGAAGGCCATGAGAAGGCCGCCGGGGGCCCTAGGTCAAAATCAAAGCTTCTATAACAGAGTTGAGCCGAGGGGTGCAAGCCCTTTTTCGGGGCTTCCCAGAGGCAAAAATTGGCGGGGGAGGTCGTAGTCCTCCATTGATTATTGCGGCCTGTCTTCCAGGGAGTGGATCGTGGCTTCTAGGCCGTCCTCGGTCACGAACAGCGTGGCCACCGAGGGCTTCCAGCCGAAGCGCTTCCGGCCGGCGTAGCCCGGGTTGAGGTACAGGACCCCCCCCTGTTGGCGGGCCAATGGCAGGTGCGTGTGGCCGAAGACGAGGGCGGCGGGTCGGCGATCCTGCAGCAGCGCCTTGAGGTCCTCGGGGAGGTGTTCCGGCGGCCCCGCCTGGTGGGTCACCAGCAGCAGATGGCTCTCGATGGAGACTTCTGCCAGGGCCGGGTACCGCTCGGTCAGGGGGGGGCGGTCTATGTTGCCAAAAACGGCCGTGACCGGGGCGATGGCTTCCAGGTCGGTGATGATCGTCTCGTCGCCGATGTCGCCGGCGTGGAGAATGAGCTCCGCGCCCTCGAAGAGCTGGAAGACCCGGGGGTGGCAAAAGCCGTGGGTGTCGCTGATGACGCCGATCTTCATCAATGCTCCCGCCTGGGCGCCCTAAGACGTTGAATTATCACGTGGTTCCACACAGAAAGGGGGACCCCAATAGTAGCGGAATATTCGTTGGCAGGCAAGGTCAAAGTGGCGGTCGAAGGGCGGAGGGCCCAGGGCGATGAATCGAACCGGGGATGGAACGCCGCCGGGAAGCTGACCGATTAGGGGTGCTTATCGAGCGGGGTTGGCCTTATGCGCTCCTGCCGGTCCACTACCCCCGGTAGCCGATGGTGTTTTGGTTTTCACAATCCGGGCGCGATTGGGGTGATCGTAGGTCTTTTCCATCAACGGGGCGGTCTCAGGGTTGTGCTTCAGGTGGCCGAGGATGGCCTCCATGCCGATGCGTCGATGGAAATGCCCCAAGGTCTCGGACGGGTTTCGATTCGCTACGTAGTAATGCAAGAGGGTTTTGGTGACCGTGACAACATCTTCCCGTAACACGAGCATGAGGTAGTACTTCCCACTGGAGTCAGAGAGCGCGATGCCCTGGTGTCTCCCATCATCTGTTCCCATGAGCTTCAGTTGGTATCGATTTTTAGCAGCACCAACCCACCCGATCGCCTTCGTGGCCGGGCGCGAGCATTGGGCCTCGCACCCACTTACCCCGATGGACTCCTCCATGTCACCAAAGCCCATCTCTTCCAAATCGTCAATGAGGTACGGGAGGAATTTTTCAGAGTCCGTAAACGCTATGCTGCACGTGTCCAACCCCACACAGGCCACGGAATGCTTGCGCAACGTCGAGTAGTCCTTCCCGCCTCTCGTGCCGTACCCGAATGTCTTCATGTCAGCTTCAAAAACGTCCCTGGCGTCTTCTGGGATGTCGGTGAACAGGAGGTGTTGGTTCGGCGTGTTCATGAGGTTTATGGGATAGGTTTCCATGAGGTGGCGGACCATGGCTTTCAGCCGGCCGCCGGGCCCATCGATAATCCTCCCGTTCTCGATGAAGGCCCCATAGGTGTAGAGACCATTCGAGGGTTGTTTCATCCAACCGTGATGGAGGTCCCGGGCGCCGTAGTCCAGGTGGGCGTCGGGGGGTTCGAAGTCAATCTTCCGCTTTTTGAGTTCCTGCTGGAACCACTCGACCCCTTGTTTCAAGACCACGTATTTCAGGCGGGCCCAATGCCGGTTTTGCCGATCGCCCCATTCCTGGTGGATGGCGACGATCGCATCGAGTCCCTCCAAGAGATGCTCCTCCTCGAAGATGGCCACGGGCAGGCCGAGCGATGAGATGGTGGATTTCAGGTTTTTCTCGCCCTGGCCGCCGCCGATGTAGACCTGAAAGCGCGTGACGGCGCCGTTCTCGAGGATGGGGGCGATCCCGATGTCCTGGGCCCGCAGCTCCACGCAGTTGTCAGGCACCCACTGACCTGAGGTTTCGTCGAGGTGGATGGCGGAAAAGCCGATCTTGAATTTCCTGTTCAGGAGATTCTTCCCGTACCGGAATCGCTCGTCGGGCGTTCTCATATACTTCGGATCGACGGCAAAGACCTCGATGTGGGCGTCGGCCGGCAGGCGGAAGTACTCGGCGTACCTTCTCGCCATCGCATTGGCATTGTAGAGGGTCGAGAAGCTCGAGAGGGGGCACCCGATGGTGTTCCTCACGTTGTCGCCGCAGCCGTTGGAGCTATAGAGCCCGGCTTCGGCAATCCGCCGGACCAGCTCGACGAGGTTCGGTTTCTTCACCCAATGGAATTGGATATTCTGCCGCGTCGTGACGCGGAGGGATGGCGTGCCGTCGGGACCGGTGGTGTAGCGTTCTGCGAGGTCGTCGAACACTCGCCACTGGTCGCGCGTCATGGGGCCGCCACCTGGGACGCCCATCCGCACCATGTACATCCAGTCTTTCTCTTTACCCGTCTTCGCCCGGTTCCACTGCAGGTAGATGCCGTGAGATTTCGCCAGTTGCGCCGATTCCCACTCGACGTCATCGGTGGAAAGGTCCCGGAAGTGGTCGTGGAGCTCGCCTCTGACCCAGTTCGAGCCTATCTTGGCGTGCTCGGTCTTACTGAATTCTTCCGGTGGAGTCCGAAAGTTCGGCTTAATATCGTCTTTGAATGGGTAGTCCTGGAAGATATCCATCGTCTCGTGTTTTCGCTGAGCGTTGACGGTGCTCTGAAGCCTCCTGCGCTAGCGCTCGACCGCCACGCCGGAGCGGACGGCCGCAGCCCAGCGTTCCCACAGCTCCCGCACGGCTCCGTCGGCCAGAAGCTCCCGGGCTTGGCCAAACCCCTCTGCGACGGAGGTCCGCTGAACGATCGCCAGCATTAGGCCTGAGGCCAGGCAGGCGGCGTCGCGCCAGGCGGGGTCGGCATCTGGGCGGTCGTCCAGCACGGCGGCGTAGCCCTCGGCGATGACGGCCGGGTCGGCCGGCATGGCGGGCTCGGCGGCGTGTGTGATGCCGAGGGCCGCCGGATCGATCACCTCGGTGGCGAGCCCATCCGGCTCGGCCCAGACGACCGTCGTCTTGCGGCGCACCGACGGCACGACGCCCCCTTCGGGCCCCTGGACCACCACAGCCCGCCGCACGCCCAGGGCCCGAAGCACCTCGGCGAGCCTCTCCATGTAGGGCTTGTGAAAGACTCCCACCACGGAGTGGTCGGCCCGGCACGGGTTGAGCAGCTTCTCGACGGTGCTCTGCAGAGGACGCAGCCCCAGCTCCTCGCGGATCGACCGAAAGGCCTCCCACTCGGGGAACCACTGCGCCATCGGCTGGTAGGTCAAGTTGAGTGTGTCGAGGGTTGAGGGCCCGGCGGCACCCGCGGCCATGGGGTCGACTCCCAACGCCTCCAGGACCTCTGGGATCCCGACGCCGTGCTTGGGGGCCAGATCGGGGGTTCCTGAGGTGACGGTCGCCACGCCCCCGGCGGCCGTGATGAGCGCCGCAAGCCAGGTCAGAGGGGCGATGCGGACCCTCCCGTCGTGTGGCGCTCCCACGTCTATGGAGCCGGCCGACGCCAGGGCCGGAGGGTCGAAGCATTCCCGGGCGCCCTGGGTGAACCCGATGCACTCCTCCACCGACTCGCTCTTGACCCGCAT
Source organism: Nitrospinae bacterium AH_259_B05_G02_I21 (assembly GCA_027717595.1). Lineage (GTDB taxonomy): Bacteria > JADFOP01 > JADFOP01 > JADFOP01 > JADFOP01 > JADFOP01. Next base: position 2,033 of record JALLOF010000036.1, on the reverse strand, counting down.
GGCGATCAGGAACCCGCCGGCCTGCGCGGGGGTTCCCTCCCCGGCCAGCAGCGCGCGCATGGCCTCGACCGCCTCTTCCCGGGTGAGGTCTCGCGCGAGCTTCTCTCCCCGCCCGACTATCTGGACGAATCTCTTCACCTGTCATTCCCTCCCCTGGCTTCTCGGGCGAGAGCCAGCCACAGGCAGTTTGTACGGACTACATTGAAAGATATCAACTTGCGTCAATTAGGCAAGTATAATTTTCAGGTCGTGCCCTAATCTGGATGAGCTTAACATCCTTTGCCCCTCGGGATCGGCAACAATAAAGGATTCACGGCGGCGGGTCCACCTCAACTTTCAAAAAATCGTTGCGCGGGCCTATTCGAGGACTAGGGTGAAGGTAAACGGAGAGCCGTGACGCCCCAGAACCAGCGTATGGACGCCAGGCTCCAGCTGGATTGAGGTACGCTTGACCTTACCCCCAATCCGTTCGTTGGCGATGCTGGTTCCCAGCTGGCTTCCCCGGTCGAGCACGACGATGTCCTCGTTGATTTGTATGATGGCGCAGTGGTTGCGCGAGACGTTATAGGGCTGTCTGTCCTCGAGCATGAGGTCATTGTCATCGAAGAGTTCGGCCGAGACGGCCCTACTTCTGCGACCAATCTTGAAGGGAAAGGTTTGAATCTCTATCTCCTCGTCCTGCATGGACTGGATGGTTGCTTGCGATTGACCTATCAGCCGGAGGCGGAATTCTCCGCCAGAAGGGGCCTCTTTGGCCGGGCGAGGGCGCTCAAAGAGGTAGCGCATCAGAGGTATGAGCTCTTTGGGGTCCTCATCAAAAAGGTGAGCGAAGTTGTCCCGATCGATGACGACGGACTCGCCGTCCTCAACACTGAACCCTACCGTCCCAGTCTCGCGACCCTCCTCGTCGTATAGCATCGAGGGGGATATCAAGACGGGGATGATGTTTCCATTTTTGGCTCGAAACGCGGTTTCGAAGGCCGAAATCGTGCCGCCCCCTTCGTGTATCTGGCGCATCACCGCTTTCGCATCCTCCTCTCTTTCGTAAAGCACCGGTCCCTGCCGGCCGATGATCTCCTCCCGCCCGTAGCTGGAGAGCGCCTCGGCGCCTTTATTAAAGAGGGACACCTTCCCATTCTGGTCGGTGGCGATGATAGCGTCTGTGGAGTTCTCGATGAGACTTTCGAGATACTGCTTCGTCTGCTCAAGCTCGGTGTGGGCCTTACTGAAGGCCTCCTCGGCCCGCTGGCGCTCGACGATCTCTGCCTTAAGTTCTTGCACTCTGCGGTAGGCGAACCAAATTAATGCAATGGCCAGAGCGAAGAGAAAGAACGGGACTTCACCAAACGGCCACTTCTCCAACAGCCCACTCTCTTCAATGAAGGTCAGAATGCCTACCAGGGCAACGATCACCAGGTCGAAGCGTGTTCTCTTCGGTTGGCGTCCGGCACGTTGCATTGTTTTTTCCTTGTCGTGGCTCTTCGTCGTCCCTTGTTCCTTAGTCGTTGTCCTCAAAAGAAAAACCCCAACCTTCCTAACCACCCGCCTGAGTGGGATAGGAATGGGCTGGGGTTTATTAACGGTGCGACAGGAGGCTATCCTGTCAAATTAATAAAGCAGCCGTCCAGATATTAAAATAATCTTGCGATCAGCTTAGACTGCTCAGTTTCTTTAACTCCTCGTCAACCTTCGCTCTCTTGAATTCTAGGTACTTCCTGTAAGCCTCTTCGATAAGTACTTCAAAATACTGCTTTAAGGAACCCATCACTGAATGAGCACGGGCGCAGAGAGGCTGTTGTTGGCCGGGGTGTTTTCGTCCTCACCCACGATGAGGTCTGGGGAGGAGAACTCGACAATCTGCACCGTGATGTGACGCTCGCTCTGGGAGCCGATGAGCCGAAAACCCTGGATAATGGCTCCGACGAAGTCCATCACCCGGTAGCTCGTGTTCGCACCCTTGCCCGTCACCTGGTCGAATACGGGCAACAGCACCCGGTGGCCGAGACGCGAGCTGATAGCGCCGCTCAGTGCAT
>JALLOF010000369.1 GCA_027717595.1 Nitrospinae bacterium AH_259_B05_G02_I21 | reverse complement strand
AGGTTTCGCCGAAAGCCCCGGAACTTCGCCCTCCTAAGCGGACTGCGGCGGGTGGCGCTCCGGAAGGCCTCCTCGTCCCATGAGGCAATATCGGCCAGGAGCGGGTGGAGCAGGGCGGGGCGGGCCGCAAATTCCTCCTGCCTGGTCAGGGACGGCCCGGGGTTGTAGGGACAGACGTCCTGGCAGATGTCGCACCCGAACAGATGCTGGCCCATGTCGGCCCGCAGTTCGGTCGGGATGGCCTCTTTCAGCTCGATCGTGAGGTAGGAGATGCAGCGGCGGGCGTCGAGCACGTAGGGCTCGACCAGGGCGTCCGTGGGGCAGGCCTGGAGGCACGCGGTGCACGATCCGCACTGGTCGACGGCCGGGGCGTCGGGCTCTATCTG
>JALLOF010000368.1 GCA_027717595.1 Nitrospinae bacterium AH_259_B05_G02_I21 | reverse complement strand
GGCCGAGCTCGTCCGTCACACCCTGGGCCGGGACAAAACGGCCGACGGCCTCCAGAGCCTTGCCTGGTTCAAGGAGGGTCGGCTCGACCTCGTCACGGAGTACTGCACCGATGACGTGGCCCTGACCCGCGACCTCTTCCTCCACGGCCTGAACCAGGGCCACCTACGCTTCGAGCGCGAGGGGACCGGGGTGATGCAAATTCCCGTGGACTGGTCGCTGGAGGAGATGCTGGCGATCAAGTAGCTTCCCTTGGGACCCTACGCCTCCCGGCACGGTTGACGGGGCCACGTCCTGTGATAGAATCGCTTTACAATCCCACAAATCAACGAAGAGAGACCCCTAGAGGGGAGTGCTGTGGAAGCGAGTCTGGCCTTCCCGGAGAGCCAAGGACCGGTAGCGGTGGACATTCGCCCCATGGCCTGGGGAGACCTGCAAGAGGTGCTGGCCATCGAAGAGGAGGTCTTTCCGACCCCGTGGCCTCGGTCGGTGTTCCTC
>JALLOF010000367.1 GCA_027717595.1 Nitrospinae bacterium AH_259_B05_G02_I21 | reverse complement strand
CCCTTCCGATGAGTGGTGGGCCCCCTAAGCCAGAGGGGAAGTAACGGAGAATTTCAAAAGTGTATTACTTTCGGTCCAGCTTCTTGAGGAGGGCCAAGGCCTCGGTGTTGTCGTGGAAGACCTTTTGCATGGCGCGGATTACCGGTCGCCTTTTGGCCTTTGAGAGGCCTTTCAAATGAGCTTCCAGCGATTTGGGGGGACGCCGTTTGGGGCGCTGGAAGAATTCGTGAAGCTGCATGTTGTAGCAGGCCCCTAGTTTCTCTAACACCTCTACGTTGACTCGCCGTTTGTTATGCTCCAGCACGGAGAGGTATGATACCGAAACGCCCGTCTTGGATGAGACTTTACCGAGCGAGAGCTTCCGCTCTCCTCGAATCTCCTTCAACCGTTTGCCTATGTCATACCGTACCACTTTCTTTTGGCCTTTCCTCATCTCAACCATTCGTAAGCCCCTAATTGGACAAGATTTTCTTCATATATCAAATAGTTGGTGGCAAAT
>JALLOF010000366.1 GCA_027717595.1 Nitrospinae bacterium AH_259_B05_G02_I21 | reverse complement strand
CCTCAACGGGTACGACATCGTCGTGGAGGGGAGCGACAACTTCCCGACGAAGTTCCTCGTCAACGACGCGTGCATCTTTGCAGACAAGCCCCTCTCGCTGGCTGGCATCCACCGCTTCGAGGGGCAGGTGATGACCATCGTGCCCGGCCGAGGGCCGTGCTACCGATGCATCTTTATCGAACCCCCTCCCGAGGGGGCCATCCCGAGCTGCGAGGAGGCCGGGGTGTTTGGGGCCGTTGCGGGGCTGGCCGGGTGCATCCAGGCGATGGAGGTCGTCAAACTCATCCTGGGCTTTGGAGAGCCGCTCGTCGGCTCCATCCTGCGCATCGATACGCTGCGAGGGTCCTTCCGCACGGTTCCTGTCAACCGGAACCCGCGCTGCCCCGTCTGCTCCGAGGAGGCGACGATCACGACGCTGGTGGACCACGCCCTCGTCTGTGGGGAGTGACCCCCACCCGCTTTAGGAGGCGGCCATGGCCATCATCCGCGTCCAGCTGACC
>JALLOF010000365.1 GCA_027717595.1 Nitrospinae bacterium AH_259_B05_G02_I21 | reverse complement strand
TTCGGGGCGAGACCACTGAGGTCGTCTGCCCCCGCGACGTGGCCGACCAGCTGTCCGGGCGTGTCACCACAGTCGCGCCCGGCTCGCGGGTCTCGGTGCGGGACGTCCTCATCGAGGTGCTTCCGGCCTACAACGTGACGAGCTCTTTCCACCCCCGGGGCGACCTCGGGCTTGGGTTCGTCCTCACCTTCGAGGGCGGCCGGAGGCTCTACTACGCCGGGGACACTGATTTCATCCCCGAGATGGCCGGACTGAAGGATGTCGATGTGGCGCTGCTGCCCGTCGGCGGCCGCTATACAATGGACGCCGAAGAGGCCGCGCGCGCGGCAAATACATTCCGGCCCCGGGTCGTGATACCCTATCATTGGGGCGACATCGTTGGGACGCGCCAGGACGCCGAACGGTTCGCCCAGGCCTTTGCGGGCGAGACCCGCATCCTCGAGGAGGATGGTCGACCGTGACCGCTCGGGCCCACGCCGCCGGAGGCGAGATGGACTGGCA
>JALLOF010000364.1 GCA_027717595.1 Nitrospinae bacterium AH_259_B05_G02_I21 | reverse complement strand
CTCCGAGGAGGAGTCGCGCTGCGCGGCATACTCAAGTGGGCAGAGGGGCGAACGGCCGTCCACGGATCGGCCGACTTCCACAACGCCTCGCTTACCCTGGCCGGAGACCCGCCCGTCACCCTGGGCCTCCATGGGACCATCACCCATTCGCCCTCGAGCTTCTTTACCGACCGGCTCCTCCTCACCGTTGATGAGCAGCCGATCACCGTGACCACGACCATCGAGCGCAAGGCCTCCGGGCTGCGAGGGATTTCCTTGGTAAAGGCCGGGAGGGTCGATCTCACGAACCTATGGGCGCATCTTTTGCCACCTCCAGAGGCGGAGGACTCCTCGTCCGGGGGGTCCTGGGGGAAGCTGGTCGCCGAGGCAATCAAGGATGGCGCTCAGCTCCACGGGCGTGTGCAGGCCGAGGCGCTCCGTATCGCCCCGTATACCCTGACCGATCTCGACATGGAGGTGACGAGCGCCCGGGGCGTCGTCCGGGTTCCCCGGCTCGACTTCGG
>JALLOF010000363.1 GCA_027717595.1 Nitrospinae bacterium AH_259_B05_G02_I21 | reverse complement strand
TCTCCAGCCTCACCCCCGCCGCGATGGATATGAGCAGGTGGCGTTCTTCAACCACAGGGGCGATGCTGTCGAGGGCATCGGCGATGTCCTGCGGTTTCACCGCCACTATGACGATCTCCCCCACCTGGACCGCCTCGGCGTTGCTCTCCGCCGTAACTACATCGAAGGTCCGTGACACCTCCTGGAGCCTCTCAGGCCGGATGTCGGCCACCACGATCTGCTCCGGCCTGCGCAGGCCAATATTCAGAATCCCACGGATGAGGGCTTCGGCCATCTGGCCCGCCCCGATAAAGGCGATGCGCTTGCTCCTCACCGATGAACCTCCCGAGGCCCGAAGATGGCCGTTCCGACCCGCACAAGGGTGGCCCCCTCCTCGACGGCCACCTCGAAGTCGCCGCTCATCCCCATGGACAGGTGGGTCATCTCCACACCCTCGATGCCGGCCTGGGCGATCTCGCCGCGAAGGAGTCGAAGGGCCTGGAAATGGCCCCGGTTCTCCTCCGG
>JALLOF010000362.1 GCA_027717595.1 Nitrospinae bacterium AH_259_B05_G02_I21 | reverse complement strand
AATGGCTCCCAAGACCCCGAAACCTGCTCATCGGATACTACTTTGAAAAGAGAAGTGCCGGCGATGCCGCGAAAAAAGCCTTTATCGTCAACCGAATCGGAGATGTTGGTTTCATCATAGGAATTTTTCTGATCTTCCGTCAGTTTGAAAGTCTGGAATACCTCACCGTTTTTCGGACAGTTTCTGATCAATTCCCGGAACCCACAGCTGGTTTCGGGGTCTTGGGAGCCATTACCTTGTTACTGTTTATTGGGGCTACGGGTAAGAGCGCGCAAATTCCCTTGTACGTCTGGCTCCCTGATGCGATGGAGGGACCCACACCGGTCAGTGCTCTGATTCATGCGGCGACCATGGTCACGGCGGGAGTGTATATGATTGCCCGTTCGGCTCCACTTTATACCCGAGCCCACGAGACATCTCAGGATCTCGTATGCCGTCTTCTGCTTGAAAAAAAAGGGGGGGGGGGGGGGGGGGGGGGGGGGGGGGGGGGGGGGGGGGGGGGGGGGGGGG
>JALLOF010000361.1 GCA_027717595.1 Nitrospinae bacterium AH_259_B05_G02_I21 | reverse complement strand
CCCAAGGATAGGTGCTCCCGCCTGCGGAGCACCTATCCTTGGGGCTGCCGCTAGGATCTCGGTGATTCAGGATTCAAGGAGGGACGACTCCTCGACGACGGCCTCGGCACCGTCCAGGGCTGCCTCGGCAAACCGTTTCAGCATCTCGCGCGCCTCGGAGTCATCGTACTGCTTCAGAGGTGATTTGAAGAGATAGGCGCTCGCCTCGACGATGGGCCCGGCAAGGCCTCTGTCCAGCGCAACCTTGGCCGCACGGACCGCATCCATCATGACGCCGGCCGAGTTGGGCGAGTCCTCCACCGATAGGCGGACCTCGATTTCCATGGGCACACCGCCGAACTGCTCGGCCTCCATCCGAAGGAAACAGAGCTTGTTGTCGTTGAGCCAAGGGACATAATCGCTGGGTCCGATGTGGAGGTCGTCGGGGTCGATGGGCTGGCCGTCCATCTGGCTGACGACCGCTTGGGTTTTGCTGATTTTTTTGCCTTGCAGGCGGGAGCGGTCCAGCAT
>JALLOF010000360.1 GCA_027717595.1 Nitrospinae bacterium AH_259_B05_G02_I21 | reverse complement strand
CTCCGTTCCGGTCATCAACGGCCTCTCCGACCTTCTCCACCCCTGCCAGGTGCTCTCCGACTGCTTCACCATACTCGAGCACTTCGGCACGCTGAAGGACCGGACCATCGCCTACATCGGCGATGGGAACAACGTCGCCAACTCCTGGCTCATCGCGGCCGCAAAGCTCCAACTCACCATGGTTCTGGCGTGTCCGGAGGGCTACGAGCCCGACCAGGCCGTCCGAACCACGGCCGAGAAGTGGGCGGCGGAGACAGGCGCCACGATCCGGATCGTCGGGGAGCCCGCCGAGGCCGCTTCCGGGGCCGACGTCCTCTACACCGACGTCTGGGCGAGCATGGGTCACGAGGCTGAGGTGGAGAAGCGCCGGGCCGCTTTCGCCGGCTACACGATCGACGAGCACCTCGTGAGCCTGGCTCGGCCGGGTGCGGTCGTCATGCACTGCCTGCCGGCTCACCGGGACGAGGAAATCTCGTCAGCAGTGGCCGACGGGCCAGCATCGATCATCTTCGAGCA
>JALLOF010000035.1 GCA_027717595.1 Nitrospinae bacterium AH_259_B05_G02_I21 | reverse complement strand
GGGGATTAGACACATTAGACACAAGTGTCAAAAGTGTCTAAAAGTGTCTAACGTGCAAAATCGAAGTCCGCCGAAGAGAGACACCCTCAATACGCGAAGTAAGGGAAGTACGTGACGACAGGCCGTGTTGCGGCATGCTATCTATGTCGAGTGGACCCGCCTGAGGCGGGTGGCTCCGCCTAAGGCCCGCCTTAGGCGGGAGGCAGGACCCCACCGGGCGGGCTACGGCAGGGAAATCGTCGTGAAAGCTCCAGGCGGGTGGGTGTTCAGCTCAAATTGGGACACTACCGCGTTGTGACACCGGCTTGACAACCTACAGCCCTGCAGTAGCATGGGGGCGGAAGGAGCCCGACCCCATGACCCCGCCTCCTCTAAACGACCCGCCTTTCACCCTCGCCCTGGTGGGCGGGACGGTCCACACCCTCGTCGCGCAAGAGCCGCTGGTCGGCGGGGTGGGGATCGTCGGCGATACGATCGAGGCCGTCGGGGACGACGACGAGATCCGCGCCCGCTGCCGCCCGTCAACCACGGTAGTGGAGGTCCAAGGCGGGGAGGTGGTCCCGGGCTTCTGTGACGCCCACACCCATCCGTTCTGGCAAGGGCTTCATCTGCTTTCTCTCGACCTCACCGAGGCCTCGAGCGTCGGGGCCCTCATCGAGCAGGTGGCCGAGGCCGCCGAGAGCACCTCGCCCGGCAAGTGGCTCCTCGGATTCGGCTGGGACGAGAGCGGCTGGCCAGAGCGGGCGCTGCCGGGGCGCGAAGCCCTCGACGAGGTCGCTCCCGACCGCCCCGTCTACCTCGGTCGGGTCTGCGGCCACCTCGCGGCGGTCAACACCTCCGCGCTTCGGGCCGTGGACCTCAACGAAACGAGCGGAGTGGAGCAGGTGGGCCGTCACCCCACGGGTCGGCTCGCCGGGGCGAGCCTCGCAGAGTTCTTCTTGAAGATTCCCTTTAGCGGCGAGCAGCGCCGAGGGGCGCTGGAGGCCTTCGCACGCTCGTGCGACCGCCACGGCGTGACCAGCGTCCACGCCTTCGTCGAGACCCCTGAGGAACTCGAATCATTGACGACCCTCGAGGACGGGCCTGGGGTCTGGGCTTACGGCGTCCACCGCCCGGAGCGGCCCTTTCCCTGGGAGGAAGCCCGGCGCCGCCTGCCCGCCAACGGCCCGGTGCGCCTGGTCGGCCTCAAGCTCTACGCAGACGGCTCCATCGGCTCCCACACCGCATGCCTGTCCCACCCCTACGACGACCGGGCGGAGACAGCTGGTCGGCTGGCCTTCTCGTCCCGCGCCCTCACCGAGCTCATCTCGGGCTTCCATGCCGCCGGAGCCCAGGTCGCCGTCCACGCCATCGGGGACTCCGCCGCCGAGCAGGTCATCACGTCCGCAGAGGCCGCCCTCGCCGAAGGCCCCGAGCCCCCCCTGCCGATGAGGCTCGAGCACCTGGAGGTCATACACCCGCTCGACCTCCACCGCGTGGCCCAGATGGGCCTTGTGGCGAGCCTCCAGCCCAACTTCATCGCCCGGTGGGGTCAGCCCGGCGGGATGTACGAGCGGCGCCTCGGGGCCCGATTCCGGCGGATGAACCCCCTGGGGTCATTCGTCCGAGAGGGGGCCCGGCTCTGCTTCGGCTCCGACGGGATGCCCTTCGGCCCACTCTACGGGCTGGCCGCCGCCGGCCTCCACCCCGACGAGGACCAGCGCCTCACCCCCCGGGAGGCGCTCCGGTGGTACACGCTGGGGGGGGCCGAGGCGGTGGGTGATGAGGAAGGCGGGGCAATCGCCCCCGGACGGCGGGCCGACCTCGTGGTGCTTTCTCCCGGCAGCCTTGAGCAGCCTGAGGAGGGCATGGTGGTGGCAACCATCCGAGGCGGCCGCCTGGTCTGGCCCGAGGCGGGGCGGCGAGGAGCGACCGGTGCCTGAGGAGCCCATCATACAGCCCCATCGTCGGCCCGACGACCCCACCGTTCCCGACGCGGTGGCTCTCATCCCGGCGCCCTTCGCCTACCACCGGGCGGCCCGACACCTCAAGGGCCTCGCCGAGGGGGTGCGCGACCGCCGGGTGGACTTCTTTCACCTATGCCAGCCCTCAGAGGCGCCCGTGCCGTGGACCTTGGCAGGCCCGGCCCTCGGGGGCCCGGCGGCGGTCCTGGCGCTGGAGAAGCTCATCGTGCTTGGGGCCCGCCGCATCCTCGTGCTTGGGCCCTGTGGGTCCCTGGCTACCAAGGCTCCCATCGGGGCCGTGGTCGTGCCCACCGAGGCGGTGAGCGAAGAAGGCACGAGCCGCCTCTACGGGGCTGAGGCGGACCGACCCCTCACGGTCGCAGGCCCAGCCCTTCAAGGGCTCGAAGCCGCCCTGGCAGAAGCGGGAATCCCCCACCAGCGGGGCCGTGTGTGGACGACCGACGCCCCCTACCGCGAGACCCGCCGGAAGGTCCAGGAGTTTCAGGCCCAAGGCATCGTCGGCGTTGAGATGGAGCTGGCCGCCTGCCTGGCCGCCGGTGCGTTCCGGGGGGTGACCGTGGCCGGGCTCTTCGTCGTCTCGGACGAGCTCTTCGCGCTGCAGTGGGTCAAGGGGTTCGACAACCCGGGCTTCGTGGACGCCTTCCGGCGGGTGGTCGAAGCGCTGCCCGCCCTGCTTGGGAGCCTGGCAGCATGAAGGATGGTGTGCCTACCGTGGCCTTCTATGTTTCGGGCCACGGCTTCGGCCACGCGGTGCGCTGCGCCGAGCTCATCCGCTGTCTCTGGGCCGCCGAGCCCGCCCTCGGCGTGGTGGTCAAGACCTCCTCTCCGGCGTGGCTCTTCTCCGCCCTAGCCGGCCGCGAGGTGGCCGTCGAGCCCCTGAGCTGCGACGTCGGGGTCGTCCAGCGCGACTCGCTCCACGTGGAGCGGGCCGAGACCCTTGATGTGGCCCGCGCCTTCTTATCGACGTGGGACGCCCTCGTCGCCGAGGAGGCGGAGGCCTGCCGCCGCGCCGGCGTGCGCCTCATCGTCGGCGACATCCCGGCCGTGGCCTTCCGCATCGCCTCGGCATTGGGAGTCCCCGGCCTGGCGCTGGCCAACTTCGCCTGGGATTGGATATACGAGGCCTACGCGGCTGAAGACGGGGGGTTCGCCGAGCTCGTCCCACCCCTGCGCGATGCCTACGGCTCGTCTGCCCTCTTGCTGAAGCTGCCCATGAGCCCCGACATGGAGGCCTTCACCCGCCAGCAACCCATCCCACTTCTTGTGCGGACGACCGACGAGCCCCGCGAAGGCCTCCGGGAGCGGCTCGGGCTTGCCCCGGGCGATCGGGTCGTGCTGCTCTCCTTTGGCGGCATCGGCTTCGGCGGCGTTGACTGGGCGGAGTTGGGCCAGCTGGAGTCCTTTCATTTCATCGTCTTCGGCGATCCCGCCGAGGCGGCGCCCGACAACGTGACGGTCCTTCCGCATCGGTGCGCCAATCACCACGAGTGGACCCAGGCGGCCGACATCATGGTTAGCAAGCCCGGCTACGGCGTCGTCGCCGAGTGCCTGGCCGCCGGCACACCGCTGCTCTACACATCCCGGGGCGACTTCGCCGAGTACCCCCTGCTGGTCGAGGCCATCGAGGCCCACCTGCCCAACCGCTTCGTCCCGCGGGAGGCCTTCATCGAGGGCCGCTGGACCCATATGCTGGAGGAATTGGTCGAGGAAGAGCGGCCCGAAGGGCCCGTGGTCGATTGCTCGGGGGGAGAGGCGGCGGCAAAGGCCGTCCTCGAGCATCTCGGCTAAGAGTAGGAAGAAGCGGCTCAGCGTTTCCTGGAGGCGAAGAACTCACTCAGGGCCTCGACGTCCCGGGTGTTGAGGACGTCGGCGGCCGTGAGCCAGCCCTTGCGGGCGATCCCCACGCCGTAGGCCACGTCGGCCAGCCCGTCCGTGCGGTGGGCGTCGGGGTTGACGGCCACCGTCACCCCGAGCTCCTTGGCCCGCCGACACAGCCGCCAGTCGAGGTCGAGCCGCTGGGGATGCGCGTTGAGTTCGACCGCAACCCCGTGGGCCGCCGCCGCCTCCAGCACCGCCTCCATATCGATGGCGTAGCCCTCCCGGGCCAGCAGCAGCCGGCCCGTCGGGTGCCCGAGAATGGTCACCGCCGGGTGGGACGCGGCGCGAATCAGCCGCTCGGTCTGGGCCTCCTTGGAGAGCCCGAAGAGGCTGTGGATGGAGGCGACCACGAGGTCGAACGTGGCGAGCAGCTCGTCGTCGTAGTCGAGCGAGCCGTCGGCGAGGATGTCCACCTCGATCCCCTTGAAGACCCGAAAGTCGGAAAGGCCCTTGTTCAGCGCATCAATGGCCCGCTGCTGCTCGCGGACCCGCTTGGGGCTAAGCCCGTTGGCGTAGCCCGCCGACTGGCTGTGGTCGCAGATGCCGAGGTATCCGTACCCTGCCCGGCGGGCCGCCTCGGCCATCTCCTCGAGCGTGTTGAGCCCGTCGCTACAGTCGGTGTGGACGTGTAGGAGCCCGGCCAGGTCGCCCTCCTCCACAAGGGCCGGCAGTTCGCCGCGCTCGGCGGCCTCAACCTCGCCCCAGCCCTCCCGAAGCTCCGGCGGGATCGGCTCGAGGCCCAACGCGGCATATAGGTCCTCTTCGGTCTTCAGGGCCTTGGCCCCCTTGCCCTTGAAGAGGCCGTACTCGTTGAGCGTAAGCCCCCGGCGCTTGGCCCGTCCCCGAAGCTCGGTGTTGTGCTCCTTGCTTCCGGTGAAATGCTGAAGCGCGGCGGGCCAGGCGTCCGGCTCGACGACCCTAAGGTCGCACGCGATTCCCTCTTCGAGGCGCACGCTCGTCTTGGTCGGCCCCGAAAGGATCACCTCGGCAACCTGTGGCAGGTCCGCGAAGGCCGCCGAGACCTCCTCCGGCTTCGCGGAGGCCGCCACCAGGTCGATGTCCTTGACTATCTCCCGGCGGCGCCTGAGGCTTCCGGCCACCTTGCAGGCCACGACGGCCGGGTGGGCGCCCAATGCCTCCACGACGGCCTCTGCCGCCCGGGCTGCCTCGGCGTAGAGGAAGTGGGCGGCGTAGCGCTTGCGGTCGGCGATGCCCTTTAGGACCTTCTCCTGGCTCTTGGGCCCGAAGCCGGGCAGCGCCACAAGGCGGTTCTCGTGGCAGGCGTACTCGAGCTCACGCAGCGTCGTTATGCCAAGCTCGTCGTAGATGGCTCGAACCTTGCGCGGGCCCAGCTGCGGAATCTCGAGCAGCCCGAAGAGCCCTTCGGGGAGAGAGGCGCGCAGCTCCTCGTAGGCGGGCAGCCGCCCGGTGGTGACCAGCGTGGTGACCTTATCCGTGATAGCCTTACCGAAGCCCTTGAGCTCGCCGAGCCGGCCAGAGGCCACCAGGTCTTCGACGGGCTCGGCCGTGGCCGCCAGCGTGCGGGCGGCGTTGACGTAGGCCCGGACCTTGAAGGGATTCTCCCCCTTCAGCTCCAGGATGACGGCCATCTCCTCAAGGACGGCCACCACCTGGTCCTTGTCGATGTGCGCCTCCGTGACCACCGCCTCCCCCCTCACTCCTTCAGCCGGTAGCTCACCAGCTCCACGACGTAGTTGAGGTCGTCGCGCCAGTCCACCCCTTTGTACCTGATCATGTTCTTCACAGCCGGGGCGTACCAGTAGAACGTGGTGGACTCGGAGGTTCGCCACTCCAGTCGGTAGGCCTCGAAAGTGCCGGCAGGCACGGTGACGGGGCCGTAGCCGACGACCCGGAAGCTGTAGGGTTCCTGGGAGCGGTTGAAGAGCTCGAAGTACAAGCTCACGGTGGCCTCCCACCGGCTGCCCACCGCGAGCGGCCAGCTGACTACGGGAATCGGCGGCTCGGCGTAATCGACCCGGCCCGGCCCGCGGCGCTCGCCCATCCAGGCCCCCGCTGGGGTGAAGAAGAGCTCGGCGTCTTCGAGGAACCGCTTGACCTTCTCCGAGCGCACCTCGACGAGCTTCGAGGTGATGCGCAGGGCGGGCTGGCCGCGGAATGTCGTCGTGCCGACCACGGCGTATCGGCGTTTGCCGAGGTAGATGCCGTTGGCCGTCACGGAATAGGTCCACTCGTCGCCCACCTCACGGGCCGGCTGCTTGGCTGCGGGGCGGCCCGGTCCAGCCCAAGCCGAGGCGGCGACGACGAGGCTCGCAGCCAAAACGATCCATCGGACGGCTGGCATGCGCGCTGCTCTCTCTGTGGTTATCCCACGTGCGCGCCCTCCCCTCACTTGGCCTCCTCGAGCGCGATCTCATACATCAAGTCCACGAGTCGGGGATGCTCGCCTATGGCTGGCAGAATCTCGATGTGCAGCCCGGGGAAGCGGGCCATCGCCTCTTCGGCCAGTGGGGGAATATCATTGGCCACGTGCCCGCCGCCCGCCATAAAGAGCGGCAGCAGACGGATTCGCCTAACCTCCCGCTCGACCGCCTCGGCAGCGACGTCCATCAAGGTGGGCGGTGTAACCTCCAGGTGGGCCAGGCGCACTCCGTCTTCGCCCAGCTTCGCCTTCAGGGCCTCTTCAAGCTGCTCGAAGGGCTCAAGCCAGCGCGGGTCGCGGCTCCCGTGGGTAAATATCACTAACAAGGGTCTAGCCATACAACTCGCTCCCGCCCAAGGGGAACCCGGTTCTCTTACCGAGGCTTGGCAGAAGAGTTGGCGGCCCGCGGCGTGGAGGCCGACTCTGGCCCTGCGGCCAGCCGGACGTCGATGGAAAGCGGCGTGACCGTCGCATCGCCCAGACGCCGCCCTGAAGTGTCCTTCGCCGTCAGGATGACGTCCCTCTTCTGGTTGAAGGCCTCTTCGTCGAGGGAGTACAGCTGTCGGCCCAGCTCGGCGAGGAGTTCATCCTGGCGGGACGCATCGAGCGAATACCACCACGTCCCGAGGCGGACCTCCACCCACAGCACCTTCTCCTTGCTGAAGAGGCGGACGACGTGGGCGTCCAGGAACGGCGGCTCGTCCCCCCCCGCAGACTCAATCATCGAGGCGACCGTCTCCTGTGCGACGCGGCGGAACTCGGCCTCGAGGGACGTGAGCGACTCATCGGTCACGGGTCGGGCCGGGTTGATAATAGGCAGGTTGGGCACCACGGCCGCCGGGATCTCAGATGGTGGGACGTGACGGCCGCAGGAGGCGACCAGCACCAGAGGCACGATCAGGAGAAACCAGCGCCGCACGACGTCCTCCGCTACTCGCTCCAGCCTTCTAATTCCTCAATGTACAACAGCCCGCCCGGGGTGTCCACTCTGTGGCCCGTGCCTGCTAAGGCCCTCCCCACACCCTGGACGATCAACCGCCCCCCTCTACAGGCACCCCCATCGGTAGGCTAGACTTGCCCCCCTCTCTTCGCTATATTAGACCTCCCCTGGACGAGGCGGAAGCGAATGGGGCCCGGTGGCTCCCCTGGACTTCAAATCCAGTGTGGCGTCGAGAGGCGTCAGGTGGGTTCGACTCCCACACGCTTCCGCCATAACTCTTTGATTTCCCTCGACGGTCGGTGTGGGACTTCCGAAGTATTCCGAATTTGTACCGAAATTTGACCCGGTTCGTCCATGAGATCGGCAAGGTCGGGGCGGGAGCCGGGACGAGGATGGCCATAGATTCGAGTAGTCACGTCCACCGACTTGTGGCCTAGCTGCTCGCTGACGTACTGCAAGGGGGCATCCTTCTCGTAGAGCATGATCGTGGCGTAGCTGTGTCTCAAGTTTTGGTACGTGACCTGGGGCACCCCTGCTCGCCTACACGCTCGCTTGAGGACTCGGTTGAGATACGTTTGGTCCATTGGTCGGTCGGGTCGACGACCCTCCAGCACCACCTCCGAAAGCTCACGGCCTTCGCGTAGTATCCGCTCCACACACCGCCTGTCCCAAGCCCTAAGCTCGTCGCAAACCCCACGGCTCATATCCACGTATCGTTGTTCATAGGTCTTGGTGGGAACGTAGGCCCTTTCCACCCACGCCCTGACGACGTGAATGTATCGCCCCTGCCCTACATCATCCCCTAGGGCGATGTCGCCCCATTTGAGGCCCAAGGCTTCCCCCATGCGGAGGCCACACTTTCCCGCCAGTACGTAGGCTAGATGCTGTTGCGGGTCGTCCCTTGCTGACAGAGCCAAAAGCCGCGTTAGCTCTTCGGAGTTTAGAGGCGTCATAGCTTCTCGGCGCTCGGCTTGCCAACGCTTTAAGCTCACCCATTCGCCGGTTCGGGCTGCCGGGTTGGTGGGGATCATTTCGGCATCAACGGCGTGGTTGAGCATCCGGCGCAGGGGAATAAGGATGTTGTAAATCGTCTTGTCGTGAATTTCTTCATCGCGCAGATGGCCGATGAAGGCCATGACCTTTCTACGGTCAATGCGGCTCAGGTGGCGGCCGCCAAAGTAGGGAACAAGGTGGTTGACGATACAAGATCGATAGGTACGGACGGTGGTGGTTTTCAGGTTCGGCTCAGCATAGGTAGTAAGCCATTCCAAGGCGTAGGCGTCGAAGGGAACGGCCCCCATAGTTCTCTTGGGAGACGGTTCACCCAAAGGATCATCAGTCGGTGTGAGGAGGTTTAGTTCAAGGCGGGCCTTGACGATATTTCTGACACGCTCGGCCTCTTCTGGCGTAGACCATCGGAAGTAGTTTTTTTCAATGGGCGGGTCGTATCCGTCGCGCTTTCCGAAACGGACGGTGAACCCCCAATATCGGCCCTTCCGCCGGACGCTCCCGATGCCCATCACCCCACCCCCTGAACAATCGCGTCAAGCTCCCGCAGAATATCACGATCCTCTCGGGAAAGCGAAGCGCTGGCGGTTGAACCATTCAGCCAGCGGCGAAAGGCAGACCACGACACGAGGATTTTCCCCTGGCCCAGCTGGTCATAGGGCAGAGGGTTGACTTTCTGCTTGCAGAACTCCCGAAGGCGCTTCTGGCTGTACCCACTGCGTCGGGCCAACTCCCGGAGGGGCAATAGCTCCTCGTCGGGAAGATGGCCACAGAGGGGACAGGCTACGCTATGGGAACTGCTGTCGCTCATCGCTGCTCTTCTCGTTCCCTAATCTCAAGATGGCGGTCGAACTTCTGAAGCTCCCCCCACAGGAACATCCAGTCGTCACCCGTGTCTGCCTTTACTGCGTCCAGTATTGGCTTCAGGTAGATGCGTAGCTCTTGGGGGTTGTACTTACTAAACATCACCTGGCATCCACCTCAATTAGTTAGGAACCTCGGTCCAACGCCAGTATTTGAAGTTCTCGTAGCTGTACTTGGCGATTTTGCCGCTCTTGCCATGTCGGTTAGCAACGCAATGGAGAACCATGTGCTTGCTGCCCTTCTCGTCTTTGAGAAATTGGAGCGCCACGTCCGCCGTGTACTCAATATCCCCTGACTCTTTGAAGGCTCCGAGCGACGGGTTTTTATAGTGAGCTTCTTTCTCCCCCCGCGATAATTCACTTATGAGCAAGATGGTGATGGAGGGGTCTTGCTTTATCTGCTCTAGTTCTCGCAGCCATGCGTCTAGGCTGTCGCGCCTCTGTTTTGCAAGGGGCGGCAGCTTCTGGAGCGAGTCGAGTACTATCAGGGTTTTTTCGGCACCTACCCGTTGGGCGTGGCGAGCTATAAGGTCGGGCTTCATCTGGGCATAGTCGGTGCAAAGGTGAAATTTAGGAACCTTCCCGGCAAGGTCGGCTTCCCACCTCTCGGCGTGGTCTTTCTCGGCCCTTAGCTGCTCAAAAGTTTTGGAGTAGAAGTTGGAAAGCAGCCTCAACATTACAAAGTGCATCCCGTTTTCGATGTCGTAGTAATGGACGGCCCCACCCTGCTTCGCTACGTTCAGGGCCACATTCAAAGCGAAAACACTCTTGCCCACTTTTGGAGGAGCGCCAAGTAGGGTTATCCCCCGGAGCCCGGAGAGCTTATGGTCAAAGGCAGCAAAGCCCGTAGGCAAGCCCTTCATGTTGTCGTTTAGATGTTCGGCTGTCTCCATAGCTTGCTCCTTAACTTTCTTGAGCGCGGGGAACTGGTCAGGCCCTTGGCGAACATCCCGAAGGAAAACCGACAATACCGCCTCCAGTTCTTCCTCGGGGCCGTGGTCGTTGGTGACAATTTCTTGTAGCCAGCTAATCATCTCCTGGGCTTTTCGCCGCTTCGTCTTGTCCTTGATGATGGCCGCGTAGTGTCGTGCGTTCTCTGCTGTCGGAGTTGCACCTAATACCGTGCATAGATGAGACGTTTTACCAGCACTTTCAAACTGCCCCCCTGTCTGCAAGTGGTCCCCCAGGGTTACAATATCTATGGGTATGCCAGCATCCGACATCTCTAACATCGCGGAGTAGATAACTTGGTGCCTTTCGAGGTAGAAGTCTTGCGCCCGCAGTATACCTTTTACTTTCTCTAGGGCGTGGTTGTCTCGAAGAATAGCCCCCAAGACCGACTGCTCGGCATCCTCGCTGTGAGGCGGGACGTTATGATGGTGAGAATCCTTCGCCATCTTGTAGCTCCTCCCACTCTTCCTCTTCTAAGAGTCCGTATTCACGACATCCTGAAAGAAGGTTATCGTAATAGGTGAGATCGGGGTCGCTTCTTGACCTATCCCTTAGCTTGCGAAGGCTCCGAAAGTTTTTTTGCCAAAAGCCCCCAGGGTCTTGCTGTGGGTAAAGTGCTACTGCCCGAATTTCGTCTATGGGCCGCTTGTCGAGACGATGACACTTCTCCAAAATCCAAGCCCATTGCTCGATGTAGTCTTTCGGGAGGCGGGTTGGTAAGTTGCCATTCCCTTCGAGTTGGCCCTTGAACTCTTCCGCTACATCTATGGCCCATTCAGGGGGTTTCTCCTCTCCACTCTTCGAGGGGAGAGTACTTTCCTTATTAGATGTGTCCGTTTGCTGTCCGTTTGCTGTCCGTTTGCTGCCCGTTTTGGTGGCCGTTTTTTTGGGCAGGGGGTTATAAGCCTCGTATTTTGTTATAGTTAAGATGCTATAAGGGGTGTTCGCCTGGGTGTCCGTTTTTGAATCATCCGTTGAACAGCCGTGATTCACGCAGATTCGGCCCTCTTGCTCTATTAAATCTAAAAATCGCCCCACCTTGCCCCTGCTCCACTTCCATCTCTTAGCGAGCCCTGATCTGCTGAATATTAGCTGGCCCCGCTCCAGGGGTATCATCGAGCTCCCTATAAGTTCCTTGCCTGGGCGTCCCTTTGCTTGGGAGAAGAGGTCATACCACGCCTCAAATTTCGTTCTAGGTCTGTGTGGCTCCCAGAGAAAATCATCCTCTATTTTGCGCCAAATCTTTATGTATCCACGTTTCATCGTAGGCCCCCCAGCTCGGCCATTTAGTGCGGGCGGGACGAGCGTAACTAGGCCACTCGTCGCGCTCCGTGAGGAACTTCCGCCCGCAATGAATCCCTCAGTATCGTTATGACCGACAAGGTTTCCCTTACCGCCATCCAGATGATCTCTTGATCCTCTGGCCAGAAGTCTTTTCCTTGAGCCCACCATTCAAAGTTGGCCCCCAGGGCGCCCCCGGCTCGGCCATGCCAACTCAAGAATTTTTCCGCCTGAAAAACTACGTCCTCGGGCCTCATTGTGAACTCCTCTTCTTCGGGGCATAACGATGAACAACCTTGGTCATGGCGCCCCGCTCCACGACTCCACTACTTTCAAGACATCGCTCCTACACTCAGGACAAGAAACAGCCCCGATCGCAGCTAGCCTTTTTTGCCGTCGCACCCCCCGGTTCCATTCCCAACGACATCGGGGTTTGCAAAACCGCCTGATCGACCCGCCGACCTTCTTATTTATTACAGGGCCGTCACAGGACGGGCAGCGTCCTTGGGTGCCTTTTATGTCCCGATCGTCCTCTGTGGGCGTGCTGCTCGCCCCCCCTGGCGATACTGTGTGTCCACCTTGCTCGTTTTTAGACCGGCTCACTTGCTTTCTCCCTCGCGGTAGACCATCCTTCCTGGATGAAGAGGATCTGGCAAACACTCTCGCAGTTCACAGGTTGGGTATGGCTCTTGTGGAGGCTCGTGGAATCTCGGCTTGCCATCTTTGTCTGTCGTCACAATCCACATCTTTTGTTTCCTCCTGCCCACGGCTTTCCTCCTTGACAGGACCACGGAAAGAAACTACCTTCCAATGAGAAAGCCCCCGTGGTGATCCTCGTCGCCTCGTAATGGCTTTTGCTCTTGGCCTCGGCTCCCACCGGGGCCTTTTTTTATTCAGATCTACACTTGCCGATCCTCTTTCACTTTCGCGGGGTCAATGGCTTGCCCACCGAGCCAAAGCTCGACGTCTCCCCAGAGGTACCTAACAGGTCCCGCAATCCCGTTAAGGCGGAAAAACTTGGGGCCGACACCCGACCAGCGCCACGTCCTTAGTGTGCCGGGACTAAGCCCCAAAATCGCGGCGAGGGCGTCGGTGTCCAGAAACTCACCCTTTCCCGTGACCGGCATATTGAGACCCCCATATAATGAATCTTCATGATGGATGATGGGGACTTCATCCAAACTTGTCAAGAGGATAAGCCCTTGCGTATCAGTGGGATACAGGCAATTATAGTAAACAGGAAATGGCCAAAACGTGAATAATCAGCCATTCTTGTGTATTCAGGGTAAACAGAAAATGCTCAAAATGGCCGTTTTGACCAAAAGCTGTGTACTCTTTTTTAAGTCATTTTTTTTTGGGGTGCGCGCAGGGCAGAGGGGGCAATACGTCCCTTCGGGCCAACGGAGGGGTTATTCAGGTGGGGGTAGGTGGGGTTCTATCTCTTCGAAGAATCTTATGCGTCGTTGACGAATCATACTTTTTGGATTTTTGGATTCTTTTTGTTGGACTCCGTGGAGTTTTAAGAGTAGGTAGACCGTCTTGTCTATTTGCGTGTTGTGTAAGGCGTGCCCAGGAAAGGCCGACCGCAGATACTTGAACAATATCCAGGTCAACCATCCCTCCGCATTTTCTAGGCCCACTATTGCTATTGGGTTTGTACTTTCGACAACACTTAAAAGATTCTTCTTGATCTTGCTTAGCGCGTCTGTGACAGATTTTATTTTTCTTTTTCTGGTCTTTTGGCCTCCCGAACCATCAAATATAAAATCGGTGTCTTCCCCACTAAGGTACTTTTCATAAAGTTCGATAAGTCCAGCTAGGTCATAATCAGGAACGACAATATATACAAGCCTCACCTTTTCGAGCGAAGAGATCGCATTATCCAAAGCCTCAATGCCTCCAAACAACGGGAACTTCACTCCCTTACCCGTCCGAAGGCTCCAATAAATTTTAAATGATGTTTCTATTAAATCGATAAGTTCACGGTAGGAGTTCTGATCAATGTCAATCCCTAGCTCATCACAAAGACATTGGGCAATGTCGTCTAAGGTTACCGTTGAGATTTCTTGGTCTTTGGAGCGGTTTGTCATGCCATCTCCTGCTGACGGCTCCTGGTAAATGGTAGGTGGGCGGCGCTGGACTTTCAGGATAAGTCCCCGGCGATCGTCCGGTGCGCCGCCCAATGGGACGTTCTGATTCTATCAGGATAGGTTCACGGCCTCAAGCCCCACAGCCCTCTTTTCGCGGCCCTTGCTTCCTCCTGGGCGGCTACTAGCTCGGACAGGTGGCCGGTGTTGGCTCCAATGACCATCAGCCGACCACAGCCACGTCGAAGCAACTCTTTATTGACGTGGACACCCTTCTCCGTCCACAGGTGAGCCAGAGTCCGGCCATAGCGGTCCCTCGGATCAGCCCCGATCTTCAGCCTCACCTTCTGGCCGTTCAGAATACTCACAAGACAGGCTTTCGCCTCCCGGCCGTAGGGCTCCCGTCCTCGTCTCGGGTGGTGTAGCTCGGGAGTGTCTGCGCCGATGAGCCTCACACGCTCTCCCGATGCCAGCCGCAGAGTGTCGCCGTCGATAACTTGAGCTAACTGTGGACCAGCGGGAAAGCCACCTCTAGGAGGTGGGGGTTTTGGTGAGGGAGGAGGGGCTATCTGAGGCTTCGGAGCACGAGCCTTCCGGGGCCTACCACCTTCGCAATACTGGTTGTCGGGGCACTGAGAGCAATAGCCACGATCCCCACAGGTGTAGGTACCACGGTCTGAGGGGCAAGAGTGCCATCGGTGGCAGCCGGAGCGGTGGGTGTAGAGCTCGCTGGCCACAGCGGGGGCAGCCAGTAGGAGTACCAAGAGGGTCGCTAGGATAGTCCTTCTCACCTCTAAACACCCTGTCACAATCCCTCGCCCCGCAGCATCGTTTGGAGGGTGCGAAGTATCACTCGCAGGTCATACCGGAGCCGTTGCCAAGAGCTCATATTGGCAACCCGACGGACGTACAAGGCATCCAGGCGCCTACTCTTGTACCCACTACTCCTGGGCCCCTTGGAGGCCTGGGCAAGCCCTGCCCATCCCGCCTTTACCCATCGCTTCGCACTGGCCCCCACAGACAGCTCCTCTGCGTAATACCAGGGTGGAACGGGCCGTGGCCCCACGAGCCGCATATCACCACGCAGGATATTGAAGAGTTGGGGCAGCTCGTCGAGATACCACTTCAACAGGAAGTGTCCGACCCGAGTGACATCGAGGTTGGTTTGCTGGCTGGTATTCTGCGGGCCGAGCCCGTCGTAATCATCAGGGTGGCGATGAGCCCAAAAGGTCCGAAACTTGAACAGCCCGAAGCGCTCCCCTTGGGAGATTCGAGTCATGGCCCAGACCGCCGGGCCTCTTGCCTTCGGGTCAAATAGGCCCTCCAGCTTGATGGCCAGAGCGATGGCCCCTAGTAAGGGTGACAGACAAACCAAGGTTGCAGCCGCGATGAGTTTATCGACCGCCGTATTTATCCACGACATTGCTCTATCCAGCCTACGGCCAGAGTAGGGGCGGCCAGGAGGAGGGCTAGGAGGGCCGCTAGGGGGATTTTGAGTGGGATGGGCCTAGTCATCTTTTCTACACTACCAACCCTAGGGTCCATACTTCAATGCGAAAGCCACTCAAGGACGCAGCGGTGAGTGGCCCTAGAAGCCCCTGTGTGCCGCGCACACCACCGCCACGAAGATGGCAACGACGATAAAAAAGGGAATTTCATGATCTGATTATCTCTTTCGCAATGTGACAATTGCCTATCTTATGTTTAATAACTCTTTTAGAATTAGGATATGCACAATAGGCATAAACAGCTTTGCTCTCACATCCTGTTGGAATAAAATGGATTACCCTTGGTTGCCCGTTTGGCATGGGGTCTTCCAGACCATATGCCCATAAGACGTAATCATGAGTCATATATTGACCAGCAGCTCTGTCGAGCTCTTCGTATAGTTCTTTGACTTTTATGCGCCATGCTTTTTTCTTTGCCCACCGCTCCATTTCGGCTAGTATTTCCGGTGTTTTAGGATGCCGCTTCATCATCGTAGTTCCTAAAGGCACCGGCGGCCCGGGTGCATTGCGAAAGGACTTGTCTACGGCCACACCGTCATAGCCGATTCGACACGTTTCAAGTCGAACAAAATCCGTGTCCTCCTCATCTCCTACTCTTCCGAAGGTGACCCAGAGTTCTTGGCGATAATATCCGATAAATGGGTCATTATGTACCCCCGGCCCCATCCTAGACGAACACGGTAGCCCCTTCCCTGGCTCAAGTGATTTCAACCAGCCTATGGTAGTCGTAGCCGAAGGGCGCTAGCATGGT
>JALLOF010000359.1 GCA_027717595.1 Nitrospinae bacterium AH_259_B05_G02_I21 | reverse complement strand
AACGACCCCTCTCCCAACTTCCAATTACGACTTGTTGAGAACACACCTGGTGATGCCGGGAGCGCTTGAGGAGACCCGTGAAATCATGCGGTTTCTGGCCGAGGAAATCTCCCCCCACACGTTCGTCAACGTCATGGACCAATACTACCCGGCCGGGAGGGTGGTGAAATTCGACAGATACAGCGACATTAATCGCCGCATCACCTCTAGCGAACTGGAGGAAGCCTTCCACTTCGCCCGCGAAGCGGGCCTGTACCGGTTCGACGCCGGGGCCCGTCTGCCCCGGCCGTTCTGACCTCATCAAACCCACGCCCGCCCTAAAGCTCAATCCGAGGCCGGGGGGCTCTGCTCGAAGAGATCCCGAAACCAGTCGTCCAACCCGCCTTCTTCGATCTCGTTGAGCGCGTAGGCGTTGAAGCGCAAGTACGTAAGCCAGCTATTGAGCTTCACGAGCTCTTCATCGTCCCTGCCCTCTTTGGCCTGCAGCGCCTCCCACCTGCTCTGGATGGTCTTCTCAGTGT
>JALLOF010000358.1 GCA_027717595.1 Nitrospinae bacterium AH_259_B05_G02_I21 | reverse complement strand
GCCAGATTCTGCCAGCCCATTCCATCTCCGCGGGGCTTGATTATCCGGGCGTTGGGCCCGAGCATGCCTTCTACAAGGAGACGGGCAGGGCGGAGTACGTGGCGGTGAGCGACGAAGAGGCGGTTTCGGCCTTTCGATTCTGCTCCGAGGTGGAGGGGCTCATCCCGGCCCTCGAGGCGGCCCACGCCATCGCCTGGGTGCAGATGGTCGCCCCGACCCTTCCCAAGGAGCACGTCATCGTCATCTGCCTCTCGGGCAGGGGCGACAAGGACGTCGACCTCGTGGCCCAGGTCCTAGGGGAGCGGCTATGAGCCGGATCGATGAGCGGTTCGCCGAGCTTCGGGCCGAGGGCCGAAAGCCCCTAATCCCCTTCATAGAGGCGGGCGACCCGGACCTGGCCACCACCAAGGCCCTCCTTCCCGCCCTCGAGGCGGCCGGGGCGGACCTCATCGAGTTGGGAGTCCCCTTCAGCGACCCCCTGGCCGACGGCCCGACCATCCAGCTGGCCGCGCTCCGGGCCC
>JALLOF010000357.1 GCA_027717595.1 Nitrospinae bacterium AH_259_B05_G02_I21 | reverse complement strand
GGATGTGGATACGGATGGCCTCATCGTCGAGATTGGAGCTGGCAGCGGCTGCGTGGCCGTGGCCCTCGCGACGGAGCGGCCGGGATTGCGCGTTGTGACGACCGACATCTCGCTTGCTGCGGCTGCGGTGGCGCGGGAAAACGTTATCCGCCACGGCGTCGGCGAGAGGGTGCTCTGCCTGGCCTGCGACATGACCCAGGCCGTCGCCCCCGACAAGCCCATCTTGGGGGTGGTGAGCAACCCGCCCTATGTGCCTCGGTCCTTGTACGATCAGCTGGACGAGGAGATCCGCCACGAACCGCCTGAAGCCTTAGACGGGGGCCCGTCGGGCCTGGAGCTGGTCGAAGGCGTCGTCGAGGGGGCGGCGGCCGTCCTGTCGCCTGAAGCGTTTCTGGTGCTCGAGGTCGGGCCCGACCAGATGGCGGACGTGGCGTGCATGCTGGCCGAGGGGCCGTGGGATCACATCGAGTTCGTCGAGGACCCCCAGGGCGTGCCTCGGGTGGTGATGGCGGACCGAATGGAG
>JALLOF010000356.1 GCA_027717595.1 Nitrospinae bacterium AH_259_B05_G02_I21 | reverse complement strand
GCACGCTTGTAGAGGGGCTCGGCCTCGGCGTACTGGCCCTGGTCGCGGTAGAACCTCGCCAGCTCGTATAGGGCTTCTGCCATATCAGGATGGTCCGGGCCCAGGGCCTTTTCCCGAATCGCCAGCGCACGCTTGTAGAGGGGCTCGGCCTCGGCGTACTTGCCCTGGGCTCGGTAGAACCTCGCCAGCTCGTATAGGGCTTCTGCCACATCAGGATGGTCTGGGCCCAGGGCCTTTTCCCTAATCGCCAGCGCACGCTTGTAGAGGGGCTCGGCCTCGGCGTGCTGGCCCTGGTCGCGGTAGAACCTCGCCAGGTCATATAGGGCTGTTGTCACATCAGGATGGTCTGGGCCCAGGGCCTTTTCCCGAATCGCCAGCGCACGCTTGTAGAGGGGCTCGGCCTCGGCGTGCTGGCCCTGGTCGCGGTAGAACCTCGCCAGGTCATATAGGGCTGTTGTCACATCAGGATGGTCTGGGCCCAGGGCCTTTTCCCGAATCGCCAGCGCACGCTTGTAGAGGGGCTCGGCCT
>JALLOF010000355.1 GCA_027717595.1 Nitrospinae bacterium AH_259_B05_G02_I21 | reverse complement strand
CCTCCTCGAGCTCCGCCAGGGCCGGCATCAGGGTCTCGATGACGTACTTGCCCCCGAAGGGCCCGAAATGGCCTTTCTCATCAGGTCTCACGAACCATCTCCGCCTCGGCCGCCTTGGCCTGCTCAACGAAAGCCCGCACCTTCGCGTGGTCCTTGACGCCCGGGGCCGATTCGACGCCGCTGGCGACATCGACCCCGTAGGGGCGGGTGTCCCGGATCGCTGCGGCCACCGTCTCGGAGGTGAGCCCCCCGGCCACGATGATCGGCCGCCCGGCAGCCTTGGCCCGCTCCACAAGACGGTGATCGAAGGTCTTGCCGGTACCGCCTGCCGTATCCGGGTCGAACGCATCCAAAAGAAACGCCGAGACGTCATAGTCGCCGAGGGCAGCCAGGCTCCCAGCATCCTCGACCCTTACGGCCTTGATGACTTCGAGGCCGACCTCGCGGCAATAGGCCGGCGACTCGCCGCCGTGGAGCTGAACGGTCTGAAAACCGCACAAGGCCGAGAGTCGCTGGAGCTCCTCTATCGG
>JALLOF010000354.1 GCA_027717595.1 Nitrospinae bacterium AH_259_B05_G02_I21 | reverse complement strand
CAAGCCATTGTATCACCTTTTGAGTTGGAATGTGGTAGTTTTCCGTCCCCCTATGAGTGGGTGTTGCTGACCTCTCCCTCTAGGGTTAGCTTCTCGGGTTACTGCTTAGGAACTCGGACTACAATACGAGGCTTTAAACCAATATGGGCTTGGAGGATGGATGGAACAAAGAATATGCTGGAGTTGCTATTATCCCAGGTAATCGTTACTTTCGCTTAGAGGGGAAAAGGGGCGTATTTCACCAGTTATTGTCCCTCGGGGGTCAAGGGTCATAAGGGGCAATTTCATCATGAAATCCTAACTTGGAATGGGCAATCTGAAAGGCCAGTACCGGGTTGATTTGACTTGGACGCCTACCTAAAGACTAGAGGTTAAACTATATATAACGTGCTGCTCATCGGCCCCCCCCCCGGGGCGGGCAAGAGCATGCTCGCCAAGCGGCTGCCGACGATTCTGCCGGCCATGAGCCTAGAGGAGGCGATCGAGACCACGAAGGTCCACTCGGTCTCGGGCCTGACCCGGGGCAACGGC
>JALLOF010000353.1 GCA_027717595.1 Nitrospinae bacterium AH_259_B05_G02_I21 | reverse complement strand
GAGCTGCTTGGCGGCGATGGCCTCCGTCTCGTAGTAGCCGAAGGTCTCCTCGCGGAAGATGCGGGCCTCCGAGTCGATGGGCTCGTTTTGGAACTCCTGGTCGAAGGCGGCCCGGCCTATCTGGCGTTTTTTGGCTTCGAGGCGCGCAATCGGCCAGCGCTCTGGCCAAAGCGGCGTGCCGTCGGGCCGGACGGCGGCGTACTTCTTCGTCCAGAAGTCCCCGCCGCGCTTCAGCAGCCGGGATAACAGCGAGTCGTAGTGGAGCACCGTGCCCACAACGAGCATCGTGCCGCCGGGAGCGAGACAGTTGAGCAGCGCCCGGTCGAACCAGCGGGTCATCTTCTCGCGGCTCAAAGGGCTTTCGACCGTCTCGTCGTTTTCCAGATCGTCGGCCACGATGAGGTCGGGCCGGTGCGGGCCGTGGCGCAGACCCCGCATGCTGGCCCCGGCGCCGCGGGCCAGGATTTTCACGTTGTTGGCCAAGATGATCTCTGTCTCGGTCCACTTGCGCCCGACCAGGTCCCCGTAGTCC
>JALLOF010000352.1 GCA_027717595.1 Nitrospinae bacterium AH_259_B05_G02_I21 | reverse complement strand
CGATGGTAGGCCTCTATACGCTCGGCAGCGACCTCCAGGGTCCGCAGCGTGGAGCGCCCGACCTTCCGGCGGGCCTCCTTGAAGGCCGACGGAGCGACGCGAAGCTCCTTCTGTGAAAGCTTAAGCCCGTCGAACCGCTCCGTGTAGCGCACCAGGGCCTTATCGCCCCACTTTTGGACGTCGGCCAGGATGCGCTCGACCGTCTTTAGGACCTTGGGGCTTAGGTGCTCCATCCTCGAGGTCAGCCTCTCCAAGGCCTCGTCGAACGCCGCCTCACCTGCTCGGTAAAGCTTCACTGCAAACCGCCCTCCGTCGTCCTCACTCCGCCTCGCGCCAGATGGCCGCCCCCAAGGCCTGGAGCTTCTCGCTCAACCCCTCGTAGCCCCGATCGAGATGATAGACCCGGGAGACCTCGGTGCGGCCTTCGGCCGCCAGGCCCGCCAGCACCAGCGCGGCCGAGGCCCGCAAATCAGACGCCATCAGGGGCGCCCCCGAGAGCCGCTCCACGCCGTTAACGATGGCCGCGTTGCCC
>JALLOF010000351.1 GCA_027717595.1 Nitrospinae bacterium AH_259_B05_G02_I21 | reverse complement strand
CCCCCGGGGCCCGTTGCATCGCCTCGAACATCTCCTCGACGAGGAGGCGAAGCTCGGCGTCGAAGGTGTGGACCGAGTCGCACACCTTGCGGAGGGTCGGGTGCGGAAAGACGACAATCTCACGGGCCATGATGCGTCCCTCGCCGGGCTGTCCACCTCTCGGCAACCCCCAGCGCAGACAGGAGTTTCGCTCCTTTTGTATACCCACGGGAGGGAGAGAAATCAATAGGGAAAACGGGCTCGTGGGGGCCTCAGAGGGCCGAGACGGGGTCTATGTCGATCTTCAAAGCCACCGAGGAGCGGGCGCGACCGTCACCTCGCCGATAGGCGGCCACCGCCGAGCGCACCCACGCGTTGAGGCGCCTGGCCGAGGGGTTCTTCAGGACGAGTTGGCGCCGGTAGCGGTTCTTCACCCGCGCGACGGGCGCCCAGGCCGGCCCGAGCACCTCCCCCCCGCTAAGCCCCTGGCCCTCCTTCGGCTAGAGGGGGTCCGTAAGGAGGTCGTCGAAGACGCCGCCCGGGCACTGGCCGAGGC
>JALLOF010000350.1 GCA_027717595.1 Nitrospinae bacterium AH_259_B05_G02_I21 | reverse complement strand
CTACACATACTAAAGCCCCCGGATGCTCGGGAGAGGGGCATCCGCCATGATCCTTGACTTTCACTGCAGTTGTTTATTATAAAAAGGGTTTAACGTTTCGTTCGATCCGCCGTCACGCTGGGTTTTTCCTGAAGTGTCGCCCCGGGCGGGGCAAGGGGATGCCCGCCGGGCCCAGGGGGCCAACGGACGACGCTGCTGCGGGGGTGAAGAAGCTTTATGTTTAACTTCCAACGGATCAACCGCTTACCACCTTACGTCTTTTCCATTGTGGATGAGCTGAAGATGAAGGCTCGGCGGGCGGGCTACGATATCGTTGACTTCGGGATGGGGAATCCCGACACGCCCACGCCTCGCCACATCGTGGATAAGCTCCTCGAGGCGGTAGAGAAGGGCAAAAACCACCGCTACTCGGCCTCCCGCGGGATTACGAAGCTTCGCGAGGCCATCTGCCAGTGGTATGCCCGGCGCTACCAGGTGGAGCTCGACCACGAGACGGAAGCGGTCGTCACCATCGGCTCCAAGGAGGGCCTGAGCC
>JALLOF010000034.1 GCA_027717595.1 Nitrospinae bacterium AH_259_B05_G02_I21 | reverse complement strand
ATTTCACGATGTAATTGCCCCTGAGTGGCCCCTGACCTCCAGGGGCAGATTACCCCAGTAATATTAACTTTTCCTCTCTATGCGAAAGTAACGATTTCCTGGGACAATCGCAACTATACCCCTTGCATCAAATCCTACAGCCGCTGTACGATTCTCAATACACCGCCCACCTAGATCCTCCCGCCGGGTTTCTCTCTCGCTGAGCTGACGCACCGTCACATATAAATTGTCTACCGGCAACCCTTTTTTTATTAGATAGTTCCAAGGCCACTACCATTAAAAAGTCCTATGGATAGAAACGTCGTTCCAGGGTGGCATTAAACTTGCACAAACACAATCGGTAACGGAGTCGAGGAAGGTACCCGAGGGAGTGAACCCGCGCAATCCTCATCCGATTGAAGGTGGAGGGCGGGTTATGCTAAAGAAAATCTTGGTGGTTGACGACGAGCCTGATTCCTGCGAGGCACTTGGAGACTTCCTTGGGGCCAAGGGCTACAGTGTGCTTGAGACCCACAGTGGCGATCAAGCTCTGGGAGTCTACAGGCAGGAGGACCCCGACGTGGTATTGCTGGACATCCGGATGCCGGGCAAGGATGGCCTCGAAGTGTTAGAGGGTATCCGTCAGCAAGATGCCGACGCTGCGGTCATCATGCTAACAGCGGTCCACGATATGGACACTGTCGTAAGGGCCATGGAGCTCGGGGCCAATGACTATCTTGTTAAGCCTATCAACCGTGAACAGCTAGTTGTTTCATTGCGGCTAGCCATGGGGAGTATGCGTCTTAAGGAGGGGACCCGTATTCCCGAGGACAAAGCCTCTTTGCCTGTGGTCGCCCGACTGAGGGGTCTCACCACCGAAGCCAAGCGTGCTTTGGGTGGCTCGGAGCTCGATATTTCAGCCTTCCCCTTTAAAATTGGGCGGATGGTCGACTCCACATTGTCAGATATGTTGGACGACAATAACCTCTACATCGAGGATGACAGGCCCTATGTGGTATCACGAAACCACTGTGCCATTGTGTACTCCGGCAAGGCCGTCTCGGTGCTGGACCGAGGAAGCACAATGGGAACCATTGTCAACGAGGAAAATCTCAGTCGTAAAACCAAGCGAGCTTCGTCGAAGCTAACCCCTGGCGTCCACACCCTCCTTCTGGGTCCCCCAAGCTCTCCTTATCGCTTTTCCCTCTTTATCGAGTAAGCCTCAGGAGTCGACGGGGTCGTCGTCGATTCCGTGATTCCTTAAATGGGGAAAACGCTAAGGGGGCCCTGACCTGCCCCCATTCATTGTACCACCTTCAAAGAGGTATTGACATCTTAAGGAGTGCCATACTTAGTTTCGATAACACGATGTAATCGCCCCTCGTGGCCCTGAACCTCCAGGGGCATATTTCGGTTGAAATAGTAACTTTCCCCTTCTGAGCCAGAGTCAATATTTCCTGGGACAATCGTACCCGCCAAATAATCGTTGCGCCGTTCTGTCTCGGAACGTGTACTTAATGGAGATGTATCTCTCTTAGCTATCAGTACAATCAGAAAGCCGCAGTGCTGACGGGAAGTGCCAGTGCCGACGATGCGATACCTCAGGCCGAGTAACCCTGGGAGGGCTTAGCTCGGCTTTTTTCGTTTGGTTTGGTCCATGAACGATATTAATGGCACCTTACCCTGCCCCTCCCTCTACAGTCCCCAACCGCCGCTGAGGTGGATGTTGGCGCCGGTGATGTAGCCGGCCTCGTCGGAGAGGAGGAAGCGCGCCACGGCTACCGCATCGTCGGTCGTCCCGATGGTGCCGGCCGGGATGTGCTTGAGCATGCCCTCGAGCTCCTCGGCCGGGGCGCTCCCAGAGTCGATGAACCCCGGTGAGATGGCGTTCACCGTGATGCCGTGGGGCGCGAGGAGGCGGGCCAGCGAGCGGGTGAGGACAAGGATGCCGCTTTTGGCGATGAAGTGGGCCGTTATCTGGGGCTGGGCCGAGATGCGATCGGCCGTGGCCATGCTGAAGTTCAGGATCCGCCCCCAGCGTCGCTCCTTCATGCCCGGGGCCGCCGCCCGGGCGCAGTAGAATACGGGGTGGAGGTTGTTGGCGAACATGTCCAGCCAGCCTTCGGGGGTCTCCTCCAGCAGGTTTACCCGGTGATAGGGCCCGGCGCAGTTGATAAGAGCGTCGATGTGTCCCCACTCGGCCTCCACTTTCCTCACGAACCCCTCGGCCGCCTCGTAGTCCGAGACGTCGCACTGGAGAGCCATCGCCCGGGGCGCCCCAAGCGCTGTGGCGGCCTCGGCCGTCTCTTGGCCAGCCTGGGCGCTGGTGCGGTAGCAGACCGCCACCGACCAGCCTTCTTCTGCGAGGGCCAGGCCTATCTCCCGGCCGATCCCCTTCGCCCCTCCCGTAATCAACGCGACCCGCTCAGCCATAGCAATGCCTCCTCGACCAACGGCGCAGGCGAAGCGGTCTGGCCGTGTCGGCGAGTGTGGGGCCTCTCAAGCCGTCCGCCTGCTGATGGTAGGATAGGCTGAGATTATGCGGCAGCTTATAGCCAATGACCTAAATCCCTGCTTCGACCCACCTTTGGTCACACTTCTTGAAAAGAAGGTAACCAAAACACGTGGGAGCCCACCTCAATCAGCCCCACCCTAGTAGAATTTTACTTCAAATACCACATTTCCCGGTCTAAGGGTAGAGCACCCCTTCAAGCACAACCGCAACCTTTTCAATGCCCGCTAAGAGCCATGCTGAGGCCTGAATCCGGCCATTCACCAATCACTGTTAGGTTGTATTTCACGATGTAATCCTAACTAGCCCACTGAGGAATTGGATGATGAGGTGAGATGGTCGGAGGGCCGACCGGCCCGGCGGCCTACCTGGTCAGCACGTCGGTGACCTCCCCGCGCAGGACACTCGGCGTTGCGTCGGTGATGCGGACGGTGACGAACTGGCCTCGGCGGTACGCGCCCTTGGGGAAGATGACGATTTTGTTGCCGTCGTTTCGGCCCTGGTAGTCCTCGTCGGACTTTTTGGTCCGCTCCTCGTCGATCAGGACTTCGTGGGTCTGCCCTATGTGCGCGCGGTTGCGCTCGAGGGTGTGGGCCTGCTGGATGTCGTTGAGCCGGACGGTCCGGGCGGATTTCACCGCGTCGGGCACGTCGTCCGGGAACTTCCGCGAGGCGATGGTCTGGGGCCGCTCGGAGTACTTGAATATGAAGGCCGCATCGTACCGGACCCGCTCCATCACTTCGACCGTCTCTTCAAACTCCTCATCTGTCTCGGTCGGGAAGCCGACGATGATGTCGGTCGTGAGCACGATGTTCGGGCAGAGGTCACGGACCTCATCGACGAGGTCGAGGTACTCTTGGCGTGTGTAGGTCCGGGCCATCATCTCAAGCACCCGGTCGCTTCCGGCCTGGAGCGGCAGGTGAATATGCCTGCAGACTTTCGGGTTGGCGTTGATGACGCGAAGCAGCCGCCGGGGGAAGTCCTTCGGGTGTGGCGAGGTGAAGCGGATGCGCTCGATGCCGGCCACGGAGCTTACCATCTCCAGCAGATCGGCGAAGTCGTGGCCGTTCGAGCGGTAGGAGTTGACGTTCTGGCCGAGCAGGGTCACTTGCCGGAACCCTTCGTCGGCGAGCCGCCTGACCTCTTCGGTGACGTTCTCAGGCTCGCGGCTTCGCTCCCGCCCGCGCGTGTAGGGCACGACGCAGAACGTGCAGAAGTTGTCGCACCCGCGCATGACCGCCACCCAGGCGTTCACCCCCTTCTCCCGGCAGCTTGGGTAGACATCCGCGTAGGTCTCGAACTCCGAGAGCGTGACGTCGAACGGCTTTGCGCCTTCGACCTCGAGGTTCTCGATGAGGTCGGGCAAGCGCTTGTAGCTGTCGGGCCCGGCGATGAAGTCGATGGGCAAAGACCCGTCGTCGAGCAGCTTGCGGCGGAAGTTGGTCGCCATGCAGCCGAGGATGCCGATTTTCACCTCTTCGCCGTTTCGCTGGTGTTTGATCCGGTGTACGCGGCCGTAGATCTTGCGGTTGGCGTTCTCCCGCACCGAGCAGGTGTTGAGCAGGACGATGTCGGCGTCGCTCAGGGAGTCGACGAGCTCGTAGTCGCGGTCCGCCAGCACGGTTTTGACGATCTCCGAGTCGTACTCGTTCATCTGGCAGCCGTATGTTTCCACGTAGACTTTCTTCATCGGACGGTTCCTAATCCTTGCTCCGGCAATAGCTTGAACGCCGCCGGGCCCTGCTACATCTCGGACTTCAAGAGGCAAATCCGGTCGTGCGCGGCGGTGATGGCCGCCCGCGTCTCGTCCGTCGCGCCGCTGTCGACCTCGGCCGCCACCTTGGCGCTGTCGGCGGCCTGCTCGACCTCGACCACGGCCTCCCGGATCGCGGCCGCGTCGCCCCCGCTGATGGCCTCGCTGGCCTTGCCCAACTTCTTCTCCAGCTCGCCCACGACGGCGGCGAGCACGGGCGAGGCCCCGGCGTCGGTCCTCAGGGCCTCGACGGCCTGGGCCACAGACCGCTCGATTTTCGTCATGCGCTCAGCAACGTCGGTCATCAACGACTCCTTGGCATGGATAGTCTAGAACGAGAAAGACCCTCGTAATTAAGTCCAGCCTACTAGAATCCTCGGCCAAAGACAACCAGGACTTGGATGGAGGGTCGAAGAGGGGCGAAAAGTGGAGAGCGGGTTGAACGGGCCTCCGTTGCCGCTCTATGCTATATACAGATCAAAGAATCCGAATGAGAGGATGCCATGCAGGCTATGGTTCTGCGAGAGGCGAGGCCCGTTGAGGACCACCCCCTTGAGGCGGCGGATCTGCCCGTGCCAGAGCCGGGCCCGGGCGACGTGTTGTTACGGGTCCAGGTATGCGGCGTCTGCCACACCGACCTGCACACGGTCGAAGGTGATCTCGCTCTGCCGAAGCGTCCGGTGGTGCCGGGCCACCAGATCGTCGGGCGGGTGGAGCGGCGAGGCCAGGGGGCCTCGCGCTTCGCCGAGGGCGCGCGCGTCGGGGTGGCGTGGCTCCATTCGGCCTGCGGGTCGTGCGACTTCTGCCGCCGGGGGCTGGAAAACCTCTGCGAGGGGGCCCGATTCACCGGCTATCACGTGGACGGCGGCTACGCCGAGTACGCCGTCGTCCCTGAGGCCTTCACCTATCCCATCCCCGATGCCTTCGGCGACGAGGAGGCGGCCCCGCTGCTCTGCGCGGGGATTATCGGCTACCGGGCCCTGCAGCTGAGCAATCTTGAGTCCGGCCAGCGCCTTGGGCTCTACGGCTTTGGAGCTTCAGCCCACCTCGCCATCCAGGTCGCCAGGCACTGGGGCTGCGAGGTCTACGTCTTCACCCGAAGCTCGAGCCACCAGCAGCTCGCCCTCGAGCTCGGGGCGGCCTGGGTCGGTCAAGCCCAAGACGAGCCGCCCGCCAACCTCCAGAGCGCCATCATCTTCGCCCCGGCCGGCTGGCTCGTGCCCGAGGCCCTCCGGGTGCTGGACAAAGGCGGCACCCTGGCCCTGGCGGGCATCCACATGTCGCCCATCCCCGAGCTCGACTACACGGCCCATCTCTATCACGAGCGGACGGTCCGCAGCGTGGCCAACTCCACCCGTAGAGATGGCGAAGAGTTCCTCGAGCTCGCCGCCGCCATCCCCGTAACGACCCGAACGACGCGCTATCCCCTGGGCGAGGCGAACGAGGCGCTCGGTGCGCTCAAGGCGGGCTCAATCGACGGCGCCGGGGTCTTGGAGATACCCTGAGAAAGTAGCCTGAAGGACAGTGGGGCTATGGGGAAGTGTGTGGTCTTAAGTACCTACTATTTCTTGCGAAAATGAGAAAACGGTACTAAATATTATCGCTTTTTAAACGATTACAAATCTCACAGAGCAGCTGGATATTTCTCGCTGTATTGCTTCCACCTTTCGAAATGGGTATGATATGATCTAACTCTAAATTCTTGTTGCTTCCACATTCTTTACAACGTCCCTCATCCCTTCTCCAAACAAAGAATATAACATCTTCGGGAATCCTTTCTCGCCTCTTGCCTTTATCCTTTTCTAATCCCTCACGGGCAAAGACTTCTGCTTTAAGAGCCTCCTCTTCCTTTTTTATTGACAATACGTAACGCTTAATATGAAGGACTATTTCCTTTTCCGGGTAATAATGGTCGCCAGTCAACACTCGCACGATGGTATCTTTATACGCCCATATATTGTTATGGAAATTTATTGGATTCATTTTTTGCGTCGAAAGTTGATCCTCAGACAGAATTTGTGAGTGAAGCTCTTCTTTCTGGTGGATATCCTTAATCATAGGATCAACCGGATAGTACCACCTCGCCCGACCCTGTATCTCGGATTCGATCAACCCCGCCTTGGTTAGGACACGAATGCACATCTGAAACCCTTCTGCGTTAAGGTTTCTCTGATGCTTACGGAATAACGCAGTATGCTTAATGCGCCCCGATTCCTCGATATGTTTGTAAATCTTCTGCGCATCCTGCGCCTCCGGAGGAAAATATCTTCTACAACTCCATCCGGTAAGATCACCCCAATACGCTTAACTCTAATCATTTCTTCTCGCCACCATTAGTACGGTCCGCTCCTCCCCGCGGCGCTGGTGCCTGGTCAGCCTTTCCCTCTCAGGACCCGATTGTCACCCACCCTGAGCGTCAGGCGCTGGGCGTCGAAGTGCTCGAGCAGCGGGATGGCGATCTTGCGCGTTATCCCAAGCATGTCGCGGAACTGGGCCGGGGCCATCTCGCCGTGCTCTTCCAGGTAGGCGACGAGCCTTTCTTGGGCCTCGGCGAGCGCCTCGCGGTGGAAGAGGTGCTTGTTCTTGAGCCGAACGAGGGTTCCCTCCTCGACCAGCAGCTGGATGAGCTCTCCTCCCTCCTTGGGCGAGAGCCCGGCAGTGTCCAGGAGCTCCTCGGCCGTGGCCGACTTCATCCCCGCCCGGCGTGCGGCCTCCTCCAGCGCCTCCCGCCGTTCGGCCTGGTCGGCCGCCAGCGTCACCTCATGGCCCGACAGGCGGACCAGCGTCCGCTCGGCCACGGCCCGGCCCTCCTCCACCAGGCATTGGAGGGCGGCCTGCGCGACCCGCTCGTCGGCCTCGGCCACCATGGAGCGCACTTCGCTCACGCTCGCCCCGGCCTTCAGAGGGTTGGCGGCGTGGTAGGCCTCCAGCCCCTTTGCGAGCCCCTCGACCGCTTCGCGGAAGCGCCCGGCATGGAGCAGGCGCGCGTCCCCGTCGAGGGCCACCACCTGCCCCGCCCGGCGCATCTCCTCTAGGAGCGCCTCGAGCCCCTCGTGCCCGAACGGGCTTCGCTGGCGTAGCTCCTGGAGGCTCAGGCCCCGGGTCCCCGCCCGCTCCAGCAGGTGGGCCACCACCGCCCCTGGCTCCCCAGCCCGAAGCTGCTCGACGGCCGCCGAGGCCAGGCCGCTGAGTCTCTTGAGCCGGGGCGGGTCCACGTCCAGGATCTCCCCGCCCCCAATGGTCCGTATCGGCGAATAGGTCCGCACCACGTAGCGGTCTCTCGGGAGGACGGCCACGGGCTTTTCCAGCCGCACCTCTACGGGGGTCGTCTGGCCCGGGGCGACTTCGGCCGCCTCGAGCAGGACGAGCCGACCCATGACCTCCGCCGTGCCCAGGTGGCAGCGGACACGCTGGCGGTGCTTCAGAGGGCCGGGGGCGTCCTCCAGCAGCGAGAACTCGGCGACCAGCCGTGTGGTGGGGTGGAGGCTTTCGGGCCGGGCCAGCACGTCGCCTCGCTCCAGGGCGGCTTTCTCCACCGCCTGGAGGTTGATGGCGGTCCGCTGGCCCGCCAGGGCTTCGTCCACCGAGAGGCCGTGGACCTGGACTCCTCGGATGCGCGTCGTGACCTCACGCGGGTAGACCTCGACGGTCTCTCCATCGCCGATGCGCCCGCCGGTGCAGGTGCCCGTTACCACCGTACCGAAGCCCTTCATCGTGAAGACACGGTCTATGGGCAGCCGGAAGGGCCCCGAGGCGTCCTTGGCCGAGACGGCCTCGGCCTGGGCGGTGAGGGTCTGGATGAGTTCCTCCAGCCCCTGGCCGGTGACCGACGAGACGGCCACGATGGGCGACCCATCGAGGAACGTCCCTTCGAGGAAGGCTCCCACCTCTTCGGCCACAAGCTCGAGCCACTCGGCTTCGACGAGATCGACCTTGGTGAGCGCCACGATTCCCCGGCTCACGCCCAGCAGCTCGCAGATGGCCAGGTGCTCGCGGGTCTGGGGCATCACCCCCTCGTCGGCGGCCACTACCAGCACAACGAGGTCGATGCCCCCCGCCCCTGCAAGCATGTTCTTAACGAACCGCTCGTGGCCGGGGACGTCCACGACGCCGCAGATGATGTCGGGGCCGAGGGGAAGGTGGGCGAAGCCGAGGTCGATGGTGATCCCCCGCTCTTTTTCCTCTTTGAGCCGGTCGGTATCTACCCCGGTCAGGGCCTTTACCAGCGCGGTCTTGCCGTGGTCGATGTGGCCGGCCGTGCCGAGGACGACTTGCTTCACTGTGGAGGGATCCTCGATGCGGCCTCGGCGATGCGGTCCTCGTCGCCCTCAAGGAGTGTGCGGCAGTCGAGGAGGAAGGCCTCCTCGCGGATGCGCCCTATAACGGGCGTCGGGCTGGTCCGAAAGGCTTCTTCCAGGGAGTTAGGCGAGCGCCCCTCGGCCGATAAGGCGATGACCCACGTGGGCAGGGAGGCCGTCGGCAGGGCTCCGCCGCCCACTTGGGCGACTTCTTTGCGGACCTCCACCCGGAGACCCCTATCGGCGAGCGCCCGCAGGCGATCCGCCAGGGCACGGGCGCGGGCCTCCAGCCGTTCGGCCGGGGCTGCAAGCAGGCGCAAGGCTGGGATGGCCTCGATGGCGTGCTCCGGCTCGAGGTAGAGCCTGAGAGTGGCCTCGAGGCCCGCGACGGTGAACTTGTCCACCCGCAGCGCGCGGGTCAGGGGATTTTCCTTCAGCCGCCCGACGAGCGCCGCCCGTCCCAGGATGATGCCCGCCTGGGGCCCGCCCAACAGCTTGTCGCCGCTGAACGTCACGAGGTCCACCCCCGAGGCAACGACCTCAGAGACGGTCGGCTCGTGGGGCAGCCCGTACGGCCTCCAGTCGATGAAGTTGCCGCTGCCGAGGTCCTCCATGACGGGCACCCCCCGCTCGCGCCCAAGCTGTGCGAGCTCGGCCGCCGAGACCGATGCCGTGAAGCCCTGGATGGCGTAGTTGGAAGGATGGACCTTGAGCAGGAGCGCCGTCTCATCGGAGACGGCCCGGGCGTAGTCGCCGAGGTGGGTCCGGTTCGTGGTGCCGACCTCGCGCAAGACGGCTCCGCTCTTGACCATGACGTCGGGGAGCCGGAAGGCTCCCCCGATCTCGATGAGCTCGCCCCGCGAGACGATGACCTCCCGGCCGGCGGCAAGTGTCTCCAGGCACAGCAGCACGGCGGCGGCGTTGTTGTTGACGACGAGGGCGTCCTCGGCGCCGGTGAGGGTCGTCAGGAGCCGGACGAGGGGCGCGTAGCGCGAGCCGCGCCGGCCGGCGGCGAGATCGTACTCGAGGTTGGAGTAGGCTGTGCCGATCTGGCGGATATGATCGCCCACGGCCGGGGCGAGCGGTGAGCGGCCGAGGTTGGTGTGCAGGACCACCCCTGTGGCGTTGACCACCCGCCGCAACGCGGGCCGGGCAGCCTCGGCCGCCCGCTCGGCTGAGCGGGCCGCGGCCTCGTGCGCACCGAGCACGACCACCTCGGCCAAGGCCTCATCCTCCAGCGCTAGGAGCGTCTCGCGTGCCTCATCCAGCACCGACTTGACCGCCTCGACCACGATGGGCCTCGGCAGAGAGGCCAGCGCAGCTTGGATGGCCTCTTCTCTCAGGACCTCGTCCACCGCGGGAAGCCGACTAAACACTTCCTGGCGACCGACAACCGACTCCGACACGGGTGTTCCTCCACAGAAAAGGGAAAACGACTATATCACAAGGTCATGCCCCATTCCAGGTTTCCTAGGCAAATCCCACCTTGACACGGCCTCGGGGCGAAAGCCATAATAGCAGCCGTTACAGCGCGCCCAACCTTCGGCCCGGGAGGGAGTCGCACGGTGCGGTCGCCTCCGCGCGGCCCGCGACGGCCCGGCCTATGCCCTACCAAGTCAAGCTGCCCGTCTTCGATGGTCCCCTCGACCTGCTCCTCCACCTGATCCGGGTCCAGGAGATCGACATCTACGACATCCCCATCGCCCAGGTCACGGCCCAGTACCTGGCCTACCTTGAGCTCATGCAGACCCTAAACCTCGATGTCGCCGGCGAGTGGCTAGTCATGGCGGCCACCCTCACCTATATAAAAAGCCGCATGCTCCTGCCGAGGTCTCCCGAGGACGAAGAGATCGAGGACGAGGAAGACCCCCGCCGAGAGCTCCTGGAAAAGCTCCTGGAGTACCAACGGGTCAAGGCCATGGCGGAGGATCTCAGGGAGCGGGAGCTGGAGCACCGGGAGGTCTACTGCCGGCCGCCTCTCGATGCGCCTGAGGATGATGAGGATATCATGCTCAACGTCACCCTCTTCGACCTCCTCGAAGCCTTCACGGCTCTCGTCGAGAGGTTGCCAGAAGCCGAGGCACAGGAGCTGGTCATCGAGGAGATGAGCGTGACCGAGATGATCCACACCGTCGTTGAGCGGCTGGAGGGCGAAGGGCCCATCGCCTTCGAGGCCCTATTCGAAGGGGCCACCCACCGGGCGGAGATCGTCGTGACCTTCCTGGCGATCTTGGAGATGATACGCCTCAAAATGATCCTCGCCCAGCAGCGCCAACCCTTCGGCCCCATCCGGGTGAGCCTGACCGTAGAGGAGAAACAGCCCGCATGACAATGACCAAGCAGATACTCGAAGCGCTGCTGTTTGCAGCCGACCAGCCCGTCACCCTGGCTCAACTGGCCCAGCTCAGCCCCGAGCCAGTAGAGAAGGCCGCCGTGCGGGCGACGCTCGAAGACCTCGCCGCGGACTACGAGGGCCGGGGGGTCCAGCTGAAAGAGGTGGCCGGGGGCTGGCAGTTCCTGACCCGGCCCGAGCACGGCGAGTGGGTCCGCCGCCTGATCCAGGACGAGTCCCGAGCGAAGCTCTCCCGGGCTGCCCTCGAGACGCTGGCCATTATCGTCTATCGCCAGCCTGTCACGAAGATGGAGATCGAGGGCCTCCGGGGCGTGGACTCCTCGGGGGTGCTCAAAACCCTCCTGGAGCGACGCCTCGTCAAGATCCTCGGCCGAAAGCGTGTCATTGGCCGGCCCATTCTCTACGGCTCCTCCCGCGAGTTCCTCCAATACTTCGGACTCGGTAATCTAACGGACCTACCGCGGCCAGAGGACATCAGGCCGCCGCTGGAGGGGTTGCCCGAGGAGATGCAAGGCGAGGAGTTTGCGGCCCTGGAGGAGCTGGTCGAGGCCCAGGCTGTGGGGGACGGAGGCGTCGGCCATGAGGAAGGAGAACCCCCGGCGGCCTGAGGGCCCCGTCCGCCTCCAGACCCTCCTGGCGCGGGCCGGCGTGGCCTCCCGCCGGCGGGCCGAGCGGATGATTGAGGCCGGCCGGGTGGCCGTCAACGGCCGTGTGGTCCGCACCCTGGGCACCAAGGCCGACCCGGCCTGCGACGCCGTCACCGTCGACGGCGAACCCCTGCCTCCCGTTGAGACGCCCGTCTACTACCTCCTCTACAAGCCCGTCGGCGTCCTCTCCACGATGAAAGACCAGCGGGGGAGGCCCACGGTGGCCGACCTGCTCGAGGACATCCCTCAGCGGGTTTACCCGGTCGGAAGGCTCGACGCCGATACCGACGGCCTATTGGTCGTCACCAACGACGGCGCCGTCGCCCAGGCCATCCTCCATCCTCGCCACGAAGTGACGAAAACCTACCGCGCCCTGGTGGCCGGGCATCCGTCCCGCCAGACCATGGCCCGGCTCCGCCGGGGAGTGGTCCTCTCCGACGGCCCTACAGCCCCGGCGCGGGCCCGGATCATTCGCCGGGGGCCCGATGAGACCTGGATCGAGCTCACCCTCACCGAGGGGCGCAAGCATCAGGTGAAACGGATGTGCCAGGCGGTGGGCCACCCCGTGCGCCGGCTGCGTCGGACGGCCATCGAGTTCCTCACCCTCGAGGGGCTCGCCTCTGGTGAAGTCCGCCGCCTGAGGCAGGCCGAGATCCGCCGCCTCCGCGCCCTGCGTGCACCACCAACCGGTTGACCCTTCTAGGGTTTCGTGTTAGGAGTGCAAACCGACCGGCGACGGGATAGACGGAGGAGGCCACCCGTGGAGCAGATCAACGCACAGGCCCGCCGCGGGCTGAAGCGCACCTGGGTGGTGCTCGCTGCGTTGGCCCTCGTGGTGGCCACCCCAGGGCCCGGCGAGGCCCAGCGAACGCAGCCCGAGGCCCTCCTCACCGCCGAGGGCTTGGGCGTCATCGTCAAGGGCAACCAGGCCCGCGCACGCGATCGGGCCATCGTCAACGGCTTGCGCCGCTGCGTTGAACAGGTCGTCGGCGATCTGGTCGACCCCGAACTCATCCTCAACAACTACCCGCTCATTGCCGCCGAGCTCCTCGAGCGGGCGGAGGACTACATCCGCCGCTACCGCATCTTCCACGAGCAGCCCTTGCCCAAATCTCGTCTGTACCGCGTCGCGATTCAAGCCACCGTGGCCAGAGCAAGACTCAAAAGCGACCTTCAAGCCATGGGACTTTTTCTCGAGAGGCGGGGCAAACCCACGGTTATGGTCCTCATAGAAGAGGTCGCCGCGCCCGACGGGGGTCTGCCGCCGGAGGGCAACCGTTCCCAGCGAACCTTTCTCGACCACTTGCGAGGCCGCGGCTTCCCCGTCGTCGAAAGCCCCGAGGCCACCGAGGCAATCGCCGCCCAGGCCTTGGCCGGTAGTCCCCAGGCCGCCGCGTCCCTCGGCCAGGGAGCCGGGGTGGAGGTCGTCCTGCTCGGCAAGACCGTCGTGCGCCGCATAAGCCCCCCGGCCGCCGAAAGCACACCCTCGTACCAGGCCACCGTC
The DNA here is from genome assembly GCA_027717595.1 of Nitrospinae bacterium AH_259_B05_G02_I21. Classification (GTDB taxonomy): domain Bacteria; phylum JADFOP01; class JADFOP01; order JADFOP01; family JADFOP01; genus JADFOP01. The sequence goes on along the minus strand of JALLOF010000034.1, from coordinate 2,841 downwards.
TCGGTACGAGCCGTGGAGGTCGACGAGGGCCGCGTTGTGGCGACCGGAAGTGATTCGGCCGTCGCTCTGCCAGGGGAGGCCGGCAGGCCAGAGACCGTCATCCAGGAGGCCGCCGCCAAGCTTGCTTCCTTCATGGCCGACCAGCTCCTCAGCCACTGGCGGGTCGAGGAGACCCAGACCACCCCAATCGTCCTTGCCGTCACCGGCGCCTCGATCGCCAACCTCGTCGAGTTCAAATCGGGGCTTCGAAACAACATCACGGGGGTGCGGCAGATGATCCAGCGGCGCTACAGTGAGGAAGGGGCGCTGGTCGAGGTCGGCTACACCGCCGACGCCTCCCAGCTCGCCGAGGCCATCGGCCAGATTCGCTTCGGGCTCTTCACAGTCCAGGTGGTTAGGGTGGGCCCCCAACGGATCGACGTCCACATCCTACCCTAAGGAAGGACCCCTCAGCCGTGAACCTGCCCAACGTCATCACCCTTACCCGAATCCTCATCATCCCGTTTTTCGTCATGCTCCTCATCTACGGGAGGCCGGGCTGGGCGTTAGGGTTGTTCGTCGTGACGGCCATCACCGACGTGGTTGACGGCTACATCGCCAGGACCCGAATGCAACGCACCCCGTTGGGGACCGTCCTCGACCCGCTCGCCGACAAGTTGCTGCTGACGATCGCCTTCGTCACCCTCGCCTACCTCAGGGTCCTGCCCGCCTGGCTGGCCATCCTGGTCGTAAGCCGCGACGTCATTATCGTGTTCGGCTCCCTCCTGCTCCACCTATTTACCGGGAGGCTGCGAATCGAGCCCACCTTGATGGGCAAGGCCACGACGACCGTGCAGGTGCTGGCCGTCTCGTTCGGTCTGCTGGCCAACCTGACCGGCTGGGGAGGGTGGGTCCTGTTGGCTTGCGTGTGGGCCACCGCCGTCTTGACGGTCCTCTCCGGGGTTCAATATGTTTACAGGGGAATGACAGGCGTCCACCACGGCGAGCGGGCCCAGGGAGGCTAGCCTTCGACCATGCCCCAGACCATCAGGATTACCGTCGGTGACATCGAGCTGACAGCCGTCCTCCACGATACAGAGACGGCCCGGCGCATCTGGGAAGCCCTGCCGCTGGAGGCCACGGGAAGCCTCTGGGGCGATGAGATTTACTTCGATATTCCCGTCGAGATGGGCGAAGAGGACTCCCAGGCGGTGGTAGAGGTGGGAGACCTCGGCTACTGGCCCGTCGGCCAGGCCTTTTGCCTTTTCTGGGGACCCACCCCGATGAGCGAGGGGGACGAGATCCGCCCCGCAAGCCCAGTCAACGTCTTCGGCCGCATCGTGGAAGACGCCCGCCTCCTCGGCCACGCCACCACGACCCACGTTCGGGTGGAACGTGTGGAAGGCTGAGGGGACCATCGGCTCCAGGCGCAACGTCAGGAACATAGGCATCCGCCCTACCCGCCCCAAGGAGTGATGTGCGATGAAACCGCGCGTCCTGGTCACCCGAAGGATCGCCGAGCCCGCCGTCGCTCGCCTCCATGAGGAAGCAGAGGTCGATTACCGTGACGAGGATCGGGCCATCGAGCGCGAGGAGCTGCTGAGCCGGGCCACCTCGGCAGAGGGGATCGTCTCGGGCCTCTCCGATCCCATGGACTCGGCCCTCATGGAGGCTTCTCCCCAGCTCAAGGTCATCGCCAACGTCGCCGTTGGGTACGACAACATCGACGTGGAGGAGGCAACGGCCCGGGGCATCGTTGTGACCAACACCCCAGGTGTGCTCACAGAGACGACCGCCGACCTGGCCTTCGCCCTGTTGATGGCCGCCGCCCGGCGCCTCGTCGAGGGCGACGTCTACGTGCGGGAGGGCCGGTGGGACCGCTTCCAGATGACGCTGCTACTTGGGGCCGACGTTTACGGCAAGACCATCGGGATCGCCGGGTTCGGCCGCATCGGCCAGGCCGTGGCCCGCAGGGCGCGGGGTTTCGACATGACCGTCCTCTACACGAAACGGACCCCGCTGGAGCCTGCCGTCGAGGCCGAGCTGGGCTCCAGGCGGGTGGACAAGGCCACACTGCTCAAGGAGGCCGATTTCGTGGTCCTGGCGCTTCCATTGTCCGAGGAGACCTACCACTACATCGGCCGCGAGGAGCTTCGAGCCATGAAGCGAACGGCGATCCTCGTGAACATAGCCCGGGGGGCCGTGGTTGACGAGTCGGCCCTCGTTAGCGCTCTTCAGGAGGGTGAGATCGCCGCTTCTGGGCTCGACGTCTTCGAGCACGAGCCCTCTGTGCCTGCCGAGTTCGTCTCTATGGAAAACGTCGTGCTGACGCCCCACATCGCAAGCGCATCCGTGGAGACCCGGGAGAAGATGGCCCTTATGGCTGCTGAGAACTGCCTCGCGGTGCTTTCCGGTCGCCCGCCCTCAAGCCCCCTGAACCCCGAGGTCCTAAACCCGTGACGGGGCCCTCACCGAAACTTCCATCCCCTCCCTCGCACTCCCTTGACTTTCAAAGCCTATTAACCAACGTTACGTTAAGAGCCGAGCGCTGATTCAAGGCGCCCACATCAACTCAAGAGCGCCACCTGATGGAAACCCGCATCGAGACCATCGTCAGGGACCTCAAGTCGGTCGTTCGGGGTGAAGTCTACGGGGACGACCTCCATCGCGTGATGTACGCCTCGGGGGCGTGCATCTTCGAGCAAAAGCCTCTCGTGGTCGTCGTTCCGCGCGACCGCGACGATGTGGTCGCCGCCGTCACGTACGGCGCCGCCGAGGGCATCCCCCTGACGTCCCGGGGAGCCGCCTCTGGCCGGTGCGGCCAGGCCCTCGGCCCAGGCATCATCCTCGATTTCTCCAAGT
>JALLOF010000349.1 GCA_027717595.1 Nitrospinae bacterium AH_259_B05_G02_I21 | reverse complement strand
GTCTCCTCGATCCTAGACGGCGTGGACGGCGAAATCGCGCGGCTCAAACACCAGGTCAGCCCGTACGGGGCCTACTTCGAGTACATGCTGGATAGGTACGTGGACGGCCTGGTCCTCATTGGTATTGTCTACTCGTCCTACGTCCTATCGGGCAGCTTTTCCATCATCCTCGTCGGCTTTGTGGCCCTCATTGGCGTGCCGCTCTCGTCCGTCCATCGGGCCAAGTTCCTTGCCGAGGCCAAGCGGAACTACCTGGATGAGGATGACGGGCCCTTAAGATACCTCCCGCACTCCCGGGACGTCCGGCTCTTCGTAATCTTTCTCGGGGGAATCTTGAACCAGCTTGCGCTGGCAATCTATTTCTTAGCCATAATCCCGAATCTCGTGACCCTCCTTCGGCTCTACACGGTGAAGAAGGCCCTGGAATAAGGGCTGGTTGTTGAAAGGGGTGTGACGTGGAGACCCCTGAGCCGGCCTGGAAGAGCCTTCTTGGCATCTCAGCCCACATCAAGGACGAGACAATCGAGGAGGTGGCG
>JALLOF010000348.1 GCA_027717595.1 Nitrospinae bacterium AH_259_B05_G02_I21 | reverse complement strand
CCGGCGGGCGGCTGGCGGTCGTCCTTGGGGGCGGCTCCCGAACGGATATCGCCACGGCGACCATCCCCGAGATCATCCGCCGCCTGGCCGGCCTCACCCACTAGGGGCCTGCGCGGGGCGGGAGGCTGTAAGACCCTCCATGGTCACCATCCGCGAGGCCACGGCCGCAGACAACGAGGCCTTAATCGTCCTGGACCGCCAGTGCGCCATGGGCGAAGCCGTAACCCTGGCCTTCGACCGGGCCCCCGACTTCTTTGCCCGCCACAAAGCCTACGAGCGCTGGACGGCCCTGGTGGCCGAAGCGCCCGACGGCACCCCCGTGGGCACAGGGGGCCTGGCGCTCAAGACCGTCCTTGTGGGCGGGCGGCCCGTGGAGGCGGCGTATCTTATGGACCTTCGGGTCCACCCCGACTGGCGCCGCCGGGGGGTCGCCATGGCAATAGGGGACGTCGTGCGGGAGAAGCTCGTAGAGGCGGCCCCCGCCTTTGCCTACCTGATGGTGCTCAGGGGCAACGAGCCTACGATGAGCTTCGTGCG
>JALLOF010000347.1 GCA_027717595.1 Nitrospinae bacterium AH_259_B05_G02_I21 | reverse complement strand
GCCCGCCACACCGAGGGCATCACGGGGATAGTGTCCCCTAAATAAGGCCGATTCGTGTCAGCCCTCTCAGGCAGGGTTGTAGTCCCTGTGTTTTCAGAACGTTAGATGAGAGACTACGCCGAGATTATCCCAATTTACGAGCAGCGATGGGCCGAGCAGCCCGACTCGACCTACTTCGTCCCCCTTGCCAACGCCTACCGCGCCGTGGGCCGCTCTCAGCAGGCCGTCGAGACCTTGAAGGAGGGGCTGGAGCGCCACCCCGACTACCTCAGCGCCCGAGGGGCTCTGGCCGCAGCCTATCACAGCGCGGGTCTCACCACGGAGGCCGAAGAAGAGGCCCAGCGGGTTCTGGCCGCCCAGCCGGAGAACCTCCTCGTCCGACGGCTCCTTGTGGCTTGCCACCGCGAGCGCGGGCGCCTGGAGGAGGCGCTGGACGAGACCAGGCAGCTCCTCCGTCTCGCCCCAAACGACACGCGCATCCAGGCCACCCTGGAAGAGCTGGAAGCCCTCCTGGACCAGGATGCCAAAGAAGCCGTCG
>JALLOF010000346.1 GCA_027717595.1 Nitrospinae bacterium AH_259_B05_G02_I21 | reverse complement strand
GCAGAGGGGCCTCGAGGGCCATCCGGCGCCCATCTATGGGATGGTTGAAGGCGAGACGCCAGGCGTGGAGCATCTGGCGTGCTACGAGGGGCCCGGATCCGGCCCGGCCTCCCCGCCGGCCCCGGCGCCCCCCATAAATGGAGTCGCCGAGGATGGGGTGGCCGACGGAGGCCAGGTGGACTCGAATCTGATGGGTCCGGCCCGTCCTAAGGACCAATTCCAGGTGGGTGTGGGCGTCGAAACGCTCGACGACCCGATAGGTGGTGAGAGCCTCCCGGCCCCCTTCAACTACGGCCATGCGCTTTCGATCAGTCGGGTGGCGGCCGATGGGCTCGTCAATCTCCCCGCCTTCAGCCTCGACCACCCCGAGGACAATCGCCCGGTAGCTCTTCCCCACCGTCCGGCCGGCGAACTGGCCGGTCAGGGAGAGGTGGGCGGGGTCGCTCTTGGCGGCGATTAGCAGGCCCGAGGTCTCCTTGTCGAGGCGGTGGACGATGCCCGGCCGCTCGACGCCTCCGATGCCCGAAAGCGCCCCGGCGCAGTGG
>JALLOF010000345.1 GCA_027717595.1 Nitrospinae bacterium AH_259_B05_G02_I21 | reverse complement strand
ACGGGCTGAAGGTGCTACAGAAGCGGATCGAGGACCACCTGCACAACGTCACCCGGTTTCTCATCATTGGCAAGGTACCGGCCAAGCCCTCGGGCGACGACAAGACCTCCATCCTCTTTTCCATCAAGGATCGGGTCGGGGCCCTCTACGCCATGCTCGAGCCCTTCGCCAGCTACGGGATCAATATGACGAAGATCGAGTCCCGCCCCATGCGCACGCAGGCCTGGGAGTACGTATTTTTCGTCGATCTCGAAGGTCACATCGAAGATGATCCGGTGCGCGAAGCCCTCGACCAGCTGGCCGAGCGGTGCCTGTTCTTCAAAGTCTTGGGGTCCTACGCCCGGAGCGTGACCTGATGAAGACTCTCGTGCCGGGCCACATCGCGGCGCTCAAGCCCTACCAGCCGGGTAAGCCGATAGAGGAGGTGGAGCGCGAGCTGGGGATCGCCGGGGCCGTCAAACTCGCGAGCAACGAAAACCCCCTCGGCCCCTCGCGCAAGGCCGTGGAGGCGGCCCGCCTGGCGCTGGCCGAGGTCCACCGCTACCCGGA
>JALLOF010000344.1 GCA_027717595.1 Nitrospinae bacterium AH_259_B05_G02_I21 | reverse complement strand
GCTTGAAGCGACGGGGAGATGAGACGTTTTTCAGTACCCGGTGACGTAGGGTAGGGCTCCGGCCACCTCTTCGATCGCCTCTCCCGCCTCCAGCAGCACCAAGGTGGCGTTCCAGGTGCCAAACAAGAGCTGGTTGCGGTGGCTGTCGGCGATTGTAGCGGCTACGGACCGCTCACCAATGCTCACCTGCCGGCTCTCCACATCGATCAATATCTCCCGCTCCGGACGCTCCGTCGTCTCCTCCATCAGCCAGGGGAGGGCCTCTTCGTCCACCGTAAGGCACGGGATGCCCAGCGCGATGGCGTTGCTGAGGAAGATTTCGGCGAAGGAGCCGCCGACGATGCCCCGAATCCCCCAGCGCTGGAGGGCCACGGGGGCGTGCTCGCGGGAGGAGCCGCAGCCAAAGTTATGGCCGACGAGCAGCACCGAGGCTCCGCGGTGCCGCTCCTGGTTGAACGGATGGTCGGGGGCCTGTCGGCGTTCGTCCTCGAAGAGGTGTTCTTCGAGCCCCTCGAAGGTGACGCTTCTAAGATACCGGGCAGGGATGATG
>JALLOF010000343.1 GCA_027717595.1 Nitrospinae bacterium AH_259_B05_G02_I21 | reverse complement strand
CACCCGCGGTGCTGGAAGCCGTCGTCGAGGACGATGACGTCGGCGCCGAACGCCTCGATGGCGGCTCGTCCCACACGGGGCCGGTGGGCCCCGGTTAGGACCGGCACGCCGGGTAGCTGGTCGGCGAGCATGGCGGCTTCGTCGGCCACCTCGGGGGGGTCGGCCAACCTTCGGTCGCCGTCGCTGACCACGACGAGCCCCTTGCGGCGGCCTTTGTAGCCACGGCTCACCACGGCGGGCCGGAAGCCCTCGCGCACAAGGAGCCGGACCACCGCCGCCACGCACGGGCTTTTGCCCGTGCCCCCCGCAGAAAGGTTGCCGATACTGATGACGGGGACGGGAAGCTCCTCGGCGCGGACCCACTTGCGGTCGTAGGCGAGACGACGGGCCCGCACAGCCGCCCCATAGCAGCCCGCCGCCAAGGACAAAGCGGGACGGAGCAGATCGGTGGCCGTCACGGGGTAGCCTCGAGGGAAAGGTACGGCTCGAGCAAGGCGAGCGTGCGCTCCGCCGCCCCCCTGCCCGCCTCGACGACCCCCAGGGCCGCCCG
>JALLOF010000342.1 GCA_027717595.1 Nitrospinae bacterium AH_259_B05_G02_I21 | reverse complement strand
CCAGGGGCCAGGTCGTTGCCATCGTCGGGACGAGCGGGGTCGGTAAGTCCACCCTCGTGGACCTCATCCCCCGCTTTTTCTATCTCACGAAGGGCCGCATCACGATCGATGGGGTGGACATCGCCGAGGCCAGCCTCAAGAGCCTTAGGGCCCAGATCGGCATCGTGACCCAGGAGACCTTCCTCTTCAACGACACGGTGCAAAACAACATCTCCTACGGCCGACAGGACGCCGTGGAAGCAGAGGTCGAGGCCGCCGCCCGGGCCGCATACGCACACGACTTCATCGTCCAGATGCCTGATGGCTACCAGGCCATCATCGGCGACCGCGGGGTGAAGCTCTCCGGCGGCGAGCGCCAGCGGCTCGCCATCGCCCGTGCCCTCATCAAGGACCCGCCGATCCTCATCCTCGACGAGGCGACGAGCGCGCTCGATTCCGAGAGCGAAAAGATGGTCCAGAAGGCCCTGAACCGCCTCATGGAAAACCGCACCGTCTTCGTCATCGCCCACCGGTTCTCGACCATCGTCAACGCCGACACCATCATCGTGCTC
>JALLOF010000341.1 GCA_027717595.1 Nitrospinae bacterium AH_259_B05_G02_I21 | reverse complement strand
GGTCAGATTAATGCGATGATCGGTGACCCGATTCTGAGGAAAATTGTACGTCCGGATCCGCTCGCTGCGGTCACCCGTGCCGACCTGGAGTTTGCGCTGCTCCCGGATGGCCGCGAGCTGCTCGTCCTCTATTTGGCTCTTCAGCCGCGCTCGCAACACCCGCATCGCCTTGGCCTTGTTCTTGTGCTGGCTTTTCTCGTCCTGGCACGTGACGACCAGCCCCGTGGGAACGTGGGAGATGCGGACCGCCGAGTCGGTAGTATTGACGCTCTGGCCCCCAGGGCCCGAGGAGCGAAAGACATCGATGCGCAGGTCTTTGGGGTCGACCTTGATCTCCACCTCCCCGGCCTCGGGCAAAATGGCAACCGTCACAGCCGAGGTGTGAATACGCCCGCTCGCCTCGGTCACCGGCACCCGCTGGACCCGGTGTGTGCCGCTTTCGAACTGGAGCCGCTGGTAGGCCTCAGGCCCGCTCACCGAGGCGATGACTTCTTTGAACCCCCCCCTCTCGGTGGGACTCACATGGAGCATCTCCATGCGCCAGCCGTTCGTCTC
>JALLOF010000340.1 GCA_027717595.1 Nitrospinae bacterium AH_259_B05_G02_I21 | reverse complement strand
AATCCCGTCGCCCCCTTTATCACCGCCTCGCTTCAGGCGGAGGCCGCCCGGCGGCCCGAGGGGTGATTTCGTTGAACATGACCCGGTGGATCACATCGGGGCCTCCGTCTTGAAGCTCCTGGTAGACGTGCCAGGCGATCGCCTCGCCCTCCCGGTCGGGGTCCGGTGCCAGGAAGACCTCATCGACCCCTTTGGCCGCCTTCTTTAGCTCTCGGAGCGCCTTGGCCTTTCCCTTGATGACCTGGTAGTCGGGCTTAAACCCTTGCTCAACGTCGACTCCGAGGCTCGACTTCGGCAAGTCCTTGACGTGGCCCATCGAGGCCTTGACCGTGTAGTCGTCACCCAGGTATCGCTTCAGGGTCCGGGCCTTGGCAGGTGATTCGACTATGACGAGCCGTTTCGGCATGGCGGCGCCTCTAGAGGCCTCGGGCGAAGGGGCCCGGGGCGTAGCAGCTGTCGGGCCCTCTTGCCACAAGCCCTTTGAGTTCCAGTTGCACTAAAAGCCCCGAGACGGCGCTCGGGGTCAGTCCGCTCGCTTCTATCATTCTATCTATAGAGC
>JALLOF010000033.1 GCA_027717595.1 Nitrospinae bacterium AH_259_B05_G02_I21 | reverse complement strand
GGCTGTATAGGCCGGGCTCGCCAGAGCGGTGAACTTCTCCACGATCTCGGCGTCCGTCAAGGGATCGGCCGGGTCCCCTTTGGGGCCGTCGACCCTCCGGGTGTGCCGGTCACCCTTTTGTGTTTCGACCACGACGACGGCGGGCCACCTCTCGGGCCACGCCTTTCCGAGTTCCTCATCCTTGATGCAGCGGACCTTGGGGAGCAGATTCCGGATGGTCGGGTCACCGAGGGCCTCTTCGGCGAAGTCATCGATTCCAGCCCGTCGGCGGGCCAGGGCCACAGCGGCGCCGTACGGCATGGAGAACTGGGCCTCCATCGCATTCCGGGGGTCGGCCTTTCGCTCGGCCGGCTCGGCGATGATCATGAACCCCGCCGGGATGCAGTGGACCTCCACGGCGGCCACATCCTCGGGGGCGAGGTCGTTCTCTTGGGCAACGGCGATCAACCCGTCGATCGCAGGCTGCATGTAGCGGCAGCAGGCGTGCGGCTTGAGGCTGGTGTCGGCAACGGCCCAACGCTTGCCGAGCCCCTCGACGAGGCGGGCGGGCTTCGGCTCCACCGCGTAGGCGTGGAGAAAGCCCAGCGGGTCCTCGAAGATGGCCGTCGGCGCGCGAAACCCTTCACGGGCCAGCATGGCCGCCCCTAGGCCCACCTGGGCCGCCAGGCCCGCATGGAGGTGTTTGGTCCAGGCCCCTTCGGAGAGGAAGGCCATGGAGCCGGCGGCCTGACTCCCGCAGACCCCCCAGGCGTGGGCCAGCCCGTCGGGGGAGAGGCCGAAGAGTCGCCCCGCCGCGGCGGCGGCCCCGAAGGCCCCGCAGGTGGCCGTCGGGTGAAAGCCCCGTGCGTAGTGGGTTTCGGGATTCACGGCCGCTCCTGCGCGCGTGGCGACCTCGTAGCCGACCACGACGGCTGCCACAAGGTCGAGGGGCGTGGCCCCGGTGAGCCGTGCGGCGGCGAGCGCCGCCGGGAAGACTACGACACCTGGATGGAGGGACGAGGCGTTGTGGAGGTCGTCGAGCTCGAGGCTATGGGCCGCGGTGCCAAGAAGGAGGGCGGCGGCAAGGGGCGGGGTGGTCCGGTCGAAGGCCGTTAGGGGCTCGTCGCCTTCCCAGGCGCCCAAGGTCTTCAGCGTCCGGGAGAGCGATTGGGTGCTTGGGCTTTGGCAGCCTCGAGCCGCGACCCCGATAAAGTCGAGCAGCAGCCGGCCCGTTTGGGCCGCCTCGGGAGGTCCCAGGACGCCCGGGTCGAGATTAGCGCAGAACTCGGCAAGAGTCGCCGTGAGCGGAGGCCTGGTCATGGAAGCCCTCTCTAAAGCCCCGAAGCTGGTGGACCTCCATTATACGGCTGTTGGCCAAGGAGGCCAACAACATACTCTTGGAGCATTTCCAGGAGCCACAGAAATTCATTGACAGGCTCGCGGGTCTTCAGTAAAATTATTGATAAGCAAGGAGGGAGGAGAGATTAAAACCTAAAGCGCTCGTCGTCCTCAGATCGGAGCCCATGGGCGAGCGACGTTCATTGTTGTCCCGCGTTTTTCTGCATCCCCAGTCGCTGTCTGACGATAACTCTCCTGTGGTATTTTCATCAAGACTCACTCCGCGAGCCCTCTATTGGCGCTCACCTCGTTGTCGTTGCTGCCTCCAACCCATAGTCGCGTCGAGCGATCATACCACCCTTAGACTCGTCCATCCCTCTCGGCGTCCTGACGGATCCCTTCGGCGTCTTTGGAGTTCATGGCGGGGCGAATCTCCCGGAAATCTCGGAGGCCGTGTCCCGTGGAAGTGAGGGAGGAGGAGCCGTGTACCTCAACTATTGGGACCTGAAGCGACCACCCTTTCAAAACCTCCCCGACATCGAGTACTTCATGGAGACGCCCAAGCACCGCGAAGCCCTGGTGCGGCTGTTGTACGCCGTCAAGGGGGGCAAGGGCTCGGCGATGCTCACCGGGGAGGTCGGCTGCGGCAAGACCATGCTGTGCTTCAAGCTCCTCGAGGAGCTGAAGAAGGAAAAGTACGATTCGGTCGTCATCACGAACCCCACGCTTCCGGCCCTTGATTTCCTCAAACAGATCTACGAGGGGATCGGCGGCCATCCGGTCCCGAGGACCAAGCGGGAGATCATTCTCGCGATGACCCGCCACAGCGAGAGCAAGCACCGCGAAGGGCGCGAAATCGTCATCGTCGTCGATGAGGCCCACCTAATCATCAAGCGCCGGGGCCTGTACGAAGAGATTCGCATGCTGCTTAACTACCAGAGGCGCGACCGCTTTCTCTTCACGGTGCTGCTGGTGGGCCAACCGGAGCTGCTGAGCGGCATCACCAACATCCCTCAGCTGCGCCAGCGGATCGCCATAAAGTTCCATCTCGATCCGCTAAGCCAGCTCGAGACGCAAAGCTACATCCTCCACCGCTTGAAAGTGTCTGGCGCGGAACGAGAGATGTTCACCCCCGCGGCCATAGAAGAAATCTATAACCAAAGCAACGGCATCCCTCGGGTCATCAATACGGTGTGCGATCTCAGTTTATTGATCGCCTACGGGGGTCAGCGCGACCGGGTGGACCGGCCCGATGTGCAAAACATCCGCGAACTCGTGGTCTAGGGCCGCGGCCCGTCGCGCGTCGTCGCTAGGAGAGCCTTGATGGTCGGGACCGAGGGCGACGATCAGGAGGCCAGGCTGGCTCCAAATAAGGATGAGACGCCCGCCGGAGAGCCGGTTGACGACCCCGAAGACCGCGAAGACCGCGAAGCATCGCCCCCGCGCTTGAGCGCCATGCTCGAGCGGGACGACGAACCACTCCCAGATACCCCACCTTCGCTGGAATCCCTCATCGAGACCGCCCCTTCCCATGCCCAGGAGGACGAGGACCACTTGTTTTCCCAGGCCATGGGGGCGTCCGTTCCCGACGAGCCCCTCTCGGAGCCGACGGCGACGATCCCCTTCCCTGAGCCGGATGAGACGCCAACGCCCCTGGCCGATTCCGTCACTTTGGGCGATCCGGCGCTCTTCCAGCCGACGGACGCCTGGTCCCTCTACCAGCAGGCCCGCCGCACCGTGGAGACGACCTTCGCCCGCATCCAGGCCGGCGAACCTGTGGACTCTGATGCTCTGGGGCACCTGGCCGGCCAGATGGTCTCCAACCTGCTTCTGATGCCCCCGAGCTCCTACGACTTACGATCGTCCGAATTCTCCCAGCCCTTGGCCTCGTGCCTGTATGACTCCTTCGGTACGCAATCCGACCTTGTCGGCCACTGCCTCAACGTGGCCATCCTGGGGGTGTTGCTGGCCCGTGACCGAGTAGCCCCCGAGGGGGAGCTCGAGCGGTTCTGCCTGGCGGCTCTGGTTCACGACGTCGGGATGCTCTTCGTCCCCTCCGGGGTCTGGGAGCATGACCGTCCTATAGGGGAGGAGGAGCGCGACGAGGTCCGACGCCACGTCGAGATCGGCCGCGAGCGCCTTTCCGGGCTTGGTGGTTCCTTATCGGAGCTCGCCCCCATCGTGGCCCAGGAGCACGAGCGGGTCGACGGGAGTGGTTACCCCAGGGGCTTGAAAGGCCAGGAAATCCATGGGTTTGCGCAAATAATCGGCCTGGCGGATGTCTTCGAGGCCCTCACTCACGACCGGCCCCACCGGCGGGCCCAATCGCCTCACCAGGCCGTTCGGACAATCCTTGCGGACATGCGGGAAGCCTTTGATGTGGAACTCCTTCGGGCCTTTCTCGCTCTGCTGACCGTCTATCCGCTGGGCAGCTTTGTCGAGCTCAGCACCGGTGCGTTCGGCCGCGTCGTCCAGATAAATGAGGCCAATCACCTGCGGCCCGTGGTGGAAATCATCCGGGACCCCAAAGGCCTTCCCGTGCAACCACCAACAGCACTCGAGCTCCAAGGCGTCGCCGGGACGACCATCGTGCGGTGCCTTGAGGGGCCGCCCGAGCCCCCCGGAGGTAGTGATACAGTTTGATAAAGCCCGCAATACTAACAAATCCGACACACGAACAAGACCTCGGCCATGCCCACTCCGCCCCACCGCTCCCCACATTTAACGCCATATTTAGCGACGGATTTGGCATATTTTAGGGTTGTAATTCCGTCTATTGTGTGTTAGCGTATAGCTGTTCTGAATAGCGGGGAGGACAAAACAATGGCGTTTGAGCGGTTTGAGGCGGAAAAGATGCGTAGGCTTGGGGAACCAGCTGTCAGTATTTTCAAAAGGGGGGGCTTTGGTTTCAACCGTACGTTTTGTCTGAGATATCTTGACGAACATGACCACATCCAGCTGTTTTATGACCGAGAAAACATGATTATTGGCATAAAGCCTGTTCCTGAAGACGCAAAGGACGCTATAGGGGTTCGTAGAATATCTGGAGGAAAGGCTGCTACTGTAGCAGCACGCCCGTTTTTTACTTATTTCGAGGTGCCCCACAACAAGGAAAAAGCAGAATCTTTTAAAGTGTTTTGGAACGAAGAGGAAAGCTTAATTGAGGTAAGACTGAAAAGCATAGAAGATGATATTCCTATGCAAGATGTACAGTCATAAATAAGCCCGCCGCCTGCGGTAACAGACGGCGGGCAGTTCAAAGAGGACGGCGTCGGCGTAGCCAAATGGGAAGGCAAGGGGGTTGCACCCCCCGATGACCGGGTTCGATCCCCGGCGCCGACTCCAAACCTCTATGGCATAGACACCAAAGGTTGGGCCAATGGAGCACTATGCGCTAATCATAATAATTCATAACTCTATATCTGTCAAGCCCTTTCTGGCTTCCCCGCCTATTCGTGCCCCACCAAGGCCATTTATTTCAAGTCTTTACGGGCGGCTTTTGTGAGCCTGTCTCTGGCCCAACCAGATAATCCAAGCCCGGATGATTCGGCGGCTTTTCGGTAGAGCTTTAGAAGCTCCTCGGAAACCCGAACCTGTAAGGGCCTATCATGCTTTCGACTAGGAGCTTTCTTTTTCATATGGCCAATGTACTGCCAAAGGCACTAGCTGTCAAGCCAAAATATTTTGCTCTGGGCCCATTTTCCCTCTTGACATGTACTGCCAATGGCATTACATTAATAAGTAAGATGAACGTGCTACCCACACATAGAAAGGTTCAAGTTCTTACGGCCCTAGTCGAGGGCTGTAGCTTGCGGAGCATTGTGCGCATGACGGGTACGCACATGACTACGATACTGCGCTTGCTTTGTGAGACAGGCGACAAGTGTACAACCCTGCTAGATGAAACAATCCGAGACTTGCCCTGCAAAAATATCCAAGTGGATGAATTGTGGGCATATGTGAAAAAGAAACAGCGCATGTTGAGAGGCAAGGAAAAGCTGAACCCTGAATTGGGCGACCAGTACATATTCCTCAGTATGTGTGCCGACTCAAAATTGATTATCAACCATCGGATTGGAAAGAGGGATGGCGATAACGCCATACAGTTCATGGCTGACCTTAGCTCTCGCCTATCTAGCCGAGTTCAATTGACAACGGACGCTTTCTCGCCCTATGAGTGGGCCGCAGAATGCGCTTTTGGGGACGCTGTAGATTATGCGACGCTAACAAAAATCTACAAGACTAACGGCGCTGGCCGTGGGAGGTACGCCCCACCAGAGATACAGGAGGTCATATCCACGGTAATAAATGGTAGCCCCGACCCCTTCAAGGTCAGCACGTCCTACATAGAACGCTTGAACCTGTCTATGCGGATGGAAATGCGGAGGCTCACAAGGCTAACCAATGCGTTCAGCAAGAAACTGTCAAACCTTAAAGCGGCAATGGCCCTTCAGGTAGCATGGTACAATTTTGGCCGAGTGCATGGAAGCCTAAGAGTGACACCTGCTATGGAGGCTGGCATCACAGACCACATTTGGACGATGGATGTGTTCACTTCCATTCGTCATGTTCTATAAGGGCCTGGATGTTTTCGCGGTAAATGCTGATGCCATTAAGCAAGACTTGGTGTGCATCGTTCAACGTAGACCCATGATTGTATGGTAAGCGATGCCGAAACAATTGAAATCGTTCAAGGGATGCTGGCTCCATATTATCTCTAACCCATGCCTCGGCTTCGGCTCTCCATGTTGCCGCATCTTTCTGAAGTACAATCAATTCCCCATTATTTGATATGGTCCTTTTCAACATTTCGCCAGACCGAGAATAGAATTGCTTTAATGACTTCCCAATCTTTGGGTTGCGATGAACTTCTCTATCAACCTCATAAAAGGTATACAGAACAGCAACAATAATGATAATCCCTATGACATATGGCGTGGCCTTGCTTGCTTTCGCCACATATGGGTCAAGAAAGTTTTTCCAGTCTGGGCCAATCCATTTGGCAATAAATCGTGAATAAATCTCAGACAGGTTTAGGAGCCACAACACGATTGCACTCCATGCCCGCCTGAAAACACGCCAAATAAAGCTGGAAGATGAACGGAAAAAGCCCATCCAGGTACCCATGCCCAAATATTAGCCAACCCTGAGAATCCATGCCATTCTTTTCTTGCCGGGGCTATATTATTCAACATGTAGCAGTACCCCCCCGGAGGGCGGGTTGCGCCGGGCCCCTCCGAGATGGTAGAGTAGGGCTCGCCTGGGTCTTGGGCCCGATTCCTTCGGGCTTTTCTGCTCAACGCTAACAGGAACGCTTCCCCGAGGCCACATCATGGCCTCCGTCCAAATCAAGAGTATTCCAAAAGAGGCGTTGCTCCGTTAAGCCCATCCCGGTCGTGACGTGAAGGATGGGTAGGGCGTGTGGCCCAAAGAGAGAGGCGGTCTCAGCCGTGCGAATCCTGGTAGTGGGTAGCGGTGGACGGGAACACGTCACGGTGTGGAAGTTCCTCCAGAGTCCTCAGGTCGAGAAGCTCTACATCGCCCCGGGCAACGACGGGATCGGCCACCTGGCCGAGAGCGAGCCTCGCCTGGAGCGGGTGCCCGTTCGGGAAAATGAGGAACTTCTCGCCCTGGCCGAGGAAAAGGCCGTCGATTTGACGTTCGTGGGCCCCGAGCGGTCCCTCTCCGAAGGGATCGTGGACCTCTTTACGGCCCACAGCCAGGCGATTGTCGGCCCCACGGCGGACGCGTCGCGGCTTGAGTCGTCCAAAGCCTACGCGAAGGACGTTATGGTCGACCTCGGCATCCCGGTTGCGCCGTACCGCCACTTCACCGACCCCGAGGAAGCCAAGGCCTACATCGCCCAATGTGGCTATCCGGTCGTGGTCAAGGCCGACGGGCTGGCCGCCGGCAAGGGCTCCATCGTATGCACCTCCGAGGAGGACGCATTTCAGGCCGTGGAGACCTGTATGGTCGAGCGCAAGTTCGGGGCCTCGGGCGACCGGGTGGTCGTGGAGAAGCGGCTCTACGGCCAGGAGCTATCCTTTTTCTGCTTCACCGACGGCAAGACCATCAAGCCGATGGCGTGGGCCAGGGATTATAAACCCGTCTTCGACAACGACGAGGGCCTGAACACGGGCGGCATGGGGGGCTATTCGCCCAACGACGAGGTCGACCCGACTCTGGTCAGTCGAATCATGGACGAAATCGGCCTGCCCCTCGTCCATGGCTTCGCTGAGCGGTACGGCATCACCTACCGGGGCATTCTCTACATCGGCCTGATGCTCGCAGATGAGCCCGATGGCCTGCAGCCCTACGTGTTGGAGATCAACGTGCGGATGGGGGACCCCGAGGCCCAGGTCATCTACCCGCGGCTGTTGACCGATTTCGTCGACATCTCGGTCGCCATGGTGAACGAGGAGCTGGAGGGCCTCGCCTACGAATGGACGAACGATTACTACCTCTGTGTCTGCGCCACGAGCGGGCGGACCAAAGGCAAGAAAGGGTGGTACAGGGGCTACCCGCGTCGCTACGCAGTGAAGAAGCCCATTAAGGGGCTGGAGAGTATGTCGGCCGATACCCTCGTCTTCCATTCAGGCACCTGTTGGGACGACGAGCGGGGCCAGTTCCTCACCGACGGAGGGCGCGTGCTCTCGGTCGTCGTGGGGGACCCGAGCCTGGAGAAAGCCGGTCAACGGGTCTACCAGGAGCTGGAGAAGATTTCCTTCGAAGGCATGCATTACAGAAAGGATATCGGGTAGGGAGGCGAGGGCGGCCCTTCGGTTTTTCTCCGCCTCCGCCCCTTTCGTGGCCGGGAAATGGACTTCGCCTCCTTGGTGGATTCGGGAAAAAGGTTGACAAGATTTCGCACCGTTCTCTATATTAACAACGCACGAGCGATGATAATGGGGCGGGCATAGCTCAGCTGGTAGAGCGTCGGCTTCCCAAGCCGGAGGTCACGGGTTCGAGACCCGTTGCCCGCTCCAAAAAGTCCCCTGGAATCAGGGGGTTATAACCAGCCCGTCGCATCGGTCGCGTTTTCGTCGCGTGTTTCGGTGTGGCGGGCTCTTCTTTGTAGACCATCCTATCAGCCAGAGAAACGTCGCTGTGGGCCTCTGGGCAACCGTAGCGGGCCAATGTGAAGCCTACCGAATGATGGCCTAGCATCCGGCTGACCCACTTCGGATCGCTGCCGAGCCGCCAGATGTGGATGAATGAAAAGAGGTGGCGCAGATCGTGGGGCGTCAGGGTAGGGCAGCCAGCAAGATTAGCAGCCTTTTTCAGCACCTTCTCTGCCCGCTTGACCATCGCATAGGGCTTGGCCGGGTCGTAGAAAATCCAATCCTCGGGACTACCCCCTCCCTCAACCATCCCTGCTATTTGTAGTCCTTGCAACACCTCGGCCAGATCGTGAGCCATATCCACAACGCGGGGCTTCCTGTTTTTCGGCGGACCGACGATCCCCCTGGTGATGGAGCGCCTAACGTGGATGCAACGGACGGTGGAAAGCTGGAGGTCGCCGAATGTGAGCGCCAAGGCTTCCCCCGCTCTCATGCCCGTCCGGGCGAGGGTGAGAAGATAGGGGTAAGCTGTGGGGTCTAGCCCCTTCGCGGCGTCAAGGACAAGGTTGAGGGCTTCTAACTCAATTTCGGGAAAGACCGCCCCTTGAGGCTTCTTCTTGAGCCGCCAGCCCGTTGCAGGGTTGCTCGTTACGGTGTCCTCGTGTTCCTCCATAGCGAGTTGGAAGATGCCGGAGAGAGCGTGTAGGTGGTTTTGGATGGCCTTGTCGCTTAGGCCCCCAGACCGCTTGGTGTGGATATAAATCCTCACGTCTTTGCGTCGAATCTCGCTCAATAGGCGTGTGGGGCCAAAATAAGGAACCAGGTGCTTTTCGATGGCGGGCCGATAGCTGCCGATGACGGTAGAAGCCGACAGGGTAGGTTCAGCATAGACCTTGAGCCATCGGTAGGCAGCATGGGCAAGGGTGGGGGAGGGGGATGGGGGTTCGTCCGTCGGAATATCTAGGGTTAAATGGGCTTCGATCTTTTTGATGAAGAGGTCGGCAGCCGCCTCATTCTCTGTTGCTGTACCCCTGGAGAATGTAGCAAGCTGCCTTCGGCCTCTTGGCAGAGAACGGTCGTGTAGGGTGACGACCCACACCCCGCTGCCTCGTGGTTTCTCGCGCTTAGTGAGGCCCACGGTCCTTCCCCTGTATCGAGGTCATCGCCGCCTCGACCATAGCATCTACGTTATCGAGCGGCAAGCCTCCATTGCGCGGCTGGTCGGCCATCCAACGGTCAAAAGTGGCACGATGAACCCGCACAAGTCCCTTTGCTCCTCCAGGCTGGGAACACGGCAGCGGATTATCCCCGCGCTTTATGAAGCGCCACAAGGTTTCAACCGGGATGCCTGAATAGAGCGAGAGTGCGTCTAGGTCCATCCACTCCGGCCACGGGCCGGTTAAGGCATCCAGCTTCGACTCGATGGCCTCTAGGCGCTTCAAAATTTCGACAACTTCAGACATTCTGCATTATCGTCATGGGCTCTCTCATTACACTAGCCCCTTGGTCAAATGTCCCAAATGGCTTTGAAACGGTTGGTGAACTGCTTCGAGACGATTTTGGTTGGGGGCAGGAAAAGATGCGTGGCCCCCACAGCCCACTATAACTTTGCAGTGGGGTATGGCTATAATTATATAAGCGGTATGAAATTCAAAACTGTCGTGGGGCGAAACTTGTCTAACAGGTATGAAATTCAAAACTGTTGGTGTCACTCGGAGGCCTTTCAGTTTTAAATTTAAAAACTGATAGTTTTGATTTTCAAACCTATTTCTGTTTTTCACTGGCCCTCCATCCCTTACGACAGCTTTCCTTCTGAAGCCTGTTTTCGCCTTGCACGGGTCTTCCGTCCCTTCTTCAGGGACCGCCCCATCTTCTCTGGCTCTTCCTTCCAAAGCCGGCCTAAGACGCCTCCGCTATTGAGCCCTTGCGTGTCGCCTGGAACGAATCGTGGTGTACTCCACAATCGCCACCGCTCCGAGAGACCGTAGACATTTGGTTGGCGGCAATGACCACTACTCCCCTGAACCATATCAATAAAGCCCTTGTCGATAAGCTCTACGGTGGCCTTGCGCCAAGTGCTCTTAGCCATCGGGTTCTTAAGGGTCGAGTGAGTGCAGACGATCTCTTTCTTTTTGGTCTTGCCCTTGAGGTTGTAGTAGATGTTGATGTATGCCGTTACTGCTGTGAAAGACAATGAGCGCCATGCATCAGAGTTCATCATCTCCCTGTCAATGCTAACGAAAGACCGCTTCTTAACTCGATTCTTTTTGGCCATTGCTGTCCTAGCCCAGCATCGGCAGGTGGGGTCGGTGTGCTAGGCCACCGACCCCGGAGTCCTCTACAGACCCATCCCGCCGGTTAAGGTTCTACATACCGAATCCATCCCCGAACGCCTCATCGCCTTTCTAAGCGTTTTATGTAACGCCCCCGCCCCTTTACCCCTAAACCGCCATTTTCCGATTTTGGTGGCCTTGTAATTCAATGGCTTACAGGGGTGCAAGCGTTACACCCCAGCCCCCTCTAGTCGTCTACGCTCTCGGTGGCGACGAACGCGCTCCCGAACTTTGCGCCTCTTCTCCTCCTGCCGGTCTTCAAGTTCGCGCTCGTAGGCTTTCAGGGACCGAAAACCCTCTGGCAGTCCAGGTTCCAGACGGTGGCTCCCGTTTCCCCTGTTGGCACCTACTTCATCGAGGGCGACGAACCGCACCATATCGACATGGTAGACCGTCCCGCGTGGGTGGGGATGGCTGGGCAGGCATCGATCGAGTCCACATACCCCGCAGGGTTCCTCGTTGATCCGATGAAGCTGTTCTGGTCCTGCAGGCCCAGGACCGGTATCAAAGAAATAGCGAAAGGGCATCTTACAAACCTCCCAAACTCTGATGGTTGATTTCTCGCTCCGGCCTAATCACCCGTGCCTCGATCCAAGAGGAAACATCCTCCAGCCGGTATCTGACGCTCCCATTTAATCGGCACCAAGGGGGACCTAACCCTAAAGACCGCCATGCTCTTAAGCGGCCTTCGCTAATTCCTATGAGCTTGGAGAGGTCGCTCGTCGTTAAGAGTTCTTCCACGCTGGACATTTTTGCCTCCATTCGCAAAACGACATCCCTTATTACGGGAAGATACAAGTAACGGCAGAATATTCAACATGTTATGGTGACGCGCTTAAAGTGAGATTCGGGGGGTGAAGCGCGTCACCTTGAATGAAAAGGGATTCGGGGGACGATTATTGGTAGGAGACTACTTGTTTAAGGATATAGAGGGCCATTCCTTCCCAAACGGGTTCGTGTGGTTGGGCCATTGCCCTGGCCATGATCTCATCCTGTTCTTCTTGGGAGAGGCAATCCCACAATGCTCGCTTGGTCTTTAAATACTCGTCCCGTTCTGGTCCTGACAAATCGCCCCACCATTTTCGTAGCGGCCTTTGGTTGTGGTATTGTCGGCGACACCAGCTTTGATTACTACAAAACCTCTGGTTTGCCGTTTTCTTTAGTAGGAATTTCCAACAATATTCACATTCAACCACATCGGGCGGGCCGTTTATTATTACATCGGCCAAATTCGAATTTATCTCATCAATGGGATTTTCGGCCCACAACACTTTCCGTAATTGCCCGTCTGGATTTTCTTCGAGTTTAGCCCGACAGCGTTTGACATGAGAATTTAGGGTATGGAGAATCCTTTGATCTTCATCGGGCACTCGACCATAAAAGTATAGAACATGGGTTATGTTTTTCTGTAATACCCCCAAACTGTCCAGGGTGAGATTATGTTCTGCGCAATAAGTCGGGTCGGGCCTGTTTGTGAGTGGAAACCCTCTGAGCTGCCTGATGAGATTTACAATGACGAGTGCAAAATTTTCTTCCGTTAGCTCTTCATTGGCAAAGCCTACGAATGCTTGCTCAGCATTCCGATTCTTCCCCATCTGATACTTCCCGCCAGTATCCCCGCATGAATTATTGGGGGCAGCCGCGACGACTGCGGATAGTCGTCCGAGCCGCGGGCTCGTTAGCTGCCCCTTAAATCAAAAAGAGGAAAATCACCGTGAAAGTTCCACGGCGTCTCCCTCCAGCTAGAGATTAGCCCAGTGGGGCCGCTCAGTCAATCCCATTAGATGGCACTTGCACGGTGTTCGAGGGCCGGTATATAAGTAGACATTTCATGTTTCCTTCAATAAGTGTGATATGACTGTTGCCCTCAGCATCTTAATGGGAGTCGCCCTGCTCGCCCCTTTTACTTATTTGGCATTCCGCAAAATACCTGAGTATCGCGGACATGGGAACCCCGAACCATATGCTCAAAACATTGAGCGCGAGCATGAATTTATTGTTAAAGTACATCCGACTAAATGGCGGCCCATCTTTTTCGAGAGTTGGCTAACTCCTCATTTTTCAATTGTCGTTGAAAATCGAGGCACAGCTATTGATCTAGGACAGGTCGAGGCCAGATTTGGTCTCTATCCAGATGACCCGGCTATGTGGGGCTCCTATCCTATAGACAAGACGCGGGATTTTGAGGTTGATAATGGTGGAATGTTCGAAGCTTTCCAACCTGGAGATATTCTGCACTTCACCGCCAACCTTGATTCCTCTAAGATTGAGGCTGGCAAAAGATACTTCATCGGAGCCAGGATATATAAATTCATACCTAGGGAGACTCCCGGCATCTACACACCAGAGCCACTTTTGACCTATAGAATCGGCAATGTTATTAAAGTTCACCCGCTCACCACTCTCTTGTGGATAGGCTCGCTTTATCTAGGTTTATTGGGAATACTCGCCACCGCCATCACTAGGTAATCAGAATGGTATCCCCGCCTATCATGCGGCGGACGGATTGAATATCGCCCCCCACGGCGGGGGTGGCCAGCAGGGGGGCCATCAGGACTATGGCAAGGGTTTCATTAGAGGTAGCGAGTGTGTAGCGTCCGCACATGACTCAAATCACAGGGTTCTATGGAAAAGGGCTAGGGTAATTATACCCCGACCTCATCCTGGATGGCTATAGCGGTTCCCTTCATGCTCTACCCATGGATTATATCCGGGGACTGACAGTCACTTCGATCGACTAATTTTTGCTTTCCATTTTGTCCCTTTCTGCTGTAGAATGATTTTTAAAAAGGAAATCGGAGGATTGCCATGAGCAGCTCTGCTTGGCTAGCTACGGTATTGGATATGGAGATGCTTGAGTTGTTGCGCGGAGTACTAATATCCCCCAGAGGGACCTTAGATGGCGATATTCTTGATAAAACAGGAGGGGAGGTCTATGATGAACTCGGCGGTCGGTACCTCCTTCGTTACCTCTTGCCTCGCCAGGTTGGTATGTTTAATAGGGGGAGCTCGCTCCGGCACTATACTACGCCTACTCCGTACGCCCCAGAGGACACCATCACTTATTTGAATTTACCCACCCCTCGAGAAGGCAGAGAATACGTTATGGCACTCGACCCATCTAAAATTCCCACCATCAAAGGGCCCCGTTGGGTTGAGGGTGGAATAGGGATAGAGTACTTACTTCCCAATGGTTTTCCTGACACTTCTGTTGTGTGGTCTTGGGAGAAAAAGGTTACTTGAGGTTCAGCGAATCATGGGATTTGACTTGATTCAACACCTAAACCACAGCCTTACTGAAATATGTTCCAAATACGATTTTCGGCTCGTTGGTCCAGGAGCCGAACGCCATGGAAGTTTGCAGTGGAGCTTTCATAAGGAATTTGCCGGCCTGAACAGGTTCATCTTTGTGGCATTGACGAGCCTGCCGATGGGTCCGGCGGGACTCCAGTATTCTGTTGAGGTTTGGGTTACGGCTGACGACAACAATCGCTTTGTCCGACATCCTATTAATGAATTCAGCGCAGGCCTGGGGCAATTCGAATCTCACGAGGTCGACGATTCGCTTGGCAATCTCATCGCTCGTGCAGTAGTTGTTGTAACAGAATTCAAACCGACCGATCTAGTGGATTCTTATATTCCATCTCCTCTTGCTCGCTAGCCCTGTCGCCATACTTTTGACAGCGCCCCTTCTATCAACGACTAGGTGGGAGTTGAGTAAAGAGAATACGAACCAGGGTGTGAGCGCGCATCACTAAGCGAATTTCCAACATTAGCATATGCTGGGTCAATCCCGTCCTTTCGATTAGCTACCGCATACCGAAATAGCATATTCCGTGATGAAATATTAACTAGCTCACCGGCCAGCCAAGTATCATATTTCGTTCAAACATACACTAGAAGCACTTTTCTCAGAGAGGTAGCTTAGAGACTAAAAATACCAACTTCAATCAAGAGATTTAAGTCAGAGAACCCTCCGAAAATTGCCCCAATTCCCTTACGGCCTGACAGTCTTTCAAATACTTACCGGCCCCCCATCCCTTCCGATTTGGGTTAGAAAACGTGAATCCCTCAACTCCCAAAGGTGAGGGCGTTCACGGCTGCCAGCTTCTTTTCCTCGGACGTATGCAAGTAAACCTGGGTCGTTGTGATGTTGGAATGGCCCATTAGGTCTTGGACTGTCCGAAGGTCAACACCCTGGTCTAGGAGTGAGACGGCGAAGGTGTGGCGCAGCGTGTGAGGCGTCACACGTCGCCTTATCAGGGCCGCCTTGTGTGTTCGGGCTACAAGGTGCCGTATGGCCTTGTAGGTTAGCCTCCGAGCCCCATAGGGACCATGCTTGCCCAAGGTCTGAAAGATGGGCTCATCGGGCTTGTGGCCGTCCCTGCCTTCGGCTTTCCAATAAGCCCGGATCGCCTCCAACGCCTCTGGATGGAGCGGCACCCTTCGCACCTTCCCGCCTTTCCCGTTGACGGTAAGAACAGGCTGGCTGCGGTAGCTTTGAATGTCTCCCACGTACAGGGTGCAGAGTTCAGCCGACCGCAACCCCGTGGCGAGCATGGTCTTGAGCAATGCGTAGTCTCTTTTGCCCTGGGTAGTCCTCTTGTCGGGAACCCGGAGCATGGCGGCTATCTCGTCCGGGGTGAGGAAAGTGCTCTCCCGACTGGATCGTGGTGGTGGTTGACTGCTTGGAGGTTTGTTGGTAGGATTCGCCATAGCTGGACTCCTCTCTGAGGGGTTCACGTTCTGGGCAGAGCGGTTGACTTCGCGGTTAGGTGCTCTGCCCGTTCTACTTCCTGATCTTCTTCTCCTGTCGCTTTACGTATTCACGCATCAACTCAATCACCTTGTCCTTCATGGATACCCCTTCGCTTGCACAGGCAACCTTGAAGCGGCGATGAAGATCAGCGGGAACGTCTCTAGTTTGGATTATTACTGTTCCCATATCAACCAATGTAACCAATACAACCATTCCTGTCAATATAATATTGCCTCTCGGCGGGAAAAATCACTGAGACTCATGATCCAGACCTAGACGGAAACCTTGCAGATCTTTCAGGTTGGGGGAGTGTATATTTCAACGAAATATGATACTCGGCTGGCCGGTGAGAAAGTTAATATTTCATCGTGAAATCTTAACTTTATGATAGAGCAAAAAGGGAGGGGAGTGCTTCTTTTGGCATCAACGTTTCTTGAAGTTGGATGTCTTATTGTAGCCAGCCTTGAATATATTATAATAACTCTTAAGAGCTTCTTTGGCATGCTGGGGAGTTTTCTTTTCCAACTTTCTTTCGTAGAACTTTCGAACATCGGGCTCGGTCTTGTCAGATTTCTCCGTACCCAGCTTCATGCCAGTCTAATAAGCTGTCCGCTCGAAGCCCTTTAGAGCGTAGCCCGGTCTGGACCCCCCCTTATTGATCATCCATTGCCAACCGTGGACGAGACTGGACATACTAAGGGCCAGAGCGATTATCAGGAACCCAGCGAGCAAAGCCCGTCGCCTTTTCCTCCTTTTCCTGCGCCGCACTACACTCGGAGTGGCGTGTATATAGTAAACACGAGGCATGGTTTTTACTCCCACATATTTATTGCAAATTCAATGCCACCATTGGGGTGTCTTTGGCTAAAAAAATGGGTACTCACTATTGAACCCATGTCTCGCCTTTCGTCTTCCGTCGCGACAAAGTATCAAAGAGTTACGCTCTTAACGAGTGAAGGCCACCGGTCACCCGGTGGCCTCCCCGATCAGACAAGAGGTGGTGTTAC
>JALLOF010000339.1 GCA_027717595.1 Nitrospinae bacterium AH_259_B05_G02_I21 | reverse complement strand
TGCCCGCCTACAGCGGGTCGTAAGGCCCCAGGCCGCCTACGGCCGCTCCCTCGAGCTCATCCGACGGGTCAAGGCGTGGGCAAACGGGGAGATGTTCGCCAAAAGCGGCATCATGCTAGGGCTAGGCGAAACCCTCGAGGAGGTCTACGAGACGCTCGAGGATCTGGCGGCCGCCGGCTGCGATCTGCTCACCGTCGGCCAATACCTGGCGCCGTCGCCCGACCACCCCCCGGTGGCGACCTACTGGCCCCCGGAGGTCTTTGAGGCCGTCGGGGAGCGGGCTAGGGACATGGGCTTCCTCCACGTCGAGAGCGGGCCGCTCGTGCGGTCCTCCTACCATGCAGAGCGCCAGCTCGACCCCCGCCTCCTTCGGCGGGCGGAACCTGCTCTACCCCTCGACCTTCCTCTCTAGGACTGAACGGGGACTACGTGCCCATTGGGCTTTGCTCGCGGGCATTTCGAGCGCTTGACATCCCCGGTGCTCCCTGCGTATATGAGAATGATTCTCAACTAGGGAGCCTCCCCGTGAAAAAGGCCTTCGACACCTTCCGGGGCTACAT
>JALLOF010000338.1 GCA_027717595.1 Nitrospinae bacterium AH_259_B05_G02_I21 | reverse complement strand
ACCAGGTGGTGCGTGAAGGGGAAAACCAATTTGTCAAGGCCCACAGCCAGTCCAGCGCATCTGCTCTCGGAAAGATCGTGCGCTTTAATCCTATCAGGTTCCCTCACCTCGAGTGGCGGTGGAAAATCGAGGATATCATCGAGGCCGGCAACGCCTTGCGGGTTGAGGCAAAGGACCACCCGGCCGGCGTCTACGTCATCTTCGCCAGGAGCGTGCTGCCCTGGCGGGTCCAAATTATCCAGTACATATGGGCCAATGCCTTGCCCCAGGGGGCCGTTGCTCGCCACCCGACGGAGGAGAACATCCGGATCGTGGCGGTCGAGGGCGGCCGAGAGCTGGCCCGCCAATGGGTCCGAGAGCGGCGCAATCTGGCCGAGGACTATCGGAAACTCTTCGGGGGCGAGCCGCCCCAGGTGGTGGCGATCGCCATCATGACGGACACCGACCAGACGAGGTCGCAGGCCACCGCCTATTACGACGATTTCATCGTCCGGCGCTGAACGAGGAGGAGCAGTCATGAGCGTGAGCCGATCCGAGAGCGCGAGGCCTCGCACCATGGG
>JALLOF010000337.1 GCA_027717595.1 Nitrospinae bacterium AH_259_B05_G02_I21 | reverse complement strand
GGCTTGGAAGGGACCGCCGGCGAGATGGCCACGAGGAGGTCCGCCTCGCTCATCAAGGCGAGCCGACCCGCCAGGGAGTGGCCGATGACGGCGACGGGCAGCCCCGCCCACCGCTGCCGGGCGTAAGCGACGGCGCCGTTGATGTCGCCGATGATGGCCTCACTCAGGACCGAGGGGTGCTCGCCGTGGCCTCTGAGGTCAATCACCAGTGCGGCCCAGCCGGCCTCGGCCACCTTGACCCCGAGCCCCAAGAGGGCCTCTTTGTTCGAGGAGTAGCCGTGGGCCACGACGGCGGCTCCCCGGGCGGGACCGTCCGGCTGTATAACGTAGGCCGGAACCGGTGCCCCGTCGGAGGCGTGGCAGTCGTCAACCTGTTGTATGTCCATGGGCTGAAAGTACCAGGGGCGCCTGCCCCTGTCGGAAGCCGGCGCCCCTATAGAAGTCCTGGCGGGCCAAAGCAAGCTTCACTTGGCAGCCGCGCGTTCCTTGTCCCAATCGCGAACGATACGCCTGAGCAGTTTGCCCGTCGGCGTCTTGGGGAGGCTCTCCACAATGTGCAGCTC
>JALLOF010000336.1 GCA_027717595.1 Nitrospinae bacterium AH_259_B05_G02_I21 | reverse complement strand
TCGCCTTTAGCGTCATGTGGGCCTACTTCTTCTTCTCCCAGTTCCTCGTCATCTGGTATGGGAACATTCCAGAAGAAGTGGTCTTCTTCGCGCGACGATTTGCGAACCCACGGTATTTGTTCTTCTCGTTTGTCATCTTAGGCGCGCTCTTCCCGTTTCCATTCATTAGTCTCTTGTTTATTCGAATCAAATCGAATCCGCTTCTCGTGGTCATCATTGCGGGGGTTGTTATTTCCGGGGTCTTTATCGAACGCTTGGTCTTTATACTTCCATCGACCACCGTTCAAGCGCCGGCGCTGCTGTTGGAGTTCTTCATGATGGCTGCGCTCCTGGTCATGACGTTTCTCAATCGCGAGACTTTGATAAGCCGCTATCATTAGGATAACTTCCTGTAAAATAATGCCCATAGGGTTCCATCACAACCTCCGCGCAAGGGCTCCCATACCTTGACAGGGTTCTTTCATGCGGATACTATGGGGCGGACTTTTAGGCGTACGCTCTATCGGTTGGAGTGAAAAAGGAGCTCGAGACGATGCGTCGGCTTATCATTGGCCTTGTCATGGG
>JALLOF010000335.1 GCA_027717595.1 Nitrospinae bacterium AH_259_B05_G02_I21 | reverse complement strand
GCGCACCCATGTGTGTTCCTCGGAATAGCGAAGCTCCACGGGATATTCCATCGTGGTTCCTCTCACCCCGTCCTCTGAGGCCTGCAGCGATGCTCTTTCTCATCCCTTCCAATTTCCCGCCCTACTTAATCCAGCGAAGCATGGTCTTAAAGGCGTCCGTGCCCGCCCGCTCCAACATCTCGAAACAGACCATCTCGGTTGACTTGATGAGCGCCCCCGCCTGGCGCGCCAGGGCAATGCCCACCAGGCAGCTTTCCTCTCGCCGAGAGATCACGGCATCCTCGACCAAGTGGCAGCGGTAGCCCCGATGGAGCAGATCGAGCGTGGTCTGGGCCACGCAGACGTGAGCCTCCGCACCGACCACCACCAGGTCGGTGGCGCCGGTCGCCGAGACGGCCTCCAGCGTGGCCGGCTCGATCCCCGCCGAGAAGGTCTCCTTGACCAGCGGCTCGTAGGCCGGCAGGGCCTCGATAACCATCTGGTCGGTGTGGCCGAGCCCCTGGGGATTCTGCTCGGTGACCAAGACCGGAACGTCAAGGGTCTTGGCCAAGGCCAGGAGCTTCAGGAC
>JALLOF010000334.1 GCA_027717595.1 Nitrospinae bacterium AH_259_B05_G02_I21 | reverse complement strand
CCCTGTGGGTTTGGCTCGACGACAACACCAACTCCCATAGCCTGATAGGAAAGAGAGGACGAGCAGGCCAGTCATGGTGTCGCCCGCCTTCTTCACATAGCGGGCATCTCCCCGGGTGTCGTTGTGGTACTGGGTGTGGTCGTCGTCTGCGAGGCCTGTAAGGAGCCCATGGTCCACGTCGGCGTCGTTGACCATAGAGGCGTCGACGTGGCCCGCCGCGTCGAGCTTGATGGGCTTGCCCGCGTCACCCGCCCCGGCCGAGATGTTCAGGTGCTCGGTCTTGGTGAAGTAGCGGGCGTCGCCCCTCGTGTCATTGTGGTACTGGGTGTGGTCGTCGTCGCTGAGGCCGGTAAGGAGCCCATGGTCCACGTCGGCGTCGTTGACCATGGTCGCGTCGACCTTGCCGCCCGCATCCAGCTTGATGGGCTTGCCCGCGTCACCCGCACCCGCCGAGGAGTTGAGGAACTCGGTCTCGGTGTAGTAGCGGGCGTCGCCCCTCGTGTCGTTGTGGTACTGGGTGTGGTCGTCGTCTGCGAGGCCGGTAAGGAGCCCATGGTCCACGTCGGCGTCGTTGA
>JALLOF010000333.1 GCA_027717595.1 Nitrospinae bacterium AH_259_B05_G02_I21 | reverse complement strand
CTCCTCGGCACGCGGCTCAATTATGTCGGACAGGACCCGGCGGTGGAGGATGCGCGGATCGCGTCCGCCCACCGAGGGCACCTCGATTGTCTCGTTCTCGTGGACGAGGGCCGTCATCGCACAGCCGAACTTCTTCTTGATCCGCTCGGCCTCGACCGTGGGGGTGCGAAGCCCGATCGCCAGGTCGTTCGTTATCTGGTTGCCGCCGATGGCCAGCACGCCCGTGTGCTTTACCGAGCCGTCCATGAAGATGGCGATATCGGTCGTGCCGCCGCCAATGTCCACCAGCGCGACCCCGAGCTCCTGCTCATCAAGGGTCAAGGCGGCCTCGGCCGAGGCCAGCTGCTCCAGAATGAGGTCATGGACCCGAAGCTGGGCCTTGTTGACGCACTTGACGATGTTCTGGGCGCTGGTCACCGCCGCCGTCACGATGTGGACCTTCCCTTCCAGCCGCACCCCGCTCATCCCGAGGGGCTCCCGAATACCATCCTGATCGTCGATGATGTACTCCTGCGGTACGATGTGAATGACTTCCCGGTCGAGGGGCATCGCCACCGCCTTGGCGGCATCTATGAC
>JALLOF010000332.1 GCA_027717595.1 Nitrospinae bacterium AH_259_B05_G02_I21 | reverse complement strand
CGGCCCATAGCCCGGGGGACGACCGAGCCCCCACACACGCCGGCCCGCTACAGCGCCGCCCTCGCCCTCGCCCGGCCCATCGCACGAGGAGCCCTGATGGAGCACGTTCGGGCGCTGGCCGGCCCGTCGCTTAGGGGACGGTTCCCAGGCACGCCTGGAGACCGCCAGGTGGCCCGCTACATCACAAAGCAGCTCGAGCAGGCGGGCTTCGAGCCGGTGGCCGACGCCGGGAAGAACCGCTCGTGGAGACAGCCCTTTACCCTGACTCTGCCCGACATCGGTTTCTTCCACCTCCGGCTCACCCGAGGGGATGAGCACCGGGACGTTGAGAGCTGGCCCGTCCTCGGCTCGCCCGTGGGGACCTACAAGTCAACCATTGTAGATGTCGGCTACGGCCTCGTCACCGCCGAGCGGGACGACTACGCCGGCAAATCCGTCTTCGGCAAAGCCGTCCTTGTGCGGGATGGGTTTCCTGGGGGAGCGCCGGAGCCGGAGGGCCCCCTCCAAGCACTGGAGAGCAAGATTTCGGCGGCCGCCGAGCGCGGGGCTGCGGTCCTTCTGGTCGCCGTCAGCGGGCC
>JALLOF010000331.1 GCA_027717595.1 Nitrospinae bacterium AH_259_B05_G02_I21 | reverse complement strand
TCGCTGGAGACGTTGCCCGATGAGCTGGCAGCGTCGGGAACGAGCAAATCGAGCGTGTCCCGGCGCTTCGTGGCCCGTACCTCCCAGCAGGTCGGCAAGTACCTGTCGCGGCCGCTGGATGAGATCGATCTACCGGCCATCGTGATCGACGGCACCCAGATGGCGAAGCACCTGCTGGTGATCGCCATCGGCATCGACACGGACGGCCACAAGCACGTGCTCGGGGTGGTGGAGGGCAGTACCGAGAGCGCCGCGGTTGGGCGTGCCCTGCTGCGGCAGCTCATCGAGCGTGGTCTGCCGGTTGAAAGGGCACGGCTGATCGTGATGGACGGCTCCAAAGGGCTACGCAAGGCGGTGCGGGACACGTTCGGGGACTGGGCGCTGATCCAGAGGTGCCGAGTCCACAAGCTCAACAACGTGCTGGAGCATCTGCCCCGTCACATCCGGCCATGGTTCGCCGCCAAGATCCGCAAGGCCTTCAAGGCCGGCACGAACAAACAGGCCGGCGCGAAGCTACTCTCGGTGGCGCGCGAGCTCGAGCTCGCTCACCCGGGCGCTGCGGCCTCGCTGCGTGAGGGCC
>JALLOF010000330.1 GCA_027717595.1 Nitrospinae bacterium AH_259_B05_G02_I21 | reverse complement strand
GGACATCACGGGCGGTCTGCCCCGCGTCGCGGAGCTCTTCGAGGCCCGCAAGCCCAAGGAGCAGGCGATCATCAGTGAAATCGATGGTGTGGTCAAGTTCGGCCCCATCACCAAGGGCATGCGCAAGGTGATTATCACCAACGAGCAGGGCGAAGAGCGCGAATACCTCATCCCGCGGGGCAAGCACGTCAATGTCCACGAAGATGACAGGGTCAAGGCCGGGGAGCCCTTGATGGACGGGGCGGCTAACCCACACGATATTCTCGACGTCTTGGGCGAGAAGGAGCTCCAGAAATACCTGGTCAATGAGGTCCAGCAGGTTTATCGTCTCCAGGGCGTCAACATCCACGACAAGCATATCGAGATTATAGTGCGGCAGATGCTAAAGCGGATTGTTGTGGAAGATGCCGGCGATACGGACTTCCTCGTGGACGAGCAAATCTCTAAGGCGGCGTTCCACAAGGCCAACGCCCTGGTGCAGGCTGAGAAGGGGAGCCCCGCTGCGGGCCGGCCCATCTTGATGGGCATCACGAAGTCGAGTCTGTCGACGGACAGTTTTATCTCAGCGGCCTCCTTCCAGG